>NC_010296.1:5201996-5522395 GCF_000010625.1 Microcystis aeruginosa NIES-843
GGAATTCTAGTATATAATTCGTCCATTTCATCCGAAGTTGAACGTAAACCTTCTGTTCCTTCCATCATATTATTCATATACCCCGGTGCAAAAGCATTGACTCGAATTTTGTGACTAGCTAATTCGACCGCTAGGGATTTTACTAATTGATTGACACCACCTTTTGCGGCGCTATATGCTCCTGAAGATTTGGGAACAGCAACGAAAGCACAGATAGAAGAATTCATAATAATTGAACCTGCTGTTCCTTGTTTGATCATTTGTTTGGTTGCGAGTTGAGCGCAATTAAAATAACCTTTTAAGTCAACATTAATAACCTGATCCCATTCAAATTCCTCTAATTCATCAGTGTTTTTGAGAATTTCAACTCCTGCATTACAGACCATAATATCGAGTTGACCATAATGAGCAACCGCCTGGTTAATTAAATTCTGACAAGCTTGACGTTGACGAACATCGGTCTCAATTGCCATGGCTTCGCCTCCTGCTTCTTGAATCAGTTGAACCGTTTGTTCAGCACCGACTTGATTAATATCACCAATTACCACCTTAGCTCCAGCTTGTGCTAATCCTTGGGCTAATACCCGACCAATTCCTCGGGCAGCACCCGTGATAATTGCAACTTTACCTGTTAAATCAAAGAGATGATTTGTCATTTTTTTCCTTCAGTTTAAATCAATGTCCACTATAGAAAGTTTAATTCATTTAGGTTCAGCTTTGAGATAATAAAGCTTGAACTTCTTCTGGTGAAAGTCTAGAAATTTCTTGAACTGTTACGGCAATTTCATTCAGTAAACCTTCATTACCCACTAATTCAATCATGACTTGAGTTAATTGGCTGATAGTTGAGTGATTAAAAAGTTGGCGCACAGAAATTTCAATTTCTAAGGTTTGACGGATTTTACTAATCAGTTGAATCGCTTTTAAAGAATGCCCACCTAACAGAAAGAAATCGTCTTCAATCCCAACTCGTTCGACTTCTAAAATTTCTGCCCAAATTTCTGCTAAAACTTCTTCAATTGCAGTTCGAGGAGCGACATAATTTTGAGTTAACGATAAGGGGTTTTTATCGGGTATTGGTAAGACTTTTCGATCAACTTTACCGTTAGGACTGAGTTGAAAAGATTCCATCACCACAAAAGCAGAGGGAATCATATAATCGGGTAGCCAGTTTTCAAGAAAATGACGTAATTCAACTTGGTTTACGGTTTCACCTGGACGGGGAATAAAATAAGCGGCTAAATATTTTTCTCTGGCGGTTTCTCCCTGAACTGTAGCAATGGCTTGGGCAATTTGAGGATGTTGATTTAAAATAGTTTCTACTTCCCCTAATTCAATTCTATAACCTCTAACTTTGACCACATCATCAATTCTTCCTAAATATTCAATGTCTCCATTGGGTAAATAACGAGCTAAATCTCCAGTTTTATACAGCAATGAATTATCGCTAAAGGGATTAGCAATAAATTTTTCTTTGGTTAATTGGGGATTGTTGAAATAACCCCGCGCTAAACCGCCACCCGCAACATATAACTCGCCAGTGACTCCGATGGGTACAGGTTGAAGATGGGAATTTAAAATATAAACTTGCACATTAATCGCGGGTTTACCAATGGGAATATACTTCGGCCAAAGCTCAGGATTAGGGTCAAAGGTATAACTGGTAACGATATCCGCTTCTGTCGGGCCATAAAAATTGTAAAGCGTACAATGTTCGAGTTTCTTGAATGCAGAAATCATCGCTGGAGTAATTTGTAATTGCTCTCCAGCTGAAATAATTTCACGCAAGTTAGCAAATAAGTAGGTTTCCTCACTATAGGTTTCAATTAATTGTTGTAACAAAGTAACGGGCAAAATCGCTTTATAAATAGGGTTATTTGCCAATAATTGACTTATTTTAGCAAGGTCTAAGCGGGCATCTTCTGGAACAATAAATAAGCTTCCCCCTAAACACCAGGCTGCAAACATTTCGTGATAGCTAACATCGAAATTGAAGGGAGCAAATTGTAAGAAATTTCTCTCCGGTGACATTTTCGCCTGATGATGCTCAATAATATTGGTTAAGGATTGATGCAGGATCATAATCCCTTTTGGCACACCCGTAGAGCCTGAACTATAAATAATATAGGCCAAATCCTTTAAACTCACGGGGTTGTCAAGATTAGTCTTGGGTTCTAAGGCAATTTCTGACCCTTGTTCATCCAATAAAATCCGTTGAGAAATGGTTTCACTGTTTAAAAGAGATTGACAATCTTTTTGGGTTAATAAGGTTTTGATTTGGGTGTCTTGCAGGATGTAAGAAAGTCTTTCTTGAGGATAGGTTGGATCTAGGGGAACACAAACACCGCCTACTTTTAACACTGCTAAAACGGCAATTACCATATTAACAGACCGTTCTAAACAAATCCCGACTAAAGATTGAAAACTCACCCCAATTTTTTGTAAATAATGAGCCAATTGATTAGCAGATTCATTCAGTTCTTGGTAGGTTAATTGTTGCTCTTGAAAAACAACGGCAATGGCTGAAGTAGTTTTGAGAGTTTGTTGCTCAAATAATTGATGAACGCACTGTTTTAGGGGAGTTTCGGGTGCAGTTTTATTCCATTCAATTAATAATAATTGACCTTCAGCTTCCGTTAATAAAGGTAAGTCTTGAATCCGACGATGGGGATTAATGGCGATTCCTTCTAATAAGGTTTTAAAATGACCTAACATCCTTTCAATGGTGTCATTTTCAAATCGTTCTTGAGGATAAATAATTTTAATACTTAAGGCTTCTCCTGGGGTGACAATAACCGTTAAGGGATAATCAGCATTGCCATAATCTTGCATTTCACCGACTTGTAAACCGCCTAAATTCTGACTATCATTGTCGCTAAAGGGTAAATTTTCAAAGACAACAAAACTTTCAAAAACTGAATGAGGGGACGGAATTTCACTCCATTTTTGAATATCAATTAGAGAACTATAACTATATTGCTCTCGTTCTAAATGCTCTTGTTGTAATTGTTGAAACCAAGTTAATAATTCAAGTTGAGACTCAATTTGGATGCGAACGGGTAAGGTATTTAAAAACATCCCCACCATCGATTCAATCCCAGTAAAATTGGGCGGTCGTCCCGAAACGGTTGCCCCAAATACAATATCAGATTCACTACTATAATGATGCAATAATAAAGCCCAAGCTCCTTGAATTAGGGTAGAAAGAGTAAGGCGATATTCTTGGGCGAGTAATTTCAGACGACTGGTAATTTCTGGAGAAAGTTTTAATTTTTGATGAAGATAATTTTTACTTTGAGTAACAAGAGGATTTAACGGTTTATCAACGACTAATGGAGTTGGAGAGGTAAAACCTTGAAGATTTTTTCGCCAAAATCGTTCGGCTTCAGTTTGATCTTGCTGTTGTAGCCAATTAATATAGTCTTGATAAGGGCGGGGTGTGGGTAAATTGACGGGTTGATAGTTGATGAGTCCAGCGTAAAAATCGAAAACTTCTTTCAACAGAATTGCTGTTGCCCAACCATCTAATAAAATATGATGTCCAGTATGGATAAATTCATATTTTTGATCTTCAAATCGAATTAAATGACATCGAATTAAGGGGACTTTATCTAATTCAAAATATTGCTCTTTATCAGAGGTTAATAATTCCTGAAATTTAGTTTCTTGTTCGGCGGGAGAATGTGATCGCCAATCCTGATTAAACCAAGGCAAGGTGACATTTTTTCTAACCACTTGTAAAGGCTGTTTGGTTTTTTTCCAAGCAAAACAAGTCCGTAAAATACTATGTCTATCTACTACTTTTTGCCAAGCTTGTTGGAACGCATTAATATCTAAATTGCCTTGCAAGGTGATTTGAATTTGTGATAAATACGTCTTTGATTCTGGATTATATAAAGAATGAAACAGCATCCCCTGCTGCATGGGAGAAAGGGGATAAATGGATTCAATATCTTTTTTACTAACCCTAGATTGTTGAGGTGTTACCATTATTTTTCCCAATAGATTAAATAAAAATGTGCGTGAGTTTATTGAATCAAATTTTATTCAATAAATACGATAAACTTAGAACGAATTACCTTTAACGTTGACTAGACCACTTGAGTTTAAATTTGTTAATTTCTTCATCGGTGTAAAAATGACTCACTAATGGTTGATCATAAATTTCTTCTAAATATTCATCACTAAAGGTGAGACTCTTTCTTAAATTATCATAGATGAGATAGTCATCCGCTTCTAAAAAGTCTGCTCGGTCAAGTCGTTCACAATCTAAATTTTCAACACCTAAAAAAGTTTCTAGGGCTTCTTTTAAGCAAGAATCAAGTTTTTCTAATTTTAAGACTAATAAGTCAATATTTCTGTCTGGGAAATTCGCAATCGCATAACCTTTTTCTTTCGGAAAATCAATGGAAGCGATATCAATGCCGAAAACTGGTTGCAATTCTTCTTCAAACCAGTCAAACTGCTTTCCATAAACAAATTTTTGAGACCAAAATTTTTTAATAATTTCATCCATTGTGATTAATCCTTCTTGATATTTTATAAAAAATTCAGGAAAAACAGATTGACAATGAATGACTTGAAAAAACCAAGAAATATTACGGGCGATGGGTTCTCGGACTCCAGTAATAATTTTAATATTTTTTTGATTTTTAATTTCCTCAATGTGTTCGCTTAAATATTTGGTCATACAGGAATGCCCAAAGGTAAAAGCATGATAATGTTTCTCCAGTTGCATTGTTTTCCAAATTTTTGAGAAATGTTCTGAATTCAGATTATGAATATGATAAATAGCTTGATTTTGCAGATGTTTTTTTAGGGTCAAATAGGTACTCATTGAACCGACTTTCCCCATTTGATAAACAAATATGACTGAAGAATTATTGAGAAGTTCTTGTTTTAATTTTCTTTCTGTATTCCACATATTAATCCTATTATTCATATAGGAATACACGGGAAAAAACTGTTTATCTGCGATGGGATAATAGTTAAGAGCTTGGTTTGAGAGTTTAGTTTGTGTGTTCATGATGCTTGTTGATGATGCTGGAGGGTTGAATTTAAAATGCTGACGAGGATAAACCACCATCGATGGGAATAGTAATTCCCGTTATATAACTCGCACATTCTGAAGCTAAAAATACAACGAGATTAGCAAATTCTTCAGTCGTACCAATTCGATTCATGGGAATTGTTTTTAGAATTCCTTCTCGGATTAAATCTGGGGTTGTTCCTTGCTTTTTGGCATAAATTTCTAAATATTCTCGATGTCTAGGGGTATCAATAACGCCGGGGTTAACACTATTAATTAAAACATTATAGGGGGCGGTTTGTCTAGCTACTGATTTGGTAAAATTCATTAAAGCTGCATTGACAACACCCGATTTAACTAAACGAGGAGATGGCTCTTTTCCCGATGTCCCAATGATATTAACAATTCTTCCCCAATGTTGTTTTTTCATAATCGGTAACACTAAATTGGTTAATCGAATATAACCCATTAATTTTCCTTGAAAAACGTTTAACCAATCTTCATCGGAAAGGTTTTCAATTAAATTCTCAGCAAAGTTAGCTCCTTCAGAATTATTTACTAAAATGTCAATTTTGCCATATTGATTTAAAGAGTCCTGTATTAATTGTTCAGAATCTTGAGCTTGATGGACATCAGCCACTAAACTCAGAATTTCTTGGACAGGATAAGCTTGAGCCAGAGATTGATAAGCTTGTTCTAAGCGTTGGGAATTGCGACCACAAATAATTAAGTGACAGCCTTCTTCTGCTAATTTTTCAGCAATGGTAAACCCAATTCCCGCACTACTTCCCGTAATCAAAGCCACTTTATCTTTTAATCCTAAATCCATAAACTTTGTCCTAGCATTTTGAGGTTAAACTTAAAATCATAAAACGAACTAAATTAAAATTTTAATCAAATTAATATCTTGTTTAGATGAATTATATCCCTTTTTTAAAACTTTTGAAGGAGCATAATAAATTTGACCATATTCTAAACACTGTTCTTCATTTTCTATGGAGATTTCTAATTTTCCATTCAAAATAAATCCGATTTCTTCTTGCTCACCTTGATGTGGGGGAATGGAATAACCCGAAGGGATTTTCATTATGACAATTTCAAACCAAGAACCCTTAACAGATTGACAAGGTAAGTGAGTGATTTTATCTTGGTTGTTGGATAGTGTTAATACAACGTCTTCTGAAGGTAAAGCAGAGGTAATCCGTTTAAGATCAAATCCAATCATCGGTTCTGATAAAGGATTAAAAGCACCATGAGGAATATTGCCATCAGCTATATAAACATCTTGCAAAGGTCTTAAGGGTTTAATCAAATCTTTAATATACAGTTCTAGTTCTGCTGAGAATACCATGCCAATTTGACTTTCAGGATGTTGGTGGGATTCAAGTTTAGCATTAGGAGCTATAACGTATAATTGAAAAATGGTATCTTGGCATTGAAAAACCTCTAATTCTACATGATGATTGAGTTTAAGAGGATCGGGAATTGGGAAAAATTCAGACATGATTTTAGGGTACAGGTTCAAAATGAAATTGAGAGGTTAAATCTCAATTATTTTTATGTGATGAAGGCAACTATTTTGAGCGGATAGGTAGCTTTTTTAGGTATGCACTGGTAAATAAATACTTTGAATCATGGTGTTTTCCTTTTTGTGAAATAAAGACCAACTCATCTCAATTTTACCATATTGTGAAATAAATTCTAAATCATATTCTCGGAGGGCATTTTCATTGGTAATGGCTAAATCTGCCAACCCTTGTTTAACTTGAATAGCGGCCACACTGGTAGAATTGACAAATTTGATTTTAATCTTATTTTGATTCAGGTCGCCAGGTAATAAATAGGGAAGTAAAGGAAGAGGAGCGGGATGAGTAACCAGGGTACAATTTTCTAAAACGATTTCTTCATTTTTTCGCTTGGCTAATCCGTAAACGGGTGTGGGATAGGTGAAGATAAAACCTAGTTTAAACCTCGGTTCCATATAGAAATCATTAATTTTTTCATAGGCATGGGGGACTAACGCCAAATCTATCTGATTTTCGAGTAAAGATTCTTTTAAATCTGTAAAGCTATCAAATAAATGACTATTAACCGAAATCTGTTGTAATTTCCATTGAGAAATTAGATAATTTAAGGTTTGTTCACTACTGGTTTCTTTTGGACCCAAAGTGCCAACGCTTAAGGTTTTGACATCAAGCTGGGGATAACACAATTCCATTGAAAACTTTAACATGGTTTTAAGGCTCCTGAATTTTTAAGGGCGGATAAATTAGGATTTCCGGTGCAAAATAAAACAATTTCAAGTTCAGCAATTAAAAATTTTACCAACTCATCAACGGCGGCTTCTGATTCAATCGCTGCTACGAGAAACGGTCGAGCCAACCCTCCTAAATCGGCTCCTAAAGCGATGGATTTGGCAAGGTCTAAGCCATTTTTTAAGCCCCCAGAAGCAATTAAAGGAATGGTTGAATTCATGGACCGAATGGCGGTAATACATTCAGCCGTAGGTAAACCCCAATCGGCAAAAACTTGTCCGAGATGCCTTTGTCTGTTGTCTTTGGCTCTTTGGCTTTCGACTTTGGCCCAGGACGTGCCTCCGGCTCCCGCCACATCAATCGCGGCGACTCCGGCTTCAATTAATTGTTTGGCCATCACCGCAGAGATGCCATTTCCGACTTCTTTGGCGATGACAGGAACGGGTAATTGAGCGCAAATTTGCTGAATTTTAGCGAGTAACCCTTTAAAATTAGAATCGCCTCCCGATTGCACCCATTCTTGTAAAGGATTGAGATGCAGAATTAAGGCATCAGCTTCTAATAATTCCACCAATTTTAAACAGTCTTCTAAACCGCAGCCGTAATTTAACTGTACAGCCCCTAAATTCGCTAACAGGAGAATATCTGGTGCCAGAGAACGGACTGCAAAGGTCGGCGCTAATTCCGGTTGTTCGAGTGCAATGCGTTGAGAACCCACCCCCATCGCTAAACCATAGCGTTGAGCGACCGTTGCCAATCGAGTATTGACTAAATGGGCTAATTCTGTTCCTCCAGTCATGGAAGATATTAGAATTGGAGCTTTTAGAGATTTCCCCAAAAAGGTTGTCCCCAGTTCAATATCGCTACGGTCAAGTTCAGGAAGACAACAATGGGTAAAACGATATTTTTCTAAATCGCTTGTAAGTTGTTGAAATTCTACATCTTCTTCGATACAAACTCGCAGATGTTCGCTTTTACGATTTTCAATTTCACTGGGAAGATTAGGAGATGACATAGTTGTTATCAAGCATGAGGGTTAAACATTAAATTGAGTTTAAAAATCGAGTTCTGAAAGCAGTTCATCTAGTTCTACCTGATTAAGATCCGCATCGGGAAAATCCGATGGAGTATAGCCCCCTTCTGCCGATAAACAATGGTTAATCAGGCTTTCTAAAGAATCTCGATAAGCAGCGGCTAAATTTTTGATCGTTGTTTGATGATGAAAATTTTCACTATATTGCCATTCCATATCAAGTTGCCCATCAACCACAATTCCATGAATCGCAATTAAATGGGAACGTTGTCCCAAAGGACTATGAATGGAACCAGTGGATTCTTGAGATAATTTCCAGCCTATCTCGCCGATTTGATGGCTTGTAAATTGACCTAAATAATTAAAGCTGACTTGAGCTTTTGGATAGTTTTTTAACGGGGATTGAATCGTTAAATCTGAACTCAGATAATATCCAATTCCATAATCAAATCCCCGATTCGGAATTTGTCGTAATTGCTCTTTAATGGACTTGAGACATTCACCGGGATGGTGAAGATTTTCTAAGGTCAAAAAGACGGGAAAAATACTGGTAAACCAACCCACAGTTCGAGATAAATTCACGGATTCAATTACATTCTCTCTTCCATGACCTTCCATGTCAAGCAAAAGCTTATAACTCCCTGTCCAATGGCCAAAAGCTTGGACTAAAGCGGTTAATAAAATATCATTAATTTGGGTGTTATAAGCTTGCGGAACCTCCTGTAAGAGTAAGCGGGTTTGTTCTTCGGTTAAGGTGAAAGAAACCGTTTTTGCATGGGCAACAATGTTGGACTGAGCTTCACCTTGACAGTCCAAAGGAAGAGGAGAAATTGAGGGAAAATCACGGTTTAGCCAATACTTGAATTGAGCGTGAAATTCTGGGGTTGTAGCATAGTTTTGCAGTTCCTCAGCCCAAGTTTTAAAAGAACTGGTTTTAGGAGGAAGTTGCAGGGGCTTTTGGTTTTCTAATTGCTGGTAAATAGTGACGAAATCTTCGAGGATAATCCGCCAAGAAATTCCATCTACTGCTAAATGATGAATCACAATTAACATTTTTCCACTCTCAGCCAAGGCGAAGAAAACCACCGCCATTAAGGGTCCTTCCTCTAAATCCAGAACCCGTTGTTGAACCTCGGAAATTTCTGCTATCTTGGTCAATTGTTCATCGCAAGATAGATGGGATAAATCCACCTTTTCAAAGGCAAAATTATTGCAATCATCGCTGTGATTTTGTTGCCATTTTTCCCCTTTTTGAACAAACCGTAACCGCAAAGCATCATGGTGATAGAGTAATTTAGAAATAGTTTGTTTTAATAAATCAGGTTGTAGATTATTGGGAACCTCTAACAAGATAGATTGATTAAAGTGATGACGTTCGGGCCAGTTTTGTTCAAAAAACCATTTTTGAATCGGAGTTAAGGGGACGTGACCGATGACTAAATCCTGTGTGGTTTGATTAACCGAAACTCGCTCCGCTACGGTGGCTAATTGAGCGATAGTTTGATGACTAAATAATTGTTTAGGAGTAATTTGTAATCCCGCTTGATTAGCTTGAGCAATAATTTGAATGGCTAAGATAGAATCTCCTCCCAATTCAAAAAAGTTATCGTTAATACTAATAGTTTTAAGTCCTAAAACCCTTTGCCAAATTGCAGCGAGAATGCGTTCTGTTTCTGTACCTGGGCTAAAATTGATGGCAGCTTCATTCTCTAATTCTAGTGCAGGTTGTGGGAGAGCGCGACGATCGATTTTACCATTAGGGGTTAGGGGAAAAGCGTCTAACAAGACGAAGAAAGCAGGAACCATATATTGAGGTAACTTTTCTTGCAAAAATAAACGCAATTGAGAAACAGTTAAGTTTTGAGAGGCAATCACATAAGCACATAAACGCTTAACACCGGGTTGATCTTCTCTGGCAATAATAATCGCTTCTTTAACTTGGGGATGTTGATTGAGAATGGTTTCAATTTCCCCTAATTCAATTCTAAAACCTCTAATCTTAACTTGATGATCAATACGTCCAATAAATTCAATTTGTCCGTCGTTTACATAACGAACTAAATCACCGGTTTTGTAAAGGCGATCACTGAGTTTTTGACTAAAAGGATTAGCAATAAATTTAGAATCGGTTAACTCTGGACGGTTGAGATATCCTTTAGCTAATCCAACGCTGGCAAGATGTAATTCCCCAGGAACACCAATAGGAACGGGTTGGAGATAGCGATCAAGAATATAGATTTTGGTGTTGGCGATCGGACGACCAATGGGCAGCATATTCATGTCTTCAAAGCATTGTGCAACTGTAGCACAGACAGTGGATTCCGTTGGCCCGTAAGCATTAAAAAAACGCCGTCCATTAGCCCATTGAATAACCAAAGAAGGAGGGCAGGGTTCTCCCGCAACAATGATATTCTGCAATGCTGGCAAGTTCTCACTGGACAGAGCGGCGAGTGCTGATGGCACAAGAGTCAAATGGGTAATCTCCTGCTCTTGTAACAGTTCCAGTAAAGGTTGTCCTGGTTGTAGTTCTTCCCGCGTTCCCAGATAAAGCCTTGCCCCCGCACAAAGAGCCATGACAATTTCCGAAATAGAAGCATCAAAGCTAATGGATGCAAACTGAAGGACACAACTATCTGGCTGCACGTTAAATAGCTTGATTTGTGCTTGGGATAGATTACACAATCCTCGATGAGCAACGAGAACTCCTTTCGGCTTTCCGGTTGAGCCAGAAGTGTAAATGACATAAGCTAAGTTCTCTGGTGTTAGGCTAGTGATAGGGTAACTTTTACTTTCGGTAGAGATTTCTTTCCAATCGGAATCTAAGCAAATTACTTGTGCTTGATGCTGTGGTAACGAGGTGACCAGTTTTTCCTCAGTCAATAGAACTGCTAGTTGCGAATCATCGAGCATATAAGCGATCCGCTCAGATGGATAAGTAGGGTCTATGGGAACATAAGCGCCAGCTGCTTTCAGGATACCTAAAATCCCTACTATCATTTCAAGGGAAGGTTCGATACAGATGCCCACCAGTGTTTCTGGTTTTACCCCCAAGGTTTGTAAATAGTTGGCTAATTGGTTCGCCTTGCTGTTTAGTTCTCGGTAGGTTAGCTGTTCGCCTTTAAAAATTAGTGCTATGGCATCTGGTGTTTGTTCTACCCACGCTTCAAATAACTGATGAATACAGTAATGATCAGGATAAGACGTTTGAGTTTGATTCCATTCTACTAATAATTGTTGTTCTTCCGATTCAGTCAGTAACGGTAATTCCCCGACGGTTTGCTGAGGATTGGCTACAATTCCTTTTAATAAAGTTTGGAAATGACCCACCATGCGGGTAATTCTTTCGGCGGTAAATAGGTCGCTATCATATTCCCAAAAACCTTCTAAATAAGCTCCTTTTTCGGTTTCAATTTCCTCTAAAACTAAGCTGAGATCAAATTTAATTCTCTGGTTTTCAACGGCTAAATATTGAGCCTTTAAATCAGGTAATTCTAAAGCATTGAGGGGGGCATTTTGCAGCGCAAACATGACCTGAAATAAGGGATTATAACTTAAACTTCGTTCTATTTCTAACCCATCAACCACTTGCTCAAAGGGTACATCTTGATTGGCATAAGCTTCTAAAACAACATTGCGAGCTTGCTGTAATAATCCCGAAAAAGTCGGATTTCCTTCTAGGGAATTTCGCAGCACTAAAGTGTTGACAAAAAAACCAATCAAAGGTTCAATTTCTTGTCGGTTTCGGTTGGCGGTAGGTGTCCCGATTAAAATATCATCTTGGCCACTATAACGGAAGAGTAAAGTGTTTAAAGCAGCCAGTAAGGTCATAAATAAAGTCGCCCCCGACTTTTGGCTCAAAAGTTTCAGTTTTTCGGTGAGTTCTGAGTTAATTTGAAACGAGATACTATGACCTCGAAAATTGGCAGTAGCTGGACGGGGTTTATCGGTTGGAAGTTCTAATAAAGGAGGAGCGCCCGTTAATTGTTTTTTCCAATAATTTAACTGATTTTCTAAGATTTCACCTTGTAACCATTGTCTTTGCCATACCGCAAAATCCGCATATTGTATAGGTAATTCGGGTAAATCTACGGTTGAATTGGATAAAAGTGCTTGATAAAATTTAGATAATTCTTTAAATAAAATGCCCTTTGACCAACCATCGATAATAATATGATGGAAAACGTTGACTAAAATATAATTTTCATATCCCAGATCAAACAGAGTACATCGTAATAGGGGAGCTTGAGTTAAATCAAAGGGTTTTTGTAGTTCTTCAATAATCTGTTTATCAATTTGCTCTTGGGGGATATCTTTTAAATTAATAACTAATAATTTAATCTTTAGAGATGGAGCAATTTTTTGAATAGGTTTTCCTTCAACCATTGGAAAGGTTGTGCGTAAGCTCTCATGCCGTTGAATAATAGCATTAATCGTTTGCTCTAAAATATCAATGTTTAAGCGTCCCGTTAAACGGATGGTTAGAGCTTCATTATAAGCCGAATTTTGCTGATCCATCTGATAGAGAAACCACATTCTCTGTTGAGCAAAAGATAGAGGTAACTCTTCAGTTCTGGCAACGGGATCAATCACCGATTCAAGGGGTTTAGACGGTGTTGTTGCGCTTCTTAAAAAAGTGAGAATTTCTGGTTTTCTTGTGCCGATTTCTTGCTTAATTTCCGGTGTCATCGCTCCCTGGGGAGCTTGATATTTTAACTTATCTTCCTCAAGCCAAAGATTGATGTCTAAACTATTTAAGTAAGATAAAAATTCTGCGACTTTCATTAATAGTATCCTTTTCCCTAATTGATGTTCTGGTATTTTTGGAATGGGGGGTGATGTTTGGCTGGGTTCAGTAGCTCAAGCTAGAGCTACTGTTAGAGATATAATCAACGGTTCTCATAAATTTAAATACCCTCAAAGACTAAACACTATGGCACAAATAAAGGTTATCAATGGCGAGGAGTGAGTGGTTATTGTTAAAGTCAGTTACTATGGGAGCAACCGCTTACATACTCCACAAAAAGACTGTTTTAAACAGAAACTATTTATAGCATATTCTGGATGATAAATTTTAGTGATGGATACAATTTTTTACATTTTTTCCCAAAAGGGTTCTGAAAAGCTTAAATTTTAGTTAACCTATTTTCATAATTCTCCTTCTTCATAATTTTCTGCGGCTGTTGTCATAACTTTACCACTTTTGGATAGACTGTGACTATTTTTGGCTACATTAAGCACCTCAATCGTTTGAGTTAAACTGGCAACGGTTGGGTATTCTAATAAACTGTGCAACGACAATTCTACCGAGAAAACATCCCGTAAACGAGAGATGACTTGACTCGCCAGCAAAGAATGTCCTCCTAGTTCAAAGAAATTGTCATGAATTCCAATTTGAGATAGATTTAACACCTTTTGCCAAATGTTAGCAACTTGACGTTCAGCTTCCGTTCTGGGTGCTATCAATTCGTTATTTTCTTTGCCTTGGAGTTCCTTGAGTAATTGCCGCTTATCAATATCTCCATTATCCTTGATAGGGAGGGATTGCCGCAGCACCAGGGGACATTGATAGGACGTTCCAAATCGATCTTTTAGACTAACATGATTAGGTAGATTGACCGATTGAACTGTAGATTTACGGGTGTAATAAGCCGTTAACTTTTGGCATCCTTCCGACCTAGATGTGAAACGGTTAATCTTGCTATTACTCCCATCTAAACCGATCATTAATTGTCTTTGGTTGTGATATAAACTCGTTAGAAATGAGTCTAAACCTTGCCGTACTGTCATATCATAATACCCTTGAGATCGAGTTATGTATTGCATCTGATAACCTTGGCTAATCCCGGTTTCTTGCCAAGTTGTCCAACTGTAACAATAACTGGGGAACAAATTCTTAGATTTTTGATAGCTGTTCAAAGACTCAAGGAAACTATTAGCCGCCGCATAGGAACCCAAAGCTGCTCCTCCAAAAAAACTAGCCAAGGAAGAAAAACTAATAAAAATTCCCTGAGATTCTTTGAGAAGTTGATGTAAAACCCAAGTTCCTATTACTTTAGGACGAAGAATTGTCGATAAACCCTCTTGATTTTCGTCCAGAAGTAAACAATCTTTGTAAATTCCAGCCAGATGAATCACCCCATTAAGTTCTCCTTGCCATTGTTTTTTCACCTGTTCTACAGCCTGTTTAACTTGAGGGAAATTAGCCACATCTACCCCTTGATAAATGACTTCTCCCCCAAGGTTTTCTAAAGCTTGGAGATTTTTGATTTTTAAGGATAATTGATCTTCGACTTTGAGGTACTCACTCCAGAGGTGTTTTTCTGGTAAAGGTGTTTTTCCAATTAACAGTAAACGAGCTTGATAATTTTTGAGCAAATACTGAGCAATTTGTCTGCCAATCCCCCCTAGTCCTCCGGTAATCAGATAAATTCCCCCTGATTTAAAGGGTAATTCCTGTTGGCTGTGTTGAAGTAAATTGACTTTTTCCAAACCTGCGATTAAACGTTTCCCGTTGCGATAGGCAATTTCTCTTTCCTTGGATAAAACGGATAGTTCTTGCAGCAGATAACTGACATTAATTTCGGTTTGATCCAGGGGTAAATCAACATGACGAGTATTTAACCAAGGAAGTTCTTGAGCTAGGGTTTTGATCAGTCCTAAAACTGGAGATTTTTCATAGCCAATTTCATCGTTTTCTATGACAAATTGACTATAACTAGAAACAAATAGCAATTCAATTTTTAAATTCAGATCATGAATTTTAGCTAAAGCTTGAACTAGAAATAATAAATCATAGGTTCCTTTTTCTAGTGCTTTTTCTAACTGTTCAATTGTTGAAATTTCTCCCTGATAGTCTTGATAAGTACCCAGATGAATAATATTGCTAAGGATAATTTTTCGCTCGGATAAAGATGCCATTAACTGTTGATAATGATTGGCTGTCCCGGGTCTGAGGGTATAGCAATTTTGACTGATTTGAGAAAATTCTTCCGCTGCTAAAACCGTGATACAGGGTAAGTTTTGACCTTGGATTTTTTCTGCTAAAGATGCTCCTAAACCCAAGCAATCCAGAAAAATTAAACTACAATACTTGGAAAGTTCGGTTTTTAAGTTAACTGGAGATCGAGGTTTCCAAACTTTCTGGTAAAACCAATCAGGAATGGTTTGATCGTTTTCTAATAAAATATCTATTTCTTTTAAAATAGAATTAAATTCTCCGTTCGCAAACCGTTTTGTTAATTGCGATCGCTGAATTTTACCAATGGAAGTTTTAGGAATTTCAGTTTTATTTAAGGGGATTAAATATTCAGGATTAACCCCAAAACTGTTAATTACTTTTCGTCTAATCTTTTTCAGAAGTTCCGCTAGATGCTGGTGGTCAAAGGTTTCTGCACTAAAAAATAAAGCTAATTGATCGGTACTATTCCTAGGATCATAAACAGCACAAGCGGCGGTGTAGGACACTTCTACTTCTTCAATAGTTTCCACTACAGTTTCAATTTCATGGCTATAATAATTGACTCCATTAATAATAATGGTTTCTTTACTTCTTCCAGTAATAACTAAATGACCGTTACTAATAAATGCTAAATCTCCTGTCTTAAACCAGCCATCTTTTAAGAAAGCGTCTTGATTCGCTTCTGGGTTTTTATAATACCCCGGTGAAACTGCATCTCCTTTAACTTGTAAATGACCAATGGTTTCTTCTGGTAATAGGGAATTATCAGCATTAACAATTCTAATCGATATCCCCGGAATGGGTAATCCTAAATCCGTAAAGGTTGCACCATTGGGATGTTCAGGATGGACTCGTTTTAAGGAAGAATTCAAGGATAATTTATCAACCGTATGAAAGAGTAATGGCTGTTGATCCGTCGGCTGATAATAGGTAATTCCTGACCCCATTTCTGCCATCCCAAAAGCAGGACGCATCGCCGTTTTTTTCAGATTATATTGAAGATGAAGGGTGTTAATAAATTCTCCAACTGCTTGACCAGAAACGGCTTCACCCGCTGCCAAAAAGAATTTGACACAATCTAAATTCCAATTTTGATCCGGTTCTTTTTTTAAAGCTTCATTGATCAAATTATAAGCAAAATTAGGAGCCCAACTATGGCTAATTCGATATTGATCAATTAAATCTAACCAATTCAAAGGACGACCTAATATATATTCAGTTTGAACATAAACCATTTGGCATCCTAACTCGACACAGCGAATATTCCAGTCGGAAATACTTCCAATATGATCAAAAGGAAGCCAATTAAGAATAATATCGTCGTTTTGATGTTCACAAATGATGTTTGTTCCTCGCGCACGAGAGATCACATTTTTATGGGTTAATGAAATACATTTCGGTATTCCTGTACTGCCTGATGTTAGATTAAAGAACGCGATATCATCCGGTTGACCAATAGGAGGCTGATGGGGAGAATGAGTTTTTAATTCTTCAATAAAACTCAAGCTTAAGGGTTGATTAGGCAACCATTGTTCTAAATATTTTATCTCTTGCTGACGGGATTGATTTGTGATAATAATAGGTTCATCTAACAACTGCCAAACTTGAGATATTTTATGAATTTCATTATTAAAATCTTTATAGCTGGGTGGCACTGAAATAATAAAAGGAATAAATCCCCCTAAAAGACACCCCCAAAATGCGGAAATAATATCATAGTTTTCCGATAGCTGAAGAATTACTTTATCTTGAGCTTGTAAACCCTGCTTTTGTAATCCGGCTTGTATTTGTTGAGCGTCTTCCCATAATTGTTGATAAGACTGAAAAACTTCCAATCCATTAGATTGAATATAAATAATCCCTTTATTTGAATGATTTTCAGCAGCTTTTTGGAGGATTTCTGCCAAGGTTTTCGGTTGAAGTTCAGATTCTTCTAAAAGCTGTCCGTGACTGATTCCAGCTTGAGTGTTAGAAGTGTGAATCCCCAGATGAATCGGGGTTTCAGATTTTTGATGATCATTTTTTTTCTCTATTTTTAAGGGCAATAAGTCCGATAGATGTAGGGGTAAAATTTTGATTTTTTTGGAAGTCATGACGACGGCAACTTGATCAATGTCTGACAAAGAGCGTAGTTTTTCTTCTGTCTCCTGAACTTGATGATCATCGATAATTTCAATATTCTTTAATGCAGTTTCATCGACATCACCGCTATCGGTTAAGGGTAAACTGGAAATCTGCACATAGATATTAGGCAGAAGATTGTCCGGTAACTGAGACTGTAAATCGGAGGACAATTGTTCAGAATTCCAAGCTCCAGAGGAAACGATATAGGCGACTAATTCCCCCTCCCGTACCATAAAATAGCAATCTTCAATTAAGGGATTTGATAAAAAGACTTCTGCTAATTTCTGACAATTTAATTGTGGATTTTTCTGTTCTGTCCTCATACCTAAAATCCTCGTTTTTGTGTACATCTTGCCAATTCAATTCAATTCTGAATTTCATCACTGTCTGAGCTATCACATAATAGCTCATTCGGGGTACGATAGTCAAGACATTTTCGAGGACGATTGTTAACCAAGTTTACTGCTCTTTTTACCTCCTCTGGCTTAAGGATTTTAAAATTCCTTTTCTTGGGAAAGAATTGTCTTAACAGTCCATTAGTATGCTCGTTTAATCCCCTCTCCCAAGAAATTTTGTAGATGGTTTCTTGACATCCTGACCGCCGTAAAACGGACGGCGATTCCCAAAACTCACAATTTGGGTTTCTGCTTCATAGATGACATGACATCCCAGCAAGACGGCTATTTGCCGTTGAGATAAATTTACCTCTTGACCAAGTTGGTAGAGCAAGTTTCTTGGTTCTATGTTAGGATGTTGGTGGCTTCATTTTTGGGTCTGATTTGTTGTTGTTAAAGATCAGAATATACCTGATGAGCCTTTCTCTGTCAACTCTTAAGGCTGATGCGTTTCCTTTTTGAATTGGCGTTTTTGTTGGTAACGAAGCTGATAAGCGGTAGGGTGAATAAAAAATGACAGAACAAGCTTGGTGGGTACAAAAATGGCTGGAACTACTCGATTCCTATCGCTTTAAAAAACGCTTGGAACGAGCTAGACTTTACGCCAGAGAAGGCAATGTTTTAAGTATTGACTTTGAAGACTCGCAAGTTATTGCCAGAGTACAAGGCAGTGAACCAGAGCCTTATATAGTGGATTTATCCCTAGTCGCTTTTAGTGATGAAGAATGGGATTATATTATTAAGCTTCTCTCCAAAAAGGCCATTTATTCCGCTCAATTGCTCACGGGACAAATGCCCGATCATATCGAGCGTGTTTTTATCGATAGTGGGGTGAATTTATTTCCCTTTTCCCTAGCTGATATTCGCTCTCGTTGTACCTGTCCCGATCAAGCCAACCCCTGCAAACATATAGGAGCAGTATATTATCAATTGGGCGATCGTTTTAGCGTCGATCCCTTCTTGCTTTTGCAACTGCGCGGCCGAACCAAAAGCCAAATTCTGGAAGCTTTACGAGAAAAACGCTCCTATTCCTCTGATAATCAACCTTTAGCAGTCAGTGAACCCCCCACAGTAGTCGAAAAAACTGCCCCCGACAGCACTATCGATCGCTTTTGGCAGTACGATGAGGAGCTAGACCCCTCCCTAGTTGTGATTACGCCGGGGAATGAAAATCAAACCATTCTCGACATTTTAGGCAATTTTCCCCTCGCTGCCCCCGAATCAGATGCCATAGAACAATTTTTAAAACCAATTTACCGGCAAATTCCCCAAGAAGCGATGGCGATTGCTTTACAGTAGGGGAATTTGAGGTATATAGTTATTTCAAATAAGAACGAGACACTAGGCGACACAATAAGTACGAATAATTTCATCAAGGGGTGTCCCCACAGGAGCATACATTCTTGCCCTCTTTAATGCACTAAAATCATGTTCGATATCATTTAAATCAGGAGAGTATTTTGGCAAAAACACGACCTGATGACCTGCTTCCTCTACCAGTTGTTTAATGACTGTCTTCCGATGAATTGGTGCATTATCCATAATTAATACTGATGTTATGGTTAGAGAGGGCAACAAATATAAAGATAACCACCCTTCAAAACCTTCGGCATTCAGGCTTCTCGTAAATACCATCGGTGCAATAAAGTCTTTTTTTCCCTTTCTTCTACCAGCGACAAGGTTCTCTCTTTTTCCTCGTTTTCCTTGTCTATCTCCAAAGACTTTCTTCCCTTTTTTTGACCAAGCATAAAAACAGGCTTGAAATTCTTCAAACCCTGACTCATCAATAAATACAAGGCTTTCACTTCCATATATTTTAATCAATTCTCTCAGCACTCTGTAGTATTTCATTCTTTCTTCTCGGTTTCTTTCTCTATAACGAAGTTCCTTCTTTTTTCTGGTAACTTTCATGTTTTTTAAGGCATAGCAAATGGCACTTGGTCTCACTCCAAATTTCTCGGCTCTGTCTCTTAATCTTGCCTCGGGATTTTCTTGGACATCTTTTGACAGTGCTTTCCAGTCCAGCTTTCTCTGACGGTGTTTTACCTTTGTTGCTTCCAGTTTTTCCCTACCTAGCCATCTATATATCGTCGCTCTTCCTATATTAAATAGAGCGGCGGCTTTGGTTATGCTTCCCCCATTCTCTACATAATCGATTACTTTTTTTCTCAAGTCTAGGCTATAAGACATTTTTCTGTATGGGTTGCTCGTTTCTCTTGATTTTACCTTATTTTTCCCTCGTCTCACACTTATTTGAAATGACTATAAGTAGCTGGTTATAATTAAATTAAAAATGGATTTTAGGTTCGATCCTCCCTGCCCCCCCTTGATAAGGTAGGGTTGATTCAAGGTAGGGTTGATTCAAGGTAGGGTTGATTCAAGGTAGGGTTGATTCAAGGTAGGGTTGATTCAAGGTAGGGTTGATTCAAGGTAGGGTTGATTCATGAATCAACCCTACCCTTGATAAGGGTGGTGTCTGATAATTTTTAACGCCTACCTACTTAGGATCAGCTGAATAAATCTAAAAACCTTGTTGGATAGGACTTTTAGACTTTTTTCCCCTCAAAAAGTGCCAGCCATTGCGGGGATCGGGGGGAAAATTCAGGTGCTTTTTCCCTGAAAATTAGGTAATTGACCACCTGAAAATGGGTAAAACCCCACACCCCACACCCCACACCCCACACCCTGCCCCTAGGAAAAACTTTTTCAGCAGACCCTACTTAGGATCAGCCCGTTCAAAGTGGTGCAAAAGACAAAAAAGCCAGCCAGATTTGTCCTCGCATCAGGGCCAGGAATTAACCATGGAGAAAATCGCCCCACCACTAACCGCTAAACCGTCTTACTTTTGCTGGTTTTACTGCCTGGGGAAGTAGTTTTTTTGGTCGTGCTAGAAGTAGTTTTCTTAGTAGTGGTTTTCTTGGCAGTGGTTGTCTTGGCCGCTAGGGCGACTAAAGCTTGTTCTAGAGTCAGGGTTTCGGCGGTTTCTCCTTCGGGAATCTTGGCGTTGGTCTTACCGTGCTTGATATAAACTCCGTAGGGACCTTCGTACAATCCCACGGATTCCCCATCGTCGGGATGTTTACCCAATTCTTTTAAGGGTGGTTTGGTGGAACCGCGGGCGCTGCGAGTTTTTTTCGGTTCGGCTAATAAGGCCAAAGCTCGATCGAGGGTTATGGTTAAGACATCATCGCCGGCTTTCAGGGAACGATATTCTTTTTCCTTACCCTGTTCCTGAACTATATAGGGGCCAAAACGACCTAAGCTGGCTTTAATTTTGCCTCCGGTGAGGGGATGGGTTCCCAGTAGTCGCGGCAGTGCCAATAAACCCACCGCTTGTTCGAGGGTGACATCCTCTGGTTTGACTCCTTTGGGTAGGGAGGCGCGTTTCGGTTTGGGGTTGTCATCGCTGACATCTCCTAACTGGACGTAGGGGCCGTAACTACCCACGAGCAGATAAATTGGCTCTCCGCTGTCGGGATGAAGACCTAATTTATCGGGACCCTCGGTTTTCTGTCGCAGCAGGGTTTCTACCTGTTCGGGGTTGAGGTCGGCGGGGGTTAAATCGGCGGGGATGGAAGCGGTGAGGATTTGATCGCCTCGGGAGACTTCCAGATAGGGACCGTATTTGCCGATCTTGATAGTTGCCTGTAAATCCTCTAAAATCACCGATTTGGCGGTGCTAGAGTTAATTTGACTCTCGCGCTCTTTTACTTGGCTTTCTAGCCCTTTTTCGCCGCGATAGAAGCGATCGAGATAGGGCAACCATTGAGCGGAACCAGTGGCGATATCGTCGAGAGTTTCCTCCATTTTCGAGGTAAATTTGGGATCTACCAGGTCGGGGAAATGATTTTCTAACAAACTAACCACGGCAAAAGCGGTGAAGGTGGGAATCAAGGTTTTATTCCGCATTTGGGCATAACCGCGATCGATAATTGTGCCGAGAATGGTGGCGTAGGTGCTGGGTCGCCCGATTCCTTCACTTTCGAGGGTTTTTACGAGGGAGGCTTCGCTATAACGGGCGGGGGGTTGGGTATCGTGGCTAATGGCTTCTAGTTGGCGACAATTGGGGGTATCACCGACGCTGAGGGCGGGTAAGATTATTTCTTGGTCGTCGATGGCGGCTTCGGGATCGTCGGAACCTTCCACATAGGCGCGGAAAAAGCCGGGGAAGTCGATTCTTTTGCCGGAGGAGCGAAATCCGGCATTTTCTACCTGAATATTAACGGCGATCTGGGTAATGCGGGCATCGGCCATCTGTGAGGCGACGGTACGTTTCCAGATTAGGTCGTAGAGGGCGAATTCTAGTCCGCTCAGTCCGGTTTCCCGGGGCAGGCGAAAGCTACTACCGGCGGGCCGGATGGCTTCGTGGGCCTCCTGTGCGCCTTTGCTTTTGGTGGTGTACTGCCGGGGTTGGGGACTGAGGTAATTTTTTCCGTACATTTGTTCTACACAATTGCGGGCGGCGGTGATGGCCTGATCGGAAAGATGGACGGAATCGGTCCGCATATAGGTGATGTAGCCCTGTTCGTAGAGATTTTGGGCGATTCGCATGGTGTCGCGGGCGGATATGCCCAGTTTCCGGTTAGCCTCTTGCTGTAGGGTGGAGGTGGTGAAGGGGGGGGAAGGTTTGCGAGTGGTGGGTTTTTCTTCGGTGTGGCTAACGCGCCAGATTTTGTCTTCGATGCGTTCTTTTAAGGCGGCGGCGGTGGCTTGATCCAAAAGTGTCACCTGGCGACCGGGGAGCAGTCTGCCGGTGTCGGCATCGAAATCGCTGCCATTTGCCACTTTTTGACCGTTTAAGGTGACTAATTTCGACTCGAATTGATTTTTGTCTTTTTCGAGGGTGGCTTTCAGGTCCCAATAATTGGCGGTTTTAAAGGCTCGTCGTTCTCGTTCCCGTTGTACGAGCAGACGTACCGCCACGGATTGCACCCGGCCGGCGGATAACCCTTTGGAGATTTTTTTCCAAAGTAGGGGGGAGAGGGTATAACCGTAGAGGCGATCGAGTATGCGGCGGGTTTCTTGGGCGTGAACTAAATTTTCGTCGATGGAGCGACAATTTTTGAGGGCGGCTTGGATTGCCTCTTTGGTGATTTCGTGAAATACCATCCTTTTGGTGGGTATTTTCGGGTTGAGTACCTGCAAGAGATGCCAACTGATGCTTTCGCCTTCCCGATCTTCGTCGGTGGCGAGGATCAGTTCGCTGGCCCCTTTGAGGGCTTCTTTTAATTCTTTGACGACTTTACTTTTGGTTTTGGGGACGACGTAGAGGGGGTCGAAATCGTTCTCCACATCTACGCCTAAGTTGGCCCAGGATTTGTCTTTGTGGGCGGGGGGAATTTCTTCGGCAGAGGCGGGCAGATCGCGGATGTGGCCCATGGAGGCTTGGACTCGATAGCCGCTAGGCAGATAATTGCTGATCGTCCGAGCTTTGGTGGGGGATTCGACAATAACCAGGGTTGACATAGGAATTGATCACGAGGGCATGGCCACAGCGACTGTTTTAGTTAGACTGACCATCTTTGTTTGATGATGGGCAAAAGTTACTATTTATCTTGACCGGCTTGATTCGGGTCAAAAGCCACTTACTACGATAATAGAGATTAAAGCTGGTGTTTTGTCACTAACTTCTTAATAAAACTTAATATTTTTCTGAAGCAGGGAGATGGGAGCAGGGAGTGGGGAGAAGGGGAGAGGGGAGACCAATTCGTGCGCGTTGCGGGGGGAGATGGGAGCAGGGAGAAGGGAGAAAAAAGCTGACACTGATGACTGATAACTGATAACTGATGACTGATGACTGACTCCTAACCCCATATTCGCCAAAGATAAGCAAAATTTATTGATTGATGCCAAAAACTTGAGAATATTTAAATTAACATTCCGCAATATTTATAAATTCTTAAAAATTAATTGAGAAAGATTTTTATTTAACAACGATGTTACAATGGTTACAGCGATTTTACTGAATTTCATAATGGAATATTCTGTGCTTTTTTAGGCAGCAATGGTTGAAACCCTCACCAAACCTAGAAGGTTATCCTAATTAGGACGGGTAAATTAGTCAATTTCACCAACAACGATGATCTTTTTTGTGTGTAGTTTTATTGCAAAAAAAAAGTTTTTTTGACAAAAAGCACAAAGTATGATATGCACCCAACGTATTTCTGGCTGCCAGTAGTTATTGCAGAGTAGGATGGGGAGAAGGGAGAATAAATAAAAATAATCCTCCTGACTGGAAAGAGGGTGTAGGGTGTGGGGTGTGGTGCGATTCGTTGGCTAGAAACTAGACAGTAAGACGTTTAGAGGATTAGCCGCTTGGTAAATGTAGTACCTTGATAACTTTATAACCCTACAGGTGCGGGTTAGTAATAACCTTAGTCCTGTCCTCTAGATGCCTAGAGTGACGGCATTTCCTGCTGCTTTAGACTTGGTACATCTGAGGTAGTGAGCGAGGAAAAAAAAGCGGTATCTGATAGCCTAAATCAGAAACCCGTTGAGCCAGAACCTATGGATAGCCCTGGGGCGAAGATACGAATTAACCATCGTCAACACCCACGAGCCAAAAGGCTGACAGGCTCGAAACAAAAGTTAACAGAGTTGGGGCTGATAGCTCATACCACTATCAGTAAGGCATTCCCGTTACTCTGTTGTGGACAGTATCATCCTAAGGGTTCAACCAATGGTTATAGGGAACGAAGTAACCCTGATTGACTCTGCCCGTTCGGGGCAGTAGGAAACCATCCGCAAGTCAATAGAGGGAGAGGATGTCCTTAAAAGCCAAGGCTTTGAGTAATATCAAAGATATGCTGACAAAGGACGGGTAACTAGGAAGTCTAAGCAACAATCAACGGTCATATACGCCCTAAAACCAACAATCTTGTCTGGTGGGGATACAGCCAAGAGGGTTGAATAGACAAGGAAATAATAATTCCCATTATTATTCTACTAATGACAGTAGCCTAGTTACTCAGGAGCCGGATACGGCGAAAGTCGTAAGTCCGGTTTTGAAGCAGGGGGTGGGAAGGCGACTTCCTGCTCTACTGTAACGGGTGTAGGGAAGGAAACCTCTTTCATCTGTGGTGGTGAAAATTTTTTCATCAGGACTGACGCCTGACGACCGACGCCTAACCCCACCAACCAACTTTTTGCCGCAAACCCTAGTTATGTCTGATTTACGTCAATATGCTCCGGCAACAGAACGCAATCGTCAGCCGATTTTAGAAGTTCTCAGCCAATTTTTACCGAAGACTGGGAATATCCTAGAAATATCTAGCGGCACGGGTGAACACGCTGTTTTTTTTGCTCCTCGTCTTGCTCCTTGTCGTTGGATTCCCTCGGATTGTAACCCTCTGGCTCTAGATAGTATTCGCAGTTGGTGCGATTATTGTCCTAGTTCTAATCTCGATCGCCCCCTATTTATCGATGTTCATCAGTCAGTTTGGGCGGTAGAGACGGAAAATATCGTTATTAATGCGATTGTTAATATTAACATGATTCATATCGCCCCTTGGTCCGCTTGTTTAGCGTTAATGGCAGGAGCGAGTCGCATTCTCAGTCCGGGGGGAATTCTCTATCTTTATGGTCCCTATAAACGACAGGGAAAACATACTTCTCCTAGTAATGAAAGCTTTGATTTTTCTCTCCGTTCTCAAAACTCTACTTGGGGAGTTAGGAATTTAGAAGATGTGGTGCAAGCAGCGAGCGATCGAGGTTTACAATTGTTAGAAGTAATTCCTATGCCAGCTAATAATCTCTCGGTTTTATTTCAATTGCCTTAACTGATAACTGATAACTGATAACTGATAACTTATTTCCAACCAGCGCGATTCATTACCTGTACCGCTTTGGCTAAATTAGGACCATAATTAGCCACGCTAACTGTATCTTCTTTCCCGCGTCCGAGTTTTGCTAGGAAAGGGTCTAAAGCAACCCCTGGAACGACGGGATATTCTCGATTACCCTTAGCAAAAAAGTTCTGTGCTTCATTGCTAGAAAGATATTCTAAAAATTTAATGGCCGATTCTCGATTGGGGGCAGTTTTAATTAAACCACCACCGCTAATATTAACGTGAGTGCCGCGGCCTGCTTGGTCGGGGAAAATTACGCCTACTTGGTCATAAATTGCCCGTTTAGCCGGGTCTTTTTCTTCGGCATACCCCGCTAAGTAATAGGTGTTAGCTAGGGCTAAATCGGCAATTCCTGCGGCTACAGCTTCGATTTGTGCCTTATCATTACCCTGGGGTGAACGGGCAAAATTAGCCACTAATCCCCGACACCATTTTTCTGCGGCTGCTTCTCCTTGGATGTCGATTAACCAAGCGGTAAAAGATTGACTATAGATGTTACTAGACGACCGAGTGACGACTTTTCCTTTCCATTTGGGATTGGTTAAATCTGCATAGGAATCGATTTCTCTGGGGTTAACTCTGTCTTTGTTATACATGATTACCCGCAAGCGTTTACTAAACCCGAACCAGTGACCTTTGGGGTGACGCAAATTAGCGGGAATTCTTTGGGTGAGAATGCGGGAATTGACCGGGGCAAAAATTCCCTGTTGGTCGGCCCGCCATAATCTCCCGGCATCTACCGTCAGGAGTATATCAGCAGGACTATTGCTGCCTTCGCTTTTAATCCGTTCGATTAATGGGTCCGCTTCCCCTTCCACGAGGTTAATTTTTATTCCCGTTTGTCGGGTGAAGTTGTCATACAATCGTCGGTCGGTGTTGTAGTGACGGGAGGAATAGAGGTTTAATTGTTTAGTTTGGGCGGAAACTTCGTTTATTTTCCCTAATTGACCCACTGCTAACGCTAAGGTGGCTGTTCCCGCGCCTAGAAAGACTCTCCGAGTTATTTTATCGTTCATTGCTCGATTCTTGGTAAAGTTGTCTTTTCCTATTGTACAGCTATTGAGAATAATTCTTATCTGCGGGAGAAATTATTTGTCGGACTAGGGCGGTAAATGGGGAAAAATCGGGCGAAAATCAGGTTTTTTTGTTTTGATGGGGCTAATAAATCCTCGAATCTATCGCTAGTTAAATTCAATAAGCCCAAAATGTTACCCTAAGCTCGATCGAGGGTATTGTGGATTGACATCCTCGCCGCCGTAAAACGGACGGCGATTCCCAAACCTCACGATTTGGGTTTCTGCTTCTTTCCCTTGCGGGGTTCCGCACCTGCCTTAACAGATTTACTCTGTTCTGGTCTTATGGTCGCTCTACAGACTGACACCGCAAGCCCTGCGGCCAAAATATTTTTACTGGCGTTAATATCTCGGTCATGGTGCGTCCCACAGTCTGGACAATCCCATTCTCGAACATTTAACGGCATTTTCAAGGGCAATATACCCGCAATTACTACACCTTTTAGAGCTAGGAAACCATCTATCTATTTCGATGTAGTTTCTCCCATACCAACGGCATTTGTAGGCTAATTGTCGGGTTATTTCTCCCCAGCTTACATCAGATATTGCCTGAGATAATTTCGGGTTTTTGACCATATTCTTAACGGCTAAATTCTCAACCACAATCGTTTGGTTTTCACGAACTAATTGAGTGGTTAGCTTATGTAAATGGTCTTTTCTACTATCGGTGATTTGAGCGTGAATCCTTGCTACTTTGATTCTTGCTTTTTCCCGATTTTTTGAGCCTTTCTGTTTTCTAGAAAGATTTTTTTGTGCTTTTCGCAGTCTCCGATAATGCTTTTTAAAATGCTTGGGATTAGATACTTTATCGCCATCGCTGGTAATCACGAGGCTACTAATTCCTAAGTCAATTCCGATGGCTTTATCTGTTACTGGTAGAGGCTTAATCGTTGGGTCATCAAATCTAATTGAAATATGCCAACGTCCAGAAGGATGTAATCTGACTGTTACTGTGCTTGGTTCACATCCGTCTGGTATTTGTCTTGACCACCGAATAGGTAAAGGTTCTGTGCATTTAGCTAAATAGATTTGTTTGTCTTTAAATTTAAAAGCAGATTTGGTAAATTCGGCACTTCCTCCCTGATGTTTTTTCTTAAAGTTAGGATACTTAGTACGACCAGCAAAGAAATTAGTAAAAGCTGTTTGTAAATGTCTTAAGCCTTGTTGTAAAGGTACACAGCTAACTTCATTGAGAAAGTCTAATTCTTCTTGTTTTTTCCAATCGGTCAACATTGAAGAAGTTTGAGCGTAGCCTACTCTTTCTTGCTTTTCGTACCAAGCTTGTGTTCTGACATGGAGAGCTTTGTTGTAAACTAATCTTACACAGCCCAAAGTGCGCCGCAATAGCGACTCTTGTGTTGGTGTGGGGTAAAATCGGTAAGAATAGGCTTTTTCCATGTCTCACATTTTAGCATATATTTCGTAAATGTGCTAATATTTAACAGCAAAGCCGCCGTAAAACGGCGGGGTTTCAGACCCAAATTTTCGATGATCAACAGTAATCACCAACAAGCGATCGAGCTAATGTTAGCATCGGGAGACTATAATCAGTTATTGTTATTTTGTCAACAAGCGCTCGCGGTTCATCCGGAAGTGACTGATTATTATCCTTATCTGGGATTAGCTTATCTGCTGCTAGAGCAGCAAGCAACAGCGCAAGAAATTTGGTTATTTTGGCTATTACAATCAGAGTCTAGTCAAGATTTAATTATGCTCCTCAAAAAAGAGATAATTAGAAATCTCGATTGCTGGCAGTTTGGCCAAGCTAAATTAATCTATCTTCAGTGGCTAGAATTAGAGGAAATAGAAGGGGATGAAGAGATAGAAAATTATGCCCTGACTGCGATAAACTCCTGTCTTCAAGAGGTGCAAGAGGCAATTAATCGGCGAGAATATACTTTAGCTGAGGACTTTTACTTAAGAATTTTATCTTGGCGTGAACAATTAGCTTACATCTGGCACGATTTAGGATATTTATACTATATAATTAACCGACTAACAGAATCTTTTAACTGTTTAGCACGAGCCATAGAATTAGAGGAAAATCAAGCCTTATATCATTATACTATGGCCATGGTGCTAGAAAAGCAATCACGTTTAGATATAGCTTTATCAGCTTATCAAAAAGCGATTGATCTCAATCCCAATTTTATCGATGCTTATAACAAACTGGGCAATTTATTTTATAAACTAGGGCAGCTAGAGTCAGCCGAAAAATTCTATCAGCAGGGAATTAATAAACAGGGTGATTTTTATCCTTTTTATATCAATTTAGGCAATGTCTATTTAGTTAAACAAGCTTGGACAGAGGCAAAAAATGCTTATAAAATGGCTCAACAACTGGCAGGAGATAGAGGAGAAATTAGTCAAAATCTCTCCCTTTGGCAAATTCTGCAAGCTGACCAAAAAAGAGCGGATCTTTATTCTGGTGATTATTTTTATCAAAGAAAAATCTATCAATTAGCATTAAACTATTATCAAAAATTATTAGCAATTAAAATAGAGGACAGCAATTTTTATTTAAATTGCGCCCATTGCTATCTCATTGTTAAAGGAGAAAAACAGGCTTTAGAAGTGTATAAAAAAGGCATTGCCTATCATCCAGAAAATATTGATTTACATTTGCGCCTAATTTGGTTACTACAAAATAATTATCCGATCGAGGTGGCAATTCAAGCAACTAAATCAGCTTTAGAGTATCTTCCCGATCACCCATCCCTGAAGTTAGAATTAATGCGGTTAATGCCGATAGTTTACACAACTCAAGCCGATATTATGCAATATCGATCAAACTACGAGAAACGGTTAGATAATATCTTGGAAAATCTTGATTTAAACACTAATAATCAACAACAAGAGGCTTGGAAAAGTATTGGATTAAGAACTAACTTTTATCTTCAATATCAAGCGGAAAATGATTTAGAACTACAAAAAAAATATGGAGAATTAGTTTATAAAATTGCCTCGGTTAACTTTCCCAATTGGGTAAAAAACCTAACCATGCCTACGGGAAAAATTCGCCTTGGCTATATTTCTGCTCACCTGCGTCATCACACAGTAGCGAAACTCTTTCAAGGATGGTTGCAGTGGCGAAATCGAGAACAATTTGAAATTTATTGTTATGGAATAGATATTAATAACACCTTCGATAATTTTACCAAACAATATCAAGAGCAAAGTGAATATTTTTATCAGTTTGATAATCTGGTCAATATGGAAACAATTGCCCAACATATTTTAGATAATCAGTTACATATTCTGGTTTATTTAGATATTGGTATGGATGCTCGTACTACCCAACTAGCAGGATTGCGTTTAGCTCCAGTACAATGTGTAACTTGGGGTCATCCCATCACCTCAGGATTACCAACCATTGATTATTTTATCTCCAGTGAATTAATGGAACCCGCGCAGGGAGATAATCACTACAGTGAAAAATTAATTCGCTTATCCAATTTAGGTATTGCCTATGCCAAACCTTCCCTTCCTCTCCAGAGAAAAACTCGTTTAGAGATGGGATTAGCCGAGGATAAAATTATCTATTTAAACTGTCAGAGTTTATTTAAATATCTGCCAGAAAATGACGATATTTTTCCGAGAATTGCCCAACAAGTTCCCAACAGCCACTTTATTTTTATCTGTCATCGTAGCGAATTTGTGACCCATTGCTTTCAGTCGAGATTAAGTCAAGCTTTTAATAAGTATGGACTCAATTGGCAAGATTACGGGGTAATGATGCCACAATTAGAACAAAATGATTATTTTCAGCTTAACTTATTAGCAGACATCTATTTAGATAACTTAAGTTGGTCGGGGGGAAATACCACCTTAGAAGCAATTGCCTGTCAGCTTCCAGTTGTTACCTGTCCGGGGGAATTTATGCGCGGACGACATTCCTATGCTATCTTGAAAAGATTAGGAATAACTGATACAATTGCTACGGATAAAAATCACTATATTGAAATTGCTATCCGTTTAGGTTTAGATAATCAATGGCGACAAACAATCAAAGATTATACTAAAATGAATATCGATACAGTATTTAACGATCGAACCTCTGTAGAAAGTCTAGAAAGATTTTATCAATCTGTAGTAGGAGAAGGTAAATAAAACTTTAGGGTTACATAGGGTTTGCGGCAAAAAGTTTGTTGGGGTGTGGGGTATGGGGAAGAAAACCAGATAAAGTTCATTTTGTCAAGGATTTAAGATGCTCTTACCCTGGGTTTAATCCTCTTTCCCAAAAATGATAAGGAGTAGCAAAATAAAAATCTGTTCCTAGTTTCTGACTCAACTCTTGATGTCCACAAAATTCTTTGGCCTTGTCACAAAGGTCGGTTTTTCTTTTGTCAGGGGGAATCTCTTGGAAAAGTTTTTCGGTGACAAGGGTTGATTTCCGATGCGGTTTTGTTCTTGGCCAATCCTGCCACGCTCCGGAATCGCGCCAAGCTTACTTTTCGCCCCGCTTCGACTCTTTCTTTTTCCTCGTCTGGCCCTATAGGTATTCTTGATGCTCTCCATAGTCTCGATAGTTGACGATTGGCCACCTTGCCAAGAATTAGTGATAAAATTACAATATAAACAGTAATTTTTTCCCCCAAGCATAATCCCTCACCCCCAATAAAATTATGATGCACGGTTTTATTCCCCCACATCGTTATTTTCCCTATCTTACTTGGACAGATATAGATTCAATGCCAGATAAGGAAAATGTGGTAATTATTCAACCCATCGGTGCGATCGAACAACACGGACCCCATCTACCTATTGCCGTCGATGCTGCCATTAGTTTAGGGGTTTTAGGCAAAGCTTTCGAGAAATTAGATACAAACATCGCCGCTTTCGCTTTACCCTGTCTCTACTACGGAAAATCTAACGAACATTGGTCTTTTCCAGGCACGATTACCCTCTCGGCAGCCACCTTATTAACCCTCATTCAAGAGATAGCTGAAAGTCTCTATCGTTCGGGTTTTCGCAAGTTAGTATTAATGAACTCCCACGGCGGGCAACCGCAAGTTATGGAAATTGCTGCTAGGGATATTCATCAACAATATCCCGATTTTTTAGTATTTCCTTTTTTCACTTGGCGAGTTCCCCACAATGCGGCTGAATTATTCTCGGAATATGAATTAGAATACGGTATTCATGCAGGAGATGTGGAAACTAGCATTATGTTATCATTACTGCCAGAACAGGTAAAAATTGAGCGGGCCGTCCGAGAATATCCTCAAGGTTGGCCAGAAAATAGTTTGTTAACTATGGAGGGAAAATTACCCTTTGCTTGGTTAACTAAGGAATTAACTAAAAGTGGAGTGATGGGAGATGCTACTAATGCAAGTAAAGAAAAAGGCGATCGATTATTAGAATCTGTTGCTAATGGTTGGGTACAGGTGATCGCTGATGTTTATCAATTCCGTCAACCGAAGTTATATTAATAGAAGATTAATTAGAGTTGTTAATAAGCTGTACTGCATTTAAACTGCCTATTGGTAATTTTAGTACAAAGGATAAAACTCCATCTTCCTTCTCCTTTGATTCAGGAATTTGCTCACCATCTTCCCTTAACATAAATAGAGGAAATTTTAACCAGACAGGTGTAGTTTTTAGCATAATTATTAATCTCAATCATGAGTTTTATCCCTGAGGTTTTAGAAATTTTGTCAACGGTAACAAAAAAAAAGAAACGACATTTTTTACCATATTTTTTCTAGGGGATAAGAATTGAAAACAGAATCAACGACTAGGATAATTAGGTTTTCTGGATTCTTCGGTACTTGTTATGCCATCAAAAATACCTAACTTGACCCATAAGGTTTTCAGGATAAGCAAAAATTCCCTAGCATACTACCTAACGAAGAACCAGATAAAGTTAATTTTTGTTTAATCTGAATTAACCCTATTGTTAAGGATATTGGCTAAGATATAAGGATTAGGTGCATTATTTTCCTAATTTATTCCTGACAGAATATGTCCCGCTAAGAAAAGTAAATTCTAGTTGAAAATGTCAAAGGGAAGGAGGTGGAGAAAATTATTCCTCAAAAAAATCATATTATCTCGGAATTTCAGCTATTTGTAGATTTGAAATCGATTTTTGATGGACAGATTTTTTCAAACTATCTCTGTTCAGTTAATACCCACATTCAGCACGTCAATCAGGAAAAGTAGTATAATCAAAGAAAATTAACTAAGTATTTATCCTCAATATTTTCCCAATTGCTGATCGCCTTTTGTCTTCTCCTTAAAGCTTTATTTCTGTCTGTATCACTTGTTACCTTTTAAAATGAGAATTGCTGGGTCAGGAGACACATCTGATCCTCAATCCTGTTTAAAAGGTATAGTACAGTGGGGAGTAGCGGAGCAGCAGGCAGGGAACAGCAAGGGTTATCCGCTTTTTTAGCTAACTTAACAATACCCACTTTAAATGCGTCTTATCCTAAATCCGGTTATTAAAAACTGATTATTTATTCCTCCTTTTGCCTGTTGCATGAGTGCCTGTCCTGATAAGTAGCCTATACTCAAAGGATTTAGCCTTAGCTTAATTGCCGCGGGAAAGTTGGCCAAACCCTATCAAGGTTAGCTAAATCGGACAGCAAGCTAACTCAGCAATTTAAGCGAAAACTCTGCCATTCTCTAGGATGCCATTCCGGGTTAATCTGGGTTTCGGACGCAATTTTTCGATGACTAAATTTTAAGAGGCAGTATGGAACGCACTTTCTTAATGATTAAACCCGACGGTGTGCAGCGCAATCTGGTGGGGGAAATTATTCAACGCTTTGAAACTAAAGGTTTTACGCTGGTTGGGTTGAAAATGATGCAGGTTTCTAGTGAATTAGCGGAAAAACACTACGCTGTTCATAAGGAAAGACCCTTTTTCCGTTCGTTAGTCGATTTTATTACCTCCTCCCCCGTGGTGGCCATGGTTTGGCAAGGAGAAGGAGTAATTGCCTCCGCTAGAAAAATTATTGGCGCCACTAATCCCCTCAATGCTGAACCTGGTACGATTCGCGGTGATTTTGGCATTAGTGTCGGACGCAATCTTATCCATGGGTCCGATGGTCCAGATACGGCCAAAGATGAAGTTAGTCTCTGGTTTAGCGATGCAGAATTAGCTAATTGGACTCCCGCAATCACTCCCTGGGTGGTAGAATAAACCCCTTTGAGGCAGTCAGGAGCCGGTCGTCAGGAGACAGGAGACAGGAGATTGCTTTTATTTATTCTCCCTTCTCCCCTCTCCCTTCTCCCCATTTCCCCAACCCCCTAATATTCGGAAATTATGACCGTAGAATCCAGCTTACAACAGTTAAAAAGAGCTTCATCGGGACGATTACCCAGCAGTTACGGGGTCTATTTTAAGAATACCCTTGTGGCCCTCTGTCATGCTCTTGAAGATCATATCTTGCAAACTAGCAGCCCAGATAGTACAAATAAACCACTGGTCTTAGTCACCTTTCAACAGGGTAAATGGTATTTACAGGAAGCTGAGCGCTATTTAGATATCGCTCGCTCTTCTCGTCATATTGCGATCGCCGCCGTGGCCGATAGTGGTTTTTCTGAGCATAAAACCGGCAGTTTAGAGAATGTTTCGCTAGTTAACTTAGATAATAGCGATAGTTTGGTTAATGAGTGGAATTTAATCATTCTTTCCCCCGATTACGCCTCCATGGTACTCTGTCATGAGTTATCCCCAGAAGAATACCGGTCCGATAGTCAACCCCAAATAGACACGGAGCGAAAATTCTACGGTTTATGGACATTCGATCGGGATTTAGTCGAAAAAGCCGCTAGGATCTTAATTGAGCGTCTGCATCCTTATAATCCCAGTCTAGCGGCCGATTTAAGCAGACAACAGCAGGAAATTAGTCAAAATATTAATCCCATTCCCACGGATTTAACGGGAGTAGTCTCTCGCATTGTCACCTATCTGCAAACCAGTCAACAGCAGTTAGTCACCGTCAGCAGACAAACGCGAGAATTAAGCGACTTAGAAGGACAAGCATCCCGTTTAAATAAAAATTTGGCCGCTAATAAACTGCAAGCTTTTCTAAGAATGGCTCAAAAGGTCGATGAAAGAGATATTGATAATCCCCTTGCTTCCCTACAGGTGGCCGCTTTAGCGGAAATGTTGGGACAATTGCTCGATTTACCCACCCTGAGATTGCGACGCTTGCGATTAGCCGGTTTATTATACCGCATCGGTCTAGCGGAGGCTCCGATCGAAGTTTTTAGACAGCGTGCCAGTCAGTTAGAGGGAGCAAATGCGTTATTTTGGCGGGATCGATCGGTGTTAGGCGCACAATTACTCGCCACTATGCCCGAATTAGCCCCAATTCAACAGATTATTTACCATGAGTTTGAATACTGGGATGGTAGCGGGGTTCCCAACGGCTTAAAAGGGGAAGAAATCAGCCTAGAGTCGAGAATTTTAGGATTATCAGCCTATTTTCAGGAATTAACTCAACCGCGAGGCGACCGACTAGCTCTAGATTTAGGAGAGGCCCTAGAGCGCTGTCAAAATTATAGCGGGATTCGTTTTGATCCCGCTTTGGTAGAAAAATTAAGTTCGGTAATTCGTCTGTGCGAAATGGGGTGGATGCAATTACCCGATCGCCCTAGTCAAGTCCCCGCCGTCTGGTTAGAATCAGTTTAGATTAGGGTCTGCGGCAAAAAGTTTTTCGTGGGGGTAGGGTGTGGGGTGTGGGGTGTGGGGTGTAGGGTTTTACCCATTTTCAGGGGGTCAATTACCTAATGGGACTTCGGCGTTTTCGGTCAGCAAAAAAGGCTCAAACCATTACGGGACAAAGGGTTAACCTCGATTTATGATTTTCCTTGATCTATCTGGGTTTCAGCGATTGTGGGCTTCTCGAAGTAAATCCCAAGCGGGGATCGGAGTTGAGGCTTTTATCGATTTGTTTTTTGTCTAAGTCCCACTAATTAATTTTCAGGGAAAAAGTGCCTAAATTTCCCCCCCGATCACCCCAAGGTCTGGCACTTTTTGATGGGAAAAAAGTCTAAAATTTTTACCCAACAAGGTTTTTAGATTTATTCAGCAGACCCTAGACTAGACTCCGATTAAACTCTGCATGGCACGTCTCATATTAGCCGGTTTAAAAGCTGCCATGGCCGCGGTCGGTTCATAGCCGCAATGTACCATACAATCGGCACATTGCGGATTGCCACTGGCCCGACCGTAGTTATCCCAATTGGTTTCTGCTAAAAGTTCCCGAAAGCTTTTGTAATGACCTTCGTTGAGCAGATAACAGGGTTTTTGCCATCCTAAAAGACTATAGCTAGGACTACCCCAAGGGCTGCATTCATAGTCTTGTTCACCGATGAGAAAATCGAGAAAGAGAGGATTATGGTTAAAATTCCACTTTTTCTGCCCTGATTTCCAGGGTGAGAGAATTTCTCGGAATAAAGCTCTAGTTTGCTCCCGTTTCAAGAAACTATCTTGATCTGGGGCCCACTCATAACTGTAACCGGGGGAAATCATCATGCCATCGATGCCCAAAGTAGCGAGAAAATCGAAAAATTCCTGCATTTCTCGCGGCTCTGTGCCTTCAAAAACCGTGGTATTAGTAGTAACCCGAAAACCTCTCGCTTTCGCTGCTTTAATCCCTTGTACTGCCTTATCGAATACTCCCTCTCGATCCACACAGCGATCGTGATGTGCTTTTAAACCGTCCAGATGGACACTAAAGGTAAGATAGGGTGAAGGAGTAAATTTATCCAGGCTTTTTTCCAATAACAGAGCATTGGTACAGAGATAGACAAATTTTTTTCTGTCCACTAACCCCTTGACAATTTCATCGATTTGTGGGTGTAAAAGCGGCTCGCCCCCGGGGATGGAAACCACGGGAACTCCGCATTCTTCCACCGCTGCGAAACATTCTGCCGGGGTGAGATGATTGCGGAGGATTTCCGGGGGATGTTGAATCTTACCGCAGCCAGTACAGGCTAAATTGCAGCGAAATAGCGGTTCTAGCATTAAAACTAAGGGAAAACGCTTTTTTCCTGCTAGACGCTGTTTCAAGATATAGGAAGCAACCACTAAAGCTTGTTGCAGTTGGACAGCCATTTGCTCACACCAAAAGGATTCTAAGTAATTATAGACTGTTAGCAGGGCATCAAGGCATAGAAGCCTAGAAAATGGCAAAATAAATAAAAGCTGAGGGCTTTTTTGGCTGTTTACTTTATCACTGGATAGATTATGAGTTCTTTAGGCGATCGCTTCAAGAAATTTGCGGGAAAAACTCGCTATGTGGTCTGTCGCTTATTTTTGCATCTCTACGGACAAGAAGTCGCACCCCTGATCGGTATCCTTAATCGTACCGGCCGGGAGGCGATCGATTCCGAAGGCGATTTAGAGGTCATGGGAGAGGGTTTAGTAGAAATTTGTCAAAATCTGCTGCAGATGAACCTCTATTGGTTTTCTATAGCTAATGAGGGCGATGTTTTTTGGAATGAGGGGGAAGCGGGAGACTACGTTAACGAACTGTTTACCGATTCCGCGGCCAGATACCTAAGTGAATCGGTGTCTTCACAGTTGGGGGAAAACGAACCCTTAACTTTACCCGTCACCGATAACTTAGTTGTTATGATCACAATAGCCTTCGAGGGTGAGAGTGCTGCTTTAGAAACTAGCCTAGCCGATCGAGAAGCCCTAGAAGATGGTTTAAAATCAATAATTAACCTTCACTACCAAGGTCGGCTGCGTGCGATTCAGGTACATTTTTCTCCTGCTCAATTGGGAGATGAATTGACCAATGAGCAACTATTACTCAATTTCCCCGAATTACTGCCTTTATAGTCTTAATTTTGCCCTTATGCTGCGCCAAGTAACGACAATCCTTTTAATTCTTACCCTTTGTTGCACAACGGTGGCCTGTGGTTCGTCGTCAAATGAAACTCAGTCACCGTCAGCTAGTAACAGTAGTGTAAGACGAGAATCCAATCAGGTTAGTAGCGGTCGCTACGAGGTGCAACAAGCTACCTACGATGACGGAGATGGCACTTATACCTTAATGCTGTTAAACACCCCTGGGGGGACTTCTCCCCTCTTTCGCACCACTAACCTGCAAATGGCTAGATTAACCGAGGAGGACATTGCTAAAGGGGAAAAAACCGCAGTAGAAATCAACGGTGATCAGGCTACCCTGTACATGACCGAAGATTTTAAAATTGAGTATGTCCATAATGTCACGGAAGTGCGGAACAATCCCCAAACCGGACAACAAGAAACCGTGGTGATTCGGCAAGAATCGAGTTTTTGGAGTCCTTTTTTCGGTGCTGTTGCTGGTCAAGCTTTGGGTAGTTTGCTCTTTCGTCCTCAATATTACGTTCCTCCCCTTTATACTCCGGGAGGTGTGATGACCGGTTTTGGTGGTTACGGTTCCACCTATAATCAGGCAGTAGATCAATACCGGACTAAACATAATAGTCCACCTCCGGCGGTCAAAAATCGGCAAACTCTCCGTTCTACCGGCAATTTACGTCGTTATCCCAGTAATACTTCCTCTAGTCCCAATCGCAGCACCACCACCACCACAAAACCCAGTGGTTCTGGTTATGGTTCCAGTACCCTGAAGAATTCGGGTAAATCTGATAATGTCAAACGTTCTCCTAGTTTCGGTTCCTCCGGTTCCCGTCGTACCCCTAGTCGCAGTGGTTTCGGCAGCAGCAGACGCAGCCGACGTTAGGAGGATTTGACTGGAGTGGTGGAAGATTAACCCTGTCTTCCCCACCTCAGACATTGGAGATGACAACTACTTAGGGTTTGCTGAATAAATCTAAAAACCTTGTTGGATAGTAATTTTAGACTTTTTCCCCATCAAAAAGTGCCAGACCTTGGGGTGATCGGGGGGGAAATTTAGGCACTTTTTCCCTGAAAATTAGGTAATTGACCAGATGAAAATCGGTAAAACCCTACACCCCACACCCCACACCCCACACCCTAACCCCACCAACAAACTTTTTCAGCAGACCCTACTTAAGAAGCAACCATTTTGCGAATTTCCGAATAGAAAACCGTCTGGCGATCGCCATTGCCCGACTGGATAATACTGGTACGCAATCTCAGATTAGGACTAGCAAACCAGATTCTTTCCTCGATACGATGGTGATTATCCTCGATGGTTAAAGTCAAAGCTTGATCGCTTCTGAGATGATATTCTCCCAGCGCTGCCGATTTACCGTCCGATGTGATTAATTTTCCTTGCCAAGAATTCTCTGAGGGCAGCCAAACTAAATAGCTAGAACCGATTTTTTTCGGTTGTCCATAGTCCACGGAATTATCCCAAGTTGCTTTCCATCCCCCTAGACTGGTGTGGGACTGACAGTTATTTCCTAAACATAATTGCACCACATCGGCAGCATCGGCAGCCAGCAAATCGATGGTGATTTCTGCTTTATTATTGGCAACTTTTTGGGCAGCTAATTGATAACTGGTGCGCTGAGAAAACCATTTACCCGCACAGAGATTAATAAATTCTTGAATGTCCATGAATGGCTGTAGGCAAAGATCGATCGCTCTGGAAGACTAGATTATTTATTCTATCCTATCCCTAGACGTTGGCCAATTTTTGCAAGGATAAACGGGCCGCTTCGCGCACTTGCGGGTGTTCGTCTTTGACCAAAAATTTTAGGGCTGCGATCGTTTTTTCCGCCGGAAGATGGCCTAAAGCTTCCGCTAATCGCTGCCGAATTAACCAGTCATCGGAGTTAACAAAGGTTAAAAGCTTCTCGACGGTTTCCACTGCTTTGATTTCGCCAAGGGCAGCAATAGCGGCCTGTTGAATAACCGCTTCGTTACTATCGAGGGCCGATAATAACACCTGTTTAGCCCGAATATCGCCCAAATTGCCCAAAGCGACGGCGGCACTAAAGCGGACTAACCATTGCGTGTCTTCGTAAAAAGCCCGTTGTAGGGGTTCAAAAGCGCGAATATCTTCTAAATAACCTAAGGCCCCGGCAGCATCGGCGCGAATGCCATAATCGGCATCATTGGCTAACAAATCCACTAGGATAGGAAAGCATTCCTCGGTTTGTTTGACTCCCAAAGCAAAGACAGCCATCGATCGCACTGGCAGCATTTCATCATAAAGGACTTTTTTGATCAAGGGTACAGCTTCCTCCGGGGTCACTTCTCGCAGGGATGCCAAGGCCAGCAGACGATCTTTAGAATTGCTACTTTCTAACTGGAGGGCAATGGCTTGTGTATCAGGCTTACTCATTTTTGTCAACCACTTGTAATATTTCTTTAATTCTAACGCAATTCTTGGCAATTCAGAAACGAGAGCGGGGAAAGGATTTCTTGAGGATTTCTTAAGGATTGAGGCGAGAGTTGACTTCCTCCGGGAAACTATAATTTAAGTATGGTAATACGATAAATGCTAGGCTTTCTGATAGATTCAGGAAAAAAATATAAAGCCCCACTCCCCTTCAGGTCAGCGAGGTTGAGATTAAAAAAAACAGATAGCCTAGGGCTAATTAGCTTGTCTAGCGGCAACTGCCACACCTAGACAAGCGGGAGGTGTTATGGTGGAAAATCGAGTTTTTAATACTGGTTCTTTGACTCTAGACACGGAAAAAGAGCATATCTTTGTGTCCGTGACTCCAGACTATCAAAAAGGCCCCGGCATTCAACGGGATGGTATAACTCCTCCCAGAATGCAGGATCCTCATGCAGTGCCGGATATAATGTATAATCGACTTGGTCAAATTGCTATTCCTGGCCTAGACTCTACGACCAATGCTTACGAGCAGAGAGCGGGTACTTGGACACTTTATCATCATCTCAAAGAATTCTGCGATCAGCGAGGACAGGATTGGCTCATTATTGGCGCCCAAGGTTGCGGGGATCTAACGATGAATCCGTGGCATCTTGCCTATCTTGGCCCTAATTACTACATAAAATCCTTGCAAAATCAATTATGTGGAATGTTTCTCCCCGGAGACCCGCAAGACCCGATCGATCGTCGCATCTATCGGTGTTTGGTCAAATGGTGTGATGCTATGGCTACACACCTCGGCCATCGTTATGAATTTTTGGATTTAAGGTTTATGGCTGGAGGCGCAAATATAATACAGATTAACGATCCGCAAGTGGCTCGCAGATATAATCGTCATTTAGCAGGACTACCGGGATACGATGCTAATTTACAGAATATCGCCCCATTTTTAGAGTTTGCCCTAGGGGGAAAAACTATCATTCAACAAGGTGATGTGGTTCCCCTATTTACTGCTATCGATCGATTCCAAGATGTACGCCATATTTTTTGCCTGCCTTATCAAATTCCCTGTGCGGGGAATTTTAGGAGGCAGGGTATTAATACAATTAACTTGGGGGAATATCAACTCTATGGCGATTTGAATGCCAGGCGTGCCGCTTTAAACGGACCGATTATCGTAGAAACTCAATTAATTTCTCCCGGTGGTTTTCTGAACATCAATCTGGCTAATCCTGCTGTCGCGAGGGAATTAGATGAACAGCAGTTTAAACGGGTTGATTTTTCTCCGCGTCGGGCGGGAGAATATTTTCCTTACCCCGGAGGAGATACGGTAGAAATTTACTTTCCCAAGAGCATCTATCCTTTCGGAATTTTGGGAATGTCCGGTCAAAAAATTATCTGTTTTGCGTCCTCGGGATTATCGGCAAAAATCGGCAATACCCTAGAAGGGATTACCTTAATTATGAGCGATGGATTCGGTGCGGAAGAAGCGATGGTTTTAGACGAAGGATGTGACGTTTTTCAAATGATCAATCCCATGAGGGATGATCATGCTTTCACTTATACCAACGATGAATTATTGGATAGAGTGTTAGCCTTTACCCACGATCAAATGCTTTCAGATACGGCTGCAAGCACTAGAAATCCGGTGAATGGTCCCGCATTAGGTGGAGACATGAGACAATGGCCTCTCAATCAAAATTTATTGAACCAAGTGGAAATTGATTATGGCATTAGAGCAGCTGGTCTAGATTATACAGATATCTTTCCGGTCAGGTTAAGTCGCTCGCAAATCAGAAGTATTTTGATTGTTGCTGTCCCAAAAAATCCTCAATAGGGAGATTCAACCCGGTGCGTCTCCATTTTGTAGAAATACCTAGGGTTTGAACGAACCAATTGGCGATAGCAATCTCGGCAATGTTCCGCTTGCCTTATTCGCTAAAAAGCATACAGGATAAAGGTTACAGCAATTTTAAAACCCTTCCCTTAAAAAATTAAGCGAACAATGAGTTATTACCCTTTGCCGTTCTCAGCAATACTGATGACCCCGAACAGGTGTTAAGTCAGGTGTCCCGTTCTCTAGAAACTATCTCTCAAAAACGGGTGCAAAGCAATCTCGCTGCCGCTACCAGTATTCTCGCCGGGTTAGTATTAAATCGAGAGACGATAAAAAAAATCCTTTGGAGTGACATTATGAGAGAATCAGTCATCTATCAAGATATTTTAGAGGAAGGCAGAGAGGAAGGAGCATTAACCGCTAAATTAAACTCTATTCCCCGTTTATTGGCTTTAGGGTGAAGTGTAGAACAAATTGCCCAAACTTTAGACTTAGATATTGAACAAGTACCACAAGTCATTGAGGGACAAAATTGAGTGAAAACGGACAGTATTTTCTATCGTCTCTTTCAGACTTTTCCTGAAAGTTTCTTTGATTTGCTCAATCTTCCCCCAGAAACCGTCAATCATTATCAATTTTCCTCCCTAGAAGTTAAACAACTCGCTTTTCGTTTAGATGGGGTCTTTCTTCCTGATAACCTTAATGAACCGATTTACTTTGTTGAGGTACAATTTCAAAAAGATGAACGGTTTTACTCGCGCTTTTTTAGTGAAATATTTCTCTATTTTCATCAAAGTGAGAGTAATAACAATTGGCAAGGGGTGATCATTTATCCTCATCCTGGAATTGAAAATAGTCCCAAATCTCGTTATCAAGAATTCTTTGAGTCAGGACGGGTTAACTGTTATTATCTGAATCAATTAGATGAGGGGGATTCTCTGGGGGTAAAAGTGTTACAATTAATTGTGGAATCGGAACCAAACACCTTAGCCCAAGGAAAAGAACTGATTCAACAAGTTAGACAACAATTTCAGGAGTCTTTAAAAAGACAGGACATTCTAGAATTAATTGAGACAATTCTCATTTATAAATTACCGAAATTAAACCGTAAGGAGATAGAAGCTATGTTTAGTTTAAGTGATTTAAGAGAAACTAAGGTTTATCAAGAAGCTTTAGAGGAAGGAGAATTATCCGCTAAAAAAAGCCTAATTTTGCGTCAGCTAAACTTAAAGCTAGGTTCTATTCCTTTAAATATAGAACAAAAAATTAAACAGTTAAATCCTAATCAACTGGATAATTTGGCTCTTGCTTTATTGGATTTTTCGGATTTGGAAGATTTGCACCAATGGTTAAATTAAGTAGGATTAAGTGTAGAACAAATTGCCCAAGCTTTAGACTTAGAAATTGAACAAGTACCAGAAGTCATTGAGGGACAAAATTGAGTGAAAACGGACAGTATTTTCTATCGTCTCTTTGAGACTTTTCCCGAAAGTTTCTTTGATTTGCTCAATCTTCCCCCAGAAACCGTCAATCATTATCAATTTTCCTCCCTAGAAGTTAAACAACTCGCTTTTCGTTTAGATGGGGTCTTTCTTCCTGATAACCTTAATGAACCGATTTACTTTGTTGAGGTACAATTTCAAAAAGATGAACGGTTTTACTCGCGCTTTTTTAGTGAAATATTTCTCTATTTTCATCAAAGTGAGAGTAATAACAATTGGCAAGGGGTGATCATTTATCCTCATCCTGGAATTGAAAATAGTCCCAAATCTCGTTATCAAGAATTCTTTGAGTCAGGACGGGTTAACTGTTATTATCTGAATCAATTAGATGAGGGGGATTCTCTGGGGGTAAAAGTGTTACAATTAATTGTGGAATCGGAACCAAACACCTTAGCCCAAGGAAAAGAACTGATTCAACAAGTTAGACAACAATTTCAGGAGTCTTTAAAAAGAGAGGACATTCTAGAATTAATTGAGACAATTCTCATTTATAAATTACCGAAATTAAACCGTAAGGAGATAGAAGCTATGTTTAGTTTAAGTGATTTAAGAGAAACTAAGGTTTATCAAGAAGCTTTAGAGGAAGGCAAAGAGGAAGGCGAGGAAAAGGGAAAAGAAGAAAAAGCCAGACAAATTGCCCTGAAAATGATATCTGCTGGTTTTCCTATCCCAGAAATCGCCCAATTTACCGATTTATCCCCCGACGCGATCGAGGAATTACAAAGGCAGAACGCTCGCGATGTTTGATAATATTTGTAAATTTATCGCCGAAAACTTCTCCGATGATCTAGCCACTTGGTTATTGGGTTCTCCCCTCCCCTTAACCGTCCTCGACCCGACGGAATTACAATTAGACCCCATTCGTGCCGATTCTCTGATTTTTTTGCAGTCAGAGGAATTGATTCTCCATACTGAATTTCAAACCGACCCCGACTCCAAGATTCCTTTCCGAATGCTCGATTATCGCATTCGCGTCTATCGTCGTCATCCCCAAAAACCAATGCGTCAAGTGGTAATTTATCTGCGACGCAGTGATTCCCCCCTAGTACAAGAAAATACTTTCCGTCTGGGGGAAACTTTTCATTCTTTTCAAGTCATCCGTCTTTGGGAAGAAAATACGCCGCAATTTTTCCATCAACCCGGTTTATTACCCTTTGCCGTCCTCAGCAATACCGATGATCCCGAACAGGTGTTAAGTCAGGTGTCCCGTTCTCTAGAAACTATCTCTCAAAAACAGGTGCAAAGCAATCTCGCCGCCGCCACCAGTATTCTCGCTGGGTTAGTATTAAATCGAGAGACGATTAAAAAAATCCTTCGGAGTGACATTATGAGAGAATCCGTCATCTATCAAGATATTTTAGAGGAAGGCAGAGAGGAAGGCAGAGAGGAAGGCAGAGAGGAAGGCAGAGAGGAAGGCAAAGAGGAAGGCAAAGAGGAGGGAAAAAAAGAAAAAGCTCGACAAATTGCCCTAAAAATGCTATCTGCTGGCTTTCATGTCCCAGAAATCGCCCAATTTACTGATTTATCCCCCGCAACTATCGAGGAATTACAAAGACAGCAGCACAATTAAAGCTTTTAACCGCAAAGGGTGGGGAATTAGGAAAATTTCGGCTCATCTCCCCACCCCAAGCACGATTAACGGCGTTTAGCGAGGCGACGCACCACTAAACCACTACCTAGTATGCCTAGTCCGATAATACTAGAAAGTTCGGGAGTGGACACATTACCAATATCACCCGAAATATCAGAAGTAACAAGGCGAAAGTTATCCATTGCAGCATAACCACTGCTTAGAATATCGGTTTTATCCCAAAAAAGCCCCAATTTTCTCCACGGCAGCCTCTAGAATATCGGGATCGTGAACTAAGGCAAAACGCACATAACCCTCACCACCCTTACCAAAACCGGAACCGGGGGAAACAGCGACACCGGTTTGGGCCACCAATTGCCGACAAAAATCGACGGAATTACCCGGCCAACTGGGGGGAATTTTCGCCCAAACATACATAGTGGCGGCCGGAGTGGCAACCGGCCAACCGATGCGATTTAAGGCATTAATAAACACATCCCGGCGTTTTTGGAAGATAGCGACGGTTTCCTTGACCGAATCTTGATTACCGGTCAAAGCAGCGATCGCACCGTTGAGGATGCCCAAATACTGATTAAAATCAACCATGGCTTTAATCTGTCGCAAAGCCATAATTAACTGCGGGTTGCCAATGGCGAAACCGATGCGAAAACCGCCCATATTATAGGACTTGGAAAAGGTAAAAAACTCGATCGAATTAGTTTTAGCTCGATCGGCCTGTAAAATTGACGGGGGGGGCGATGTTCCCGCAAAAAAGATGTCTAGATAGGGAAAATCGTGGATTAAAACTAAATTATGCTGACGGCAAAAATCAACCGCTTTTTGGAAAAATGCCAAAGGTGCGATCGCTGTGGTGGGATTATGGGGATAACTCAAGACCATCAGCTTCGATTGTGCCAGCACTAGGTCAGGAATGTCCTCTAAAACCGGCAGAAAGTCATTTTTTGCCAAAATTGGCATCCCGTAGATTTGACCGCCAGCAAGGGCAACACCGCCCAAATGGGAGGGATAACCCGGATCGAGGAGCAGGGCAAAATCCCCGGGGTTGAGAATGGCCAACGGTAGATGGGCCGTGCCTTCCTGAGAACCAATTAGGGGTAAAACCTCCGTTTCCGCATCGATGGGGACACCAAAGCGATCGCTATACCAGTTAGCGGCAGTTATTCGGAAGTCTCTGGTCCCATTATGGAGTAAATAGCCGTGGGTGTGAGGATCGTGGAGAGATCGTTCAATAGCATCGACAACGTGGGGAGCAGCCCCAAGATCGGAGGAACCGAGCGAAAGATCGATAATGGTATTACCCGCTTCTCTACTGGCAGCTTTTGCCCGATCCATATCGGCAAAAACGTTGGATTGTAGTGCCTGTAAGCGGTGTGCTAGGGTTAAGTTATTCATAACCACAGATACCTAATTAGCTGACATAGGTATCGATAAAAGATTGTAATTGTTGTTTGCCGATCGCCCCTTCATGAGTGGCAATAAGTTTTTTATCTTTAAAGATGCGTAAAGCGGGAACACCTTTCACATCACATTTAGCCACCGAGTTGGGGTTAGGGTCTATTTCTAGTTTAACTACTTTTAGCCGTTCGCCGTAGGTTTTCGCCACCCAATCGATCGAGGGGGATACCAGACGGCACGGACCGCACCAACTCGCCCAAAAATAGACTAAAACGGGTTTTTCGACCTCAAAAACCTCTTTGTCAAACTTCTGATCGCTAATGACAGTTACGCTACTCACAGTATTTATTTCCTCACCATCGCTACTGATCATCATAGAGGTTCTGGGTAATTTTCGGCAATTATCCACTTCTACGCTTCCTTAAACATTAGGATCAAAGACATCCCGTAAACCATCACCGATAAAATTAATACTTAACACCGTGATCACGATAGCTAGAGCGGGAAAAATGACCAAGTGGGGGGCAGTTGTCAAGTAATCTTTAGCTTTAAATAACATTTGTCCCCAAGTCGGCACATCGGGGGGGAAACCCAAACCCAAAAAACTCAGGGTTGACTCGGTAATAATCGCATTACCCACCGCTAAAGTGGCCGCCACGATAATCATTCCCAAAACATTAGGCAATAAATGCACCCAGATTAAACGGAAAGGAGTGGCCCCCAAAGCAATCGCAGCCGAGATAAACTCCATCTCGCGTAATTTTAAGAAATTTCCCCGCACCAATCGCGCCACCGACATCCAATTTAAACCCCCGATTACTAAAACCACGAGGATAAAAATACCCGTTTCCGGTCCGGCGATTTTTTTGATGCTATCGCGAAATAGATAGACAATCAGTAAAAGTAGGGGTAATTGGGGCAAAGATAGGAATAAATCCGTTAATCGCATCAATAAGCCATCGATTGCGCCCCCGTAAAACCCGGAAATAGCCCCGATCGCCGTCCCTAGAATAATCGCAACTATCATAGCAGCAATCCCCACCGCTAGGGAAATTCGACCCCCCACCAAAATCCTCGCCAATTGATCCTGGCCCAGATCATTAGTCCCAAAAAGATGTTTTAAACTGGGGGGAGCAGTGGTTTGACTAAAATCAATGGTATCGATGGGGACCCGATAGAAAATCGGACCGAATAGGACAGCAAGAATAATTATAATTAATGCGATCGCTCCTATTACTGCCAAGGGATCTCGGTAAAAACGTCGCCAAGTATCGATAATTGCAGAAGACAGGGGAGACATAATCAAGAAAATCACAGATGATTAAAATTTACACGGAAATCGAACGGGGGCAAAATTGGTTACAGCGCCATCAAAAATGTTGTCCGATATTTGCCCTAGTTTTGGGGTTTACCGAGACGGGATTAATCCCCGGAATCTCCACCGCCGGTGCTACCCCGGAAGATAGAAAATATACAGCGATCGCTGATGCCGAATTTATCGTTAAAGGAGTTTCACCCCATCCCCGTTATCCCTTACCCCCCCTAACGGTGGGAGCCTCCCCCGCCTATATTACCCGCGCCGTGGTGGAAAAATTAGCCATTCCCGTCCTCGTTTTTAACGCCGGTTTACCCTTGCCCCCGGCCGTCGATTATATCGAACTGGGGGGACAACCGGCCCGTTGTCTCTCCACCGGCCGCGCCCTAGACCTGACCATAGTAAAACACCTGTTCGCCCAAGGATTAACTTGGGGAGAAAAATTAGCCCGCCAGTCTAGTTATCTAATTATCGGCGAGTGCGTGGTCGGCGGCACCACCACCGCCCTCGCCATCCTCACCGGATTGGGTTATCGAGCCAACGGCAAAGTTAACAGCAGCCATCCCCAGTGCAATCATGCTCAGAAACAGTCAATAGTTGAGCAGGGATTAGCCCGAAAAGAAATTTTTGATCCTTTTGAGGTAATCGCCGCCCTAGGCGATCCTCAGCAGATTTTCGTCGCTGGCATGGCCATCGCCGCCAGTGGGCAGGGTGGGGTACTCCTCGCCGGAGGAACCCAAATGTTAGCCGTTTCTGCCCTAATTCAAGCTCTAGTGGCTAAATATGCCTATCCGGTTAACTGGGAAAATATCATCGTCGGCACAACTCGCTGGGTAGCGGAAGATAAAACGGGGGATACGGTGGGATTAGCCCGCATGATCGGAAAATTGCCTTTATTAGCCACACAATTAGACTTTTCTGCCTCTAAATACCCGGTTTTGCAAGCTTATCAACAGGGTTTTGTCAAAGAGGGAGTGGGTGCGGGGGGATGTGCGATCGCCGCTTGTTTGTACCGGAATTGGACTAATCAAGATTTGGTCAAAGCGATCGAAAATTTAATCGGGTTTCAACTAAACTGTTGACTATCTAGGGTTTGCGGCAAAAAGTTTTTCCAGGGGGCAGGGTGTAGGGTTTTACCGATTTTCAGGTGGTCAATTACCTAATTTTCAGGGAAAAAGTCCAGGGATTTTCCCCCTGATCACTCCCATGCCAGCCACTTTGGGATTTCAAAAAGGTCTAAAAGTCTTATCCAACAAGGTTTTTAGATTTATTCAGCCAACCCTAAATACGCGGGCAGCTTATGAGAGAAAATAGTGACCAGCAGATTTCTAGTCAATAATTAGGGCTATTTTCCCCGTCACCGAACCAGTTTCTAGCAGTTGATGGGCGCTGATAGCTGCCGCTAAAGGGAAGGTTTGGGAGAGATGAATAGTTAACTTTTTCTCGTCAATTAAACGCGCCCCTTGTCTGAGAATTTCTGTTTGATATTTTTGCGCTTCTGGCAGTCCCATCAAAGCCGGGGTTAACATTAATTCTAAACTAATCCGCAAATTGCGATCGCGCGCTTCCTTCCAGCTGCCCGTAGGTTCCAAAATCGTCACCATATCGCCGTACACTCGCACCGCTCGGCAAGTTTGGCCAAAAGTTTCCCCTCCCACCGTATCAAAAGCGACATCTACTCCTTTCCCTGCGGTTTGTTGAAGTATCGCCGAGACAAAATCGGTTTGTTTGTATAAAATCGGGTAATCTGCCCCTAATTGCCGCACTAAACGCTCTTTATCGCTATTTCCCACCGTCGTATAAACTTTAGCCCCCTTCAGTTTCGCCAATTGAATCGCGACATGACCAACACCCCCGGCCCCGCCATGGATAAGTACGCTTTGTCCCGACTGAAGACGGGCGCGATCATAGAGTGCTTCCCAAGCGGTGATTAAAACTAAAGGTACAGCGGCCGCCTCGGCAAAAGAAAGAGATTTCGGCTTGTGGGCTAGATAATCCGCCTCGATCAGGGCATATTCGGCATAATTTCCCGTGCCGGCCTTGCCCAGTCCGCCGTTACAAAAGTACACTTCATCCCCGGGGCGAAAATCCTGCACCGCCGCCCCAACGGCCTCGACAATTCCCGCCCCGTCACAGCCCAAAATGGCCGGCATTTGCTCGGGGTAAAAAGTGCCGCGTTTACGAATTTTTGTATCAATAGGGTTGACACCAGCGGCTTTTAATGCTAATAAAACCTGATGCGGTTGACTAATTTTCGGGGTGGGGACTTCCTGAAGCTGTAGGACATCCACGGCGGTCATGAGGATAGCTTTCATTCTATCTATTCGGGATTAACCCACATTAATGTCTGACCGAATTCTACCGGTTCACCGTTAGCGACGGCGATTTCGACGATTTGCCCGGCCACCTCCGCTTCGATTTCATTCATCAACTTCATCGCTTCGATGATACAGACCGTTTGTCCGACACGGATCCGATCGTTTTTTTCCACGAAAGAGGGTTCATCGGGAGCAGCAGCGCGATAAAAAGTGCCGACCATGGGAGAGGTAATCGCCAGCCATTTTTTATCCATAGCGGCGGCCACGGGTTCGGCAGTGGGGGTTTCTGGGACCGGGGTGGGACCTGCGGCTACCACTGGAGCGGCGACCGGGGCAGTCACCACCGGCAAGGGAGCGGCGAGAGGCCCAAGGGCAGTATTAACGGTTCCTTTGCGGATATTTAGCTCTAAATCTGCACTTTTCAGGCTAAATTCACTGATATCCGTTGCTGCCAATGTTTTGATCAGTTCTCGAATTTCGTTGTAATCAATAGTCACCGCTCTGAAATCCCCTCGCAAATAAAAAGCAACAAATCCAAATTCGCACCCACCAAACTATCGATTTTTCCCATCTAGCGGCTAAGTTTTGGGAAACAGGCTCAGAAACACTGGCTTTAGTCCTAAACCCGTCCCTAAGCCCTCATTTCTGGGCTTCTCATCACAATTATTCCCGTCCCAGATAGGAACCATCCCGGGTGTCCACTTTGATCCTTTCACCGATAGAAATAAACAGGGGAACCATCACCTGCGCTCCCGTTTCTACGATCGCCGGTTTCGTGCCACCGGTGGCCGTATCTCCCTTGACTCCTGGATCCGTATCGGTGATTTCCAAGATTACCGAAGTGGGCAATTCTATGTCTAACACTTGATCATTCCAAAAGAGAATATTGACTTCCATTCCTTCTTTCAGATACTTGGCTCGATCGCCCATTTGTACCGGGGTGAGAGTTGCTTCCTCAAAAGTCTCCATGTCCATGAAGACAAACTGATCGCCTTCTTTGTAGGTGTGCTGCATGGTGCGCTTTTCGATCGTGGCTGAGGGCAAGGTTTCCCCCGCCCGGAACGTCCGTTCTACCACGTTGCCGGTCTGAACATTTTTTAACTTGGTTCGCACGAAGGCCGATCCCTTGCCCGGTTTAACGTGCAGGAATTCCACCACCCGCCAGACAGAGCCATCTATCTCGATGGTCGTGCCACTCCGAAAGTCGTTACTCGAAATCATGAAATGCTGTTTAGGCCAAGAAAGATCAACATTCCATTTTACATACTTCCTGTACCCGAAAAAACTTTTTTCCCGTCCGTACAGGTAAGGGGGAGGTGGGAGGTGGGGCAAGCAAGGGACAAAAGCTAATCACTTAAGTACCTAATAGCATTTTTCACCCTGAAACCTCGATTTTTAGTACAATATTACTGCAATACTAAAAGCAGTGAACAAATAAACAGCGATGATCACCGGCGAATTAAAATCCAAAATAGATAAACTTTGGACAACCTTCTGGAATAACGGCATTAGTAACCCGCTTTCGGTAATCGAGCAGATTTCCTATTTACTCTTCATCAAGCGCCTAGATGACCTAGAACTGGCTAAGGAGCGTAGGGCCCAACGATTAGGCGAAAATCTCGAAAATCCCACCTTTACCCCCAGCCAACAGCATATCCGTTGGTCCCGCTTCAAAAATATCGATGATGCCGAGACAATGCTCCAGATTGTCCGGGATGAAGCGTTTCCCTTTATCAAAGATATGGGACAGTTTTCTAGGGGTAGCACCTACGCTAAACACATGAAGGACGCGGTGTTTCTCATCGCGTCTCCGGCGCTGCTGGGGACAGTAATCGAGCAAATTGAAAAAATCCCCATGGAGGATCGGGACACCAAAGGCGACCTTTACGAGTATATGCTCTCGAAACTGAGTACAGCCGGGACTAACGGACAGTTTCGCACGCCGCGCCATATTATCAAAATGATGGTGGAGTTATTAGCGCCGGGACCCCGGGAAGTTATCTGTGATCCGGCCTGTGGCACAGGAGGCTTTTTAGTAGCGGCTGCCGAGTATGTGCGGGAGTTAAAGGACAGCGAGGGGGGACGTTTGCTCCATGAACGCGGCAACCTAGAGCATTTCAATAACCAAATGTTCCACGGTTTTGATTTCGATGCCACGATGTTACGCATCGGCAGCATGAACCTGATGTTACACGGTATCGAGCAGCCGATTATCGAGGCCCGGGATTCCCTATCGGAGGATCACGCCGGGGTAGAGGATAGTTTTACCATGATTCTGGCTAATCCACCGTTTAAGGGTTCGGTGGAGAAGTCCACTATTGCCAAGGATTTATCGAAAATCATCGACACCACTAAAACCGAGTTATTATTCATGGCCCTGTTTTTGCGCTTGCTGAAGACGGGGGGAAAAGGTGCGGTAATTGTGCCGGATGGGGTGCTATTTGGCTCGTCCAAGGCCCATAAGGACATCCGCACCATCTTGGTAGAAGAACATAAGCTAGAGGGGGTGATATCGATGCCGTCGGGGGTGTTTAAACCTTACGCGGGGGTATCTACCGCAATCCTGATTTTTACGAAGCTGGGGGTAAGGGAAAAGGGGACTGACTTCGTTTGGTTTTATGACATGGTGGCGGATGGTTTCTCTCTCGATGATAAGCGCCAACCGATTGCCGATAATGATATCCCGGACTTGCTGCGCTGTTGGCAGCAACGCGACTCCGCTAAGGATACCAACCGCCAAGGGAAGGCGTTTTTTGTGCCTCGCGAGGAGATTCAGGCCAATGCTTATGATCTATCAATTAACCGCTATAAGGAGATAGAGTACGAGGAAGTGAGCTATGAGCCGCCGAAGGTGATTTTACAGAAGTTAAGGGCTTTAGAGGCTGATATTCGTCAGGATTTGGACGCATTAGAGGAGATGTTAGGAGATTAGGAGATGAAAAATCTACAGCTAGAGGTTATTCTGCGGGAGATAAAAGATTATTTCCATCTGCTCTATCAAAACCAATTACAGAAAATCGTCCTTTACGGTTCCCAAGCACGGGAAGATGGACGGGAAGATTCTGATATCGATCTTTTGGTCATTCTTTCTGGTGTGGTGGATCCTTATCAGGAAATTGACCGCACGAGTGAATTTATCGCTAGGCTTTGCCTTGATTATAATGTGGTTGTTTCCCGTCATTTTATCTCTGCGGCAAAGTTCCAGAGCGGAGATAATCCATTTCTTGACAATATACGGCGCGAAGGGGTTACGCTATGAGCGATGATTGCATTGGTAGTTTTGCTCAACCGAAAGGATATTTGATTTATGCTGAGAAATAAGATTTGTCGGCATTTAGATTCCAAGAGAGTGGTGGGTTACGCTATCGCTAACCCACCCTACCCATTGAAGGGAGAAGAGTTCATAGTAGGGTGGGTTAGACGGCAACAATCTAGGCGTTAAAGTCAATCTAACAATCCGTCGTAACCCACCGCTTTAGTCCACCGAAAGGATATTTGATTTATGTTTGAAAATAAGATTTGTCGGCATTTAGAGGGGATGTGATGACTAGAATAGAAGCGCCATTCGATCCCCCCCAACCCCCCTTAAAAAGGGGGGAGAAGAGTTCATAGTAGGGTGGGTTAGACGGCAACAATCTAGGCGTTAAAGTCAATCTAACAATCCGTCGTAACCCACCGCTTTAGTTAACCGAAAGGATGTTTGTCGGTATTTAGAGAGGATGTGATGACTGTAACGACAAAGCAACAGGTAATTAGTCTGCTAGAGCAAAATCAAGCCGAATTACGGCGATTGGGAGTTAGTCGCTGTGGTTTGTTCGGATCTTTTCGGACAGAGCAGACGACAGAGAAGAGCGATGTGGATATTTTGGTGGTGTTTCAACCCGGGATGAAGACATTTAATAATTTTATGGATTTATGTTTCTTTTTGGAGGACTTGTTTGATCGGAGTGTGGATCTGGTTACACCTGAGTCGTTGAGTCCTTTTTTTGGACAACGAATTCTCGATGAGGTGGAATATGTCCCCTGTAGTTCGTGAGTTTTAGTCAACCGAAAGGATGTTTGATTTATGTTTGAAAATAAGATTGATCTGGTTTTACGCGCGTTAAAGGAGATGTTGGGATGAAGGATTGGCCATCTGTCGCACTAGGCGATATTTTTGAAATTGCTCGTGGTGGTTCGCCAAGACCGATTCAGAATTTTCTGACAGAAGAACCTGACGGTGTAAACTGGGTAATGATTGGTGATGCTTCGGATAGTTCAAAATACATTACACACACTAAAAAGCGCATTTTGAAGACTGGTGTTAAGAATTCACGCATGGTCTATCCGGGTGATTTTTTACTTACGAATTCCATGAGCTTTGGCCACCCTTATATCATGAAAACATCTGGTTGTATTCATGATGGATGGCTTGTTTTAAGTAATAAAAAAGGTGTTATTGATCAAGATTATTTTTATCATCTACTAGGTTCTGATCTAATATATGCAGAGTTTTCCCGTCTTGCTTCTGGTTCAACTGTAAAGAACTTAAATATTGAGATAGTTAAAGGGATTAAGGTATCGCTCCCACCCCTCGAAGAACAGCGAAGAATTGCGGCAATTTTAGATAAAGCAGATGGGGTGCGACGCAAGCGCAAAGAGGCGATTCGGTTGACTGAGGAGTTGTTAAAATCGACTTTCCTAGAGATGTTCGGTGATCCTGTTACTAATCCGAAAGGGTGGGAGGTGAAGCGTCTCGGTGAAATATGTACAAATTTTCAAAACGGAATAGGAAAAAATAGTGAACACTATGGTCATGGCTCTAAGGTTGCAAACATATCTGACTTGTACGAATGGCATCGTTTCATTCCAGAAAAGTATTCACTTCTCGACGTAACTCCAAAAGAGATTGAAAAATATAGTCTCATGAGAGGAGATCTGCTATTTGTACGTTCTTCAGTAAAGCGTGAAGGGGTTGCTGTATGTTCTGTTTATGATTCTGATGAGATTTGCCTTTTCAGTTCATTTATGATCCGAGTCAGGCCGAGGACAGACCTGATTAATCCAGAGTTTTTATCTTTAATGCTTAGAACTCCACCGATGAGAAATAGACTGATTTTAGGTTCTAACACATCTACAATCACTAATATTTCACAGCCAGGATTATCCAAAATTGAGGTCGTTGTTCCTCCTATCAAGACACAAAATCTAATTACAAAAGTTACGAAAAATATCGAAGAATCTGTTCGGTGTCATCTTCAGGCGCTTGAACAATCCGAAAATCTCTTTAATTCCCTTTTACAAAGAGCATTTAGGGGGGAACTGTAGCCATGGCAGCCGGCGGATTACTGCCATAATCTTGTGGGAAATGCCATTAAAAAAGACCGTTGGACAATTAACCAAGATTCCTATCATCTCACACTGTCACGCGGGAAAACCCTAGATAAAATAACCGAACTTGCTGTTTTTTTATATAACTGTTAAACAATAATCAGGTAAAATATAGAGATAGCCAAAACTTTGGGGATAATAGACTGGGGAGCGCAATATGGACTCAAACTTCTCCTTCCTGCGAGATCAATTCCCGACAATCTACGATCATGCCAGCCAAGCGGAGGGATTAGTCTTCAGTAACCCCCGGGCCAGTTGCTTCTATACCCGTTTTGTCCTAGAACAAATGGTCTGCTGGCTCTATGAAAACGACCCCTACCTGCAACCGCCCCGGGACAATAGCCTAGGCGCTCTCATCCACGAGCAAACCTTTAAAGATAACCTTAAACCTGGACTTTTCGGCAAAATTCGCACCATCCACAAAGTCGGCAACAACGCCGCCCACGATACCAGCCCCATCAGTGAACGGGACTCCCTGCACCTGATCGAGGAACTATTTCATCTCACCTACTGGCTGGTGCGCTACTATGGGCAGAATGGGCGAGAATTGGGCGATATTCGCTTCGATCGCCAGAAGATACCCCCGGCCGCACCCCCCGCTCCCAAACAACTGCAAGACCTGGAAAAACGCCTGTCCCAAAGCGATGCCCTGCGCCAATTGGCCGAAGCAAAACAGCGCCAAACCGAGGCCGAACTGGCAGCCGCTAGGGCCGAACGGGATGCCCTCCTCGCCCAAAATCAAGCGATCGCTGACCGGCACGACTACAACGAAGCCGACACCCGCCGCTACCTGATCGATGTACTACTCCAAGAAGCCGGCTGGGATACCAAAGCCCCCAACGCCACAGAGTTCGAGGTGTGGGGGATGCCCATCCAACAAGCGGGGGATACTGGGCGCGGTTTCGTCGATTATGTACTATGGGGCGACGACGGCAAACCCCTCGCCCTCGTGGAGGCAAAACGCAGCAGCAAAAGCCCCGACAGCGGCCAAAATCAGGCCAAACTCTACGCCGACTGCTTAGAAAAAGACTACAACCAACGCCCCGTTATTTTCTACAGCAACGGCTATGAAACCTATCTCTGGGATGATCTCACCTATCCCCCCCGTCCCGTCCTCGGTTTCCTGCGAAAAACCGAGCTAGAACGGCTAATTTTCCGCCGTTCCCACCGTAAACGCCTCAGCAACACCGCCATTAACGAGGATATTGTCGGCCGTCCCTACCAGAAAGAGGCCATCCGCCGCATTACCGAAACCTTTGAAGAAAAGTGCGCCCGTAAGTCCCTGTTGGTTATGGCCACGGGAACCGGTAAAACCCGAACTGCGATCGCATTGGTGGAACTGCTCAAGAGTGCCAATTGGGTAAACCGAGTCCTGTTTCTGGCCGATCGCAATGCCCTATTAAAGCAAGCCTATCGAGCCTTTCAGCGTCATCTACCCAGCGTTACCGTCCTGCATCTGACCCGCAGCAAGGACGTGACGGGGGCTAACGTCCTCTTCTCCACCTATCAAACCATGCTCAACGCCATCGATCGCATGGATGCAGAGGGGCGAATCTTTGGGGTGGGTTATTTTGACCTAGTGATCGTCGATGAGGCCCATCGCTCCATTTATCAGAAATACGGCGAAATATTCGATTATTTCGATGCCCTGCTGGTGGGGCTAACTGCCACGCCGCGCTCGGAAATAGACCGGGACACCTACCGCATTTTCCAGCTACCCCAGGGCGTGCCTACCTTCGCCTACGAGTTAAATGATGCCGTTAGGGATGGCCACCTCGTCCCCCCCAAGGGCGTTACTGTGCCGTTTAAGTTTCTGCGTACTGGGGTTAAATACAGTGAGCTAACCCCACAGGAGCGGCTAGACTACGAGGAGAAGTTCCGGGACGAGGAAAGCGGCGAACTACCGCAGGCAATTAACGCAGCTGCCTTTAATGACTGGTTGTTCAATATCGACACCGTGGATCAAGCATTAGAATTATTGATGCAACGGGGGCTAAAGGTCAACAGTGGCGATCGATTGGGTAAAACGATTATTTTTGCCCGTAATCACCGACACGCCCAATGTATCTGCGATCGCTTTAACAGTAACTATCCTCACTACAAAGGTCATTTCGCCAAAATTATTGACAGTCACGACAATTACGCCCAGAGTCTGCTCGATGACTTCAGCGAAGCCAACAAAGAACCGATTTTGGCCGTCTCGGTGGATATGCTCGATACCGGCGTAGATGTGCCGGAAGTGGTCAATTTGGTGTTTTTTAAGCCCGTATTCTCCCGGGTGAAGTTCAATCAGATGATCGGGCGCGGGACCCGTCTCTGTCAGGATTTGTTTGGGACTGGCAACCATAAAACCGAGTTTCTGGTCTTTGACCTCTGCGGGAATTTCGAGTATTTCGAGCAGGATATCGATGAAACAAGCCAGAAAATACCCGAAAGCCTCACCAGTCGCCTAGTTAAACATCGCCTCGAGTTGGCAACCCGCCTCGCTCCCTCCAAGCCAAGCGCGACACCTAGGGCAAGAGAGCAGTCCTCTACTTACAAAGTCGAGCGGGCCGGCGACCTATACACGAGTTTGCTCGATGCACTCCATCAACACATCGCCACCATGCCCCGGGATAATTTCCTCGTGCGTCGTCGCTTGCCGCAGGTGGAGACCTTTAGTCAGCGTCAGCGTTGGAACAACCTGAGTCAGGAGGACGCGGCCACCATTGCCGACTGCTTGGCCGGTTTACCCAATAGTCTGCCCAATGAGGATCCCCTGGCCAAGGAATTCGACCTTCTCTGCGTGAAACTGCAATTAGCCATTCTCAAGGCCGACCGTAGTTATGAGCGATTGCGGGACAAAGTGCGGGATATTCTCGGTCAACTGGAGACTAAGCCCGATATCCCGATGATTAAGGGACAATTGGCCTTTATTCGCGAGGTGCAGGACGAAAGCTGGTGGACCGGCGCAACGCCGTCAATGGTGGAGGGGATTCGGGTGCGTGTCCGGGATCTGGTCAAGTTTATTGATCGCCAAAAGCAGCAGATCGTGATCACCGATTTTGTCGATGAGATGGGGGAGGTGCAGATTGTCGATATTCCCACCCATCAGACCGGTTTTAGTCGCGAACAGTATCGCCGGAAAGTGGAGGCCTATATCCGTCAGCATCAGGATCACCTTGCGATCGCTAAGTTGCGGCGCAATCTCCCCCTAACGGAGACGGATTTATCTGCCCTAGAGGAGATGCTATTTTCGGCCGCAGAAATTGAGAGCCGTCAGCGTTTTGAGGAGGTTTTTGGCCAGACAAAAAGCCTCAAGCTCCTGATCCTGGAAATCGTCGGACTTGATCCCGCAGGGATCCGCGTAGCGGCACGCCAGGCGGCTAAACAAGCTTTTGCCCGTTATTTGCAGGGGACAAACTTCTCGGCCAATCAAATCCGTTTTATCGAAAATATCATCGATATGCTCGCTAAAAACGGAGTTATCAATCCGGGGGCGCTCTACGAGCCTCCTTTTACTGATAACCATCCCGAAGGGCTAGATGGGATGTTTAATGATGGGGAAGCTGATCGGATCGTCTCGATTTTGCGATCGTTTAATGAGTCCGTTGATGCGGTCTAAGAGTAAGCGCGGATGAAGAAATAAAAGCATGAAAACTGACACGATTTTTTATCAACTCTTTCAATCATTCCCCTCTATCTTCTTTGAATTAATTCAACTCCCTATCAGCGAAGCGAATAACTACCGCTTTGACTCAGTGGAAGTCAAACAACTTTCCTTTCGTCTTGATGGAGTCTTTCTGCCTCAAAATAATCACCCCCAGACTCCTATCTACTTCTGTGAGGTACAATTTCAAGAAGATGAGGCTTTTTATCAGCGCTTTTTCACCGAAATATTCTTATATCTCAGTAAAACTGACTTAACCAATGATTGGCGGGGTGTGATTGTCTATCCTAACCCTCAAGTAGAAACCGATAAAGTTCAACGCTATCGGGAACTTCTCAACTCCGAGCGAGTGAGACGGATTTATCTGAATGAATTAGAAAACATTCCTCAAACTTCGATTGGTTTAGCTACAGTCCAATTAATCACCCTATCTAAAGCAAAAGCGATTGATAGCACCCGAAAATTAATCCAAAGAGTGCGGCAAGAATTAACCCCCGACCAAAAACCGCAAGAACTCTTACAATTAATAGAGACGATTCTCGTTTATAAGTTACCGCTTCTCAATCGTCGGGAGATAGAAACTATGTTTAGTTTAGATGAATTAAAACAGACTCAGTATTTTCAAGATGTGCGCGAAGAAGCGCGTCAGGAAGGTCGTCAGGAAGGCATTGAGCAAGGCATTGAGCAAGGCATTGAGCAAGGCATTGAGCAAGGCATTGAGCAAGGTATTGAGCAAGGCAGACTAAACAAAGCACTAGAGGCGGTCCCTCGTTTGTTAGCCTTAGGGTTAAGTGTTGAGCAAGTCGCATCCGCGTTAGAGTTAGAGGTTGAACAGGTTAGAGCTATACAAAACGGGACATAAAAAAATGTGATCGCCTTGTGAAATAAAAGCATGAAAACTGACACGATTTTTTATCAACTCTTTAGACCTCTTGCATAATTTTTTTATGGTATAATATAAGGTTTTGCTTTTTTCTCAATTCTTAGATTGAAGTGGAAAAAAGAATAAAATGTGATCTTAGGTCAGGAAATCATCTATAATTTTGCTATGTTTATTAGCAAAATTATGGATTATCAAAACTTATCAGATGAACAATTCAAACGCCGTTTCGGTGTGTATAAACAAACCTATAGAAAGATGGTAGAATCAGTAAAAAGTGTTGAAGCCGACTCTAATTCACCATCTAAAAGGGGACCGAAACCTAAACTATCTATAGAAGAACAAGTTTTAGTAACGTTAGAATATTGGCGAGAATATAGAACATATTTTCACATTGGTACAAGCTGGGAACTATCAGAATCAACTATATGTCGGATTGTAAATAAGACGGAAAAAATGCTTTTACAATCGGGAAACTTCCGTTTAAAAGGAAAAAAAGCTTTACTCAATCAAGCAGAGATACCGGTCATAACGGTAATGGATGTAACGGAAACTCCCATTGAACGCCCCCAAAAGAAACAGAAAGATTTTTTTTCGGGTAAAAGAGGTTATCATACTTTAAAATCCCAATTAGTAGCTGATCAAAATACAAAGGAAATTATCTGTGTCTTTTGTGGGAAAGGTAGAGGTCATGATTTTAGTTTATTTAAAAAAAGTCGAGTTCGTTTTCATCCTTTAACTACCAGCATAGAAGACAGTGGTTATCAGGGAATAGCTGCATACCATAGTAATAGTTATACACCGAAAAAGAAATCGAAAAATAGAAAATTAACAGAGTTAGAAAAAGAGTATAACAAGGCTTTAGCCAAAGAAAGGATTATCATTGAACATATAAATAGGAAACTCAAAATCTTTAAAATCTTATCCTGTAAATATCGGAATCGTCGTCGAAGATATAGTTTAAGAGTTAACTTGTTGGCGGCTATTTATAACTGTGAGTTAGGGATAGGTATAGCAGCTTCTTAAAAGTTGCCTAAAGATTAATCAAGTCAAGGAGAATTTATTCTCAATTTTTATAATTGAGATAGTTTGTGCCGCTTAAATAAAGAGGTTTTGATAACCAAATTAAAGCAGCTCTAAAGAGTTTTGAGTTAAAAGTTAAACTTCAAGTTTTCATTCAGGACAAATGTACTGATTAACTAATTTTTTGGGGAAAATTAGTTAACCCATCATTATAACATATAATTAATTTGCAAGAGTTCTTTTCAATCTTTCCCCTCTATCTTCTTTGAATTAATTCAACTCCCTATCAGCGAAGCGAATAACTACCGCTTTGACTCAGTGGAAGTCAAACAACTTTCCTTTCGTCTTGATGGAGTCTTTCTGCCTCAAAATAATCACCCCCAGACTCCTATCTACTTCTGTGAGGTACAATTTCAAGAAGATGAGGCTTTTTATCAGCGCTTTTTCACCGAAATATTCTTATATCTCAGTAAAACTGACTTAACCAATGATTGGCGGGGTGTGATTGTCTATCCTAACCCTCAAGTAGAAACCGATAAAGTTCAACGCTATCGGGAACTTCTCAACTCCGAGCGAGTGAGACGGATTTATCTGAATGAATTAGAAAACATTCCTCAAACTTCGATTGGTTTAGCTACAGTCCAATTAATCACCCTATCTAAAGCAAAAGCGATTGATAGCACCCGAAAATTAATCCAAAGAGTGCGGCAAGAATTAACCCCCGACCAAAAACCGCAAGAACTCTTACAATTAATAGAGACGATTCTCGTTTATAAGTTACCGCTTCTCAATCGTCGGGAGATAGAAACTATGTTTAGTTTAGATGAATTAAAACAGACTCAGTATTTTCAAGATGTGTGCGAAGAAGCGCGTCAGGAAGGCAGACTAAACAAAGCACTAGAGGCGGTCCCTCGTTTGTTAGCCTTAGGGTTAAGTGTTGAGCAAGTCGCATCCGCGTTAGAGTTAGAGGTTGAACAGGTTAGAGCTATACAAAACGGGACATAAAAAAATGCGATCGCCTTGTGAAATAAAAGCATGAAAACTGACACGATTTTTTATCAACTCTTTCAATCTTTCCCCTCTATCTTCTTTGAATTAATTCAACTCCCTATCAGCGAAGCGAATAACTACCGCTTTGACTCAGTGGAAGTCAAACAACTTTCCTTTCGTCTTGATGGAGTCTTTCTGCCTCAAAATAATCACCCCCAGACTCCTATCTACTTCTGTGAGGTACAATTTCAAGAAGATGAGGCTTTTTATCAGCGCTTTTTCACCGAAATATTCTTATATCTCAGTAAAACTGACTTAACCAATGATTGGCGGGGTGTGATTGTCTATCCTAACCCTCAAGTAGAAACCGATAAAGTTCAACGCTATCGGGAACTTCTCAACTCCGAGCGAGTGAGACGGATTTATCTGAATGAATTAGAAAACATTCCTCAAACTTCGATTGGTTTAGCTACAGTCCAATTAATCACCCTATCTAAAGCAAAAGCGATTGATAGCACCCGAAAATTAATCCAAAGAGTGCGGCAAGAATTAACCCCCGACCAAAAACCGCAAGAACTCTTACAATTAATAGAGACGATTCTCGTTTATAAGTTACCGCTTCTCAATCGTCGGGAGATAGAAACTATGTTTAGTTTAGATGAATTAAAACAAACTCAGTATTTTCAAGATGTGCGCGAGGAAGCGCGTCAGGAAGGTCGCGAGGAAGGTCGTCAGGAAGGCAGACTAAACAAAGCACTAGAGGCTGTCCCTCGTTTGTTAGCCTTAGGGTTAAGTGTTGAGCAAGTCGCATCCGCGTTAGAGTTAGAGGTTGAACAGGTTAGAGCTATACAAAACGGGACATAAAAAAATGCGATCGCCTTGTGAAATAAAAGCATGAAAACTGACACGATTTTTTATCAACTCTTTCAATCTTTCCCCTCTATCTTCTTTGAATTAATTCAACTCCCTATCAGCGAAGCGAATAACTACCGCTTTGACTCAGTGGAAGTCAAACAACTTTCCTTTCGTCTTGATGGAGTCTTTCTGCCTCAAAATAATCACCCCCAGACTCCTATCTACTTCTGTGAGGTACAATTTCAAGAAGATGAGGCTTTTTATCAGCGCTTTTTCACCGAAATATTCTTATATCTCAGTAAAACTGACTTAACCAATGATTGGCGGGGTGTGATTGTCTATCCTAACCCTCAAGTAGAAACCGATAAAGTTCAACGCTATCGGGAACTTCTCAACTCCGAGCGAGTGAGACGGATTTATCTGAATGAATTAGAAAACATTCCTCAAACTTCGATTGGTTTAGCTACAGTCCAATTAATCACCCTATCTAAAGCAAAAGCGATTGATAGCACCCGAAAATTAATCCAAAGAGTGCGGCAAGAATTAACCCCCGACCAAAAACCGCAAGAACTCTTACAATTAATAGAGACGATTCTCGTTTATAAGTTACCGCTTCTCAATCGTCGGGAGATAGAAACTATGTTTAGTTTAGATGAATTAAAACAAACTCAGTATTTTCAAGATGTGCGCGAAGAAGCGCGTCAGGAAGGTCGCGAGGAAGGCATTGAGCAAGGCATTGAGCAAGGCATTGAGCAAGGCATTGAGCAAGGTATTGAGCAAGGCAGACTAAACAAAGCATTAGAGGCGGTCCCTCGTTTGTTAGCCTTAGGGTTAAGTGTTGAGCAAGTCGCATCCGCGTTAGAGTTAGAGGTTAAACAGGTTAGAGCTATACAAAACGGGACATAAAAAAATGTGATCGCCTTGTAAAATAAAAGCATGAAAACTGACACGATTTTTTATCAACTCTTTCAATCATTCCCCTCTATCTTCTTTGAATTAATTCAACTCCCTATCAGCGAAGCGAATAACTACCGCTTTGACTCAGTGGAAGTCAAACAACTTTCTTTTCGTCTTGATGGAGTCTTTCTGCCTCAAAATAATCACCCCCAGACTCCTATCTACTTCTGTGAGGTACAATTTCAAGAAGATGAGGCTTTTTATCAGCGCTTTTTCACTGAAATATTCTTATATCTCAGTAAAACTGACTTAACCAATGATTGGCGGGGTGTGATTGTCTATCCTAACCCTCAAGTAGAAACCGATAAAGTTCAACGCTATCGGGAACTTCTCAACTCCGAGCGAGTGAGACGGATTTATCTGAATGAATTAGAAAACATTCCTCAAACTTCGATTGGTTTAGCTACAGTCCAATTAATCACCCTATCTAAAGCAAAAGCGATTGATAGCACCCGAAAATTAATCCAAAGAGTGCGGCAAGAATTAACCCCCGACCAAAAACCGCAAGAACTCTTACAATTAATAGAGACGATTCTCGTTTATAAGTTACCGCTTCTCAATCGTCGGGAGATAGAAACTATGTTTAGTTTAGATGAATTAAAACAAACTCAGTATTTTCAAGATGTGCGCGAAGAAGCGCGTCAGGAAGGTCGCGAGGAAGGCATTGAGCAAGGCATTGAGCAAGGCATTGAGCAAGGCAGACTAAACAAAGCACTAGAGGCTGTCCCTCGTTTGTTAGCCTTAGGGTTAAGCGTTGAGCAAGTCGCATCTGCGTTAGAGTTAGAGGTTAAACAGGTTAGAGCTATACAAAACGGGACATAATCTCCTTATGTCCTCATGTCTAGGATGTCCTGTTATACTAAATCCTGTTTGATTTGATTGATTCAAGCTAATGTTATGGCTAATACTGGGAAAAGTTAAGATTTATACCCCATAGATGAGCGATTAAAAGCAATAATCTCCGCCATTCTACCCCCCCGAATTTGTCAAGTATTCTCCGTTTTTTATTGATGAATACGGAAAAAGCCCATCAGGGAGAGACTGGAAGGGTTAGAAAGTTGAGATTTAACGAGTCCGTTGATGCGGTCTAAGAGCAAGCGCGGATGAAGAAATAAATGGCCATCAGTAGCAGAAAAATATAAAAAGTAATCCGCACCAATCGATCCGGTAATTTCGGTAAAAAACGAGTGGTTACTTGTACACCTAGGGAACCACCGATACCTAAAATAATCCCTTGTAGATAAAGAATATGACCGGCTTGGGCATGAGCGAAACAGGCGGCGATCGAATTGAGTAAAACCACACCTAAACTGGTGACAATGGCGATTTTGATCTTTTCTGCCAAAAAAATCATTTGTAGTGGCACCATGATCGCCCCACCGCCAATTCCGAAAATACCGGCTAGAAATCCAGCGATTCCTCCGGTTAGCAGACAGGCTAGATTAGGATGCAATCTAATGGCAGAAACTGACTCTTTTTGGCTTAAATTTTGCTTGAGATTGGTTAAATAGATATTGAGCAGTAAAAAACAACCAAAAGCCGCTTCTAGGAGGTGTTTGGGGCTATATTTGACCAGATAGACCCCGATAAATGCCGTAAAAATCCCGGGTAAACCTAAGAGGAGAACTCGCTGCCATTTCAGGGAACCTAATCGCCAATTTTGGATCGTACCCCCTAGGGAAGTGAAAACGATCGCTAAACTGCTGGTAGCCACCGATTCCCCGTAACTGTAGCCCAAATTTAACAGGATCGCCACGGAGATAGTGCCACCCCCAATACCGAATAAACCCGCTAATAAGCCCGAAAAAACGCCTGTTATCAGTAAAATCAAGTAATTGTCTGCCATTATCTTCGGTTCATGGCCTTGAAGGGTCTGAATTTGCTATTATACATAGGACTTACTGAAAAAGTAAGGGCGAAGCATTCGGATAGAAAATCTACGGTTTCAGCGATAGTTTATGCCCGAATGCTTCGCCCCTACAGGACTTGCACCTGTTTCGCAAAACCAGCCACTAAAACCCTTACCTCGTCTATATTTCACATTTATTCAGCAACTCCTAATTACATAACCTTTATCCCGGCACTGCTGAGAAACTTACCTATGACTAAAAGAGCTTTACTACTAATTAATCGTCACTCGCGCAAGGGTAAAGAAAACTTTGCTCAAACTGTCGAGCTGCTCAATCATTGGGATTTTGAAATTATCAGCGTCCCTTTGAAAAAGGTAGAAGATATACCTTTTTTGATGGAAAAATATCGCTCTAATATTGATTTAGTTATCGTCGGTGGTGGCGATGGGACTCTTAATGCTATGGTGGATGTGTTGGTAGAAACTCAACTGCCTTTAGGCATTATACCTTTGGGAACGGCTAATGATTTAGCCCGGACTTTAGGGATACCGAATTCTATTGCCGAAGCCTGTCGAATTATTGCGGAAGGTAATTTAAAATATATCGATCTAGGTTGGGTAAATAATAAATACTTTTTCAACGTGGCTAGTTTAGGATTAAGTGTGAAAATTACCCAAAAACTGAACAAGGGTTTAAAGCGACGTTTGGGGATTTTGGCCTACGCTTGGACAGCCCTACAGTTATTAAGTAAAACTCGTCCTTTTACCGCTATGATCGGTATTGATGGCCAAAATATCAAAGTTAAAACCCTACAAATAGCGATCGGAAATGGTCGTTATTATGGGGGAGGAATGCCGATCGCTCATGATGCCCAAATCGACGATCAAAGATTAGATTTATATAGCCTAGAAATTGAACACTGGTGGCAAATTTTCCCGCTTTTGTGGACATTACCGCGAGGACAACAGGGTTTATTATCTTGGGTGAGAACTCTTAACGGCAAAGAAATTCAAATTCAGACTCGTAAACCCCATAGTATTAACACCGATGGCGAAATTACTAGCACTACTCCCGCCATGTTTCGAGTTATTCCGGCGGTCTTAGGAGTCTATATTCCCCGTCAGGAAACACAATTTTAAAATTAACGAAAAGGAGGAGAATACAATAAACCCCCCTTTGTCCAAAGATTATTTAAACCTCGATCGAGTTGCAGGGGTTTACCGATTTCACGATCATAAATTTCACCGTAATTACCCACCTGTTTTAAGACTCTTTGGGCAAAATCATTGGGTAAACCCATATCTTCGCCTAACTTCTCATCGATACCCAAAAAGCGCCGAATACTGGGGTCTTTGCTGTCGGCAAAAGTGGCAATATTTTGGGAGTTAATCCCGAATTCTTCCCCTTGAATTAAACTAAAAACGATCGAGCGGACGGCATTCGACCAAGCGGGATCACCATCGGCCACGGCCGGGGCCAAGGGTTCCTTAGATATTACCACTTCTAATAATTGATGATCCTGTGGTCGGGGAAAAACCGAGCGCCGGGCCACCAATTGGGAGCGATCGGAGGTGACAGCCTGACAACGCCCCGCCTGATAAGCTGTATATAAGGCCTCCACATCATCGGAAACGATCGGTTTATAACCTTGCACTGCCGCTTTTGCCATGGCATCGGCCAGATTTTGTTCTGTGGTGGTTCCCGATAGCACACAAATGGACTTTCCGCTCAAATCTTCTAATTTCTTAACATTACTGGCTTTCGTGGCCATAATTCCTTGACCATCATAGAAAACCGGGGTGATAAACTCCATCCCCAGAGCGGTATCCCGGTTAATCGTCCAGGTGGTGTTGCGACTGAGGATATCCACTTCTCCCGTCTGTACGGCAGTAAATCTCTCTTGGGGGCTAAGTTTACGATATTCGACTTTGGAGGGATCATCAAAGAGAGCAGCCGCAATAGCTCGGCAAATTTGCACATCTAAGCCCGAATATTCGCCTTTTTCATTAACAAAGCTAAACCCCGGCACTTCTCCGTTAATGCCACAAATTAACTTACCGCGATTTTTCACCGTTTGCAAGCGGTCAGCACTGGGACTATTTGCAGTGTTAGAACTAGAATTCGGTTGATTTTCCGTCCCACAGGCAGTAATTAGCAGTAACAGCAGGGACAATGCACAAAAACGCCACTTTAGCATAGATATTCTCTGAAAAATTTTTTTAGTCACTTAACTTTAGCTGAAAGACCAGAGCAAGCTTAACAGTATAGCTACGATCGCACCGATAACCGTATTGATCACATTGACCAATTCATTAGTTAACCACAGAAAGCGAGTTTGTAGAGTAGCACCGATGAGACTTTCGATATTGGTGGCGATAAATGCCGCAATTACGCACCATAACACACCAAGAAGATCGATCGCACCGATACCCCATGCTAACAGGGAAATCGCCGTGGCTGCCAGCAAACCGGCGAGCGTTCCCTCTAAACTAACAGCCCCTTCTGTTCCCCGGGGGACGGATTTAAAATTAGTGATTAGATAAGTAGTTTTACCATAAGCTTTGCCCACCTCACTGGCAGTAGTATCGGCTAATTTGGTGCTAAAACTAGCCACATAAGCGAGTATTAAGAGGTAATCCCAGGGAGAAGCGGCAAAAAGACTTAGGATAGCGCAAATTGCCCCCGCTAAAGCGGAACCCCAGACATTTTCAGGACCGCGCACCCCCGCTCTTTTTTCGGCAATTCCCTCCGCTTCCTTGCGCGCTAAACCGATGCGGGTGACAGTAGAACCGACGAGGAAATAGAATAAAACAATTAGATAACCGCGCCATCCCAAGCTTCCCCAGACAATTACCCCTAAAACCCAAGCATGGAGATAACCCATCCGAGTTAAGAGCTTTTTTGGGGCAATTGCAGCGATTCCGAGGAGGACGGTATTGAGAAGAACAGCGACGAGCCAAGGATTAGTTAACATAGTATCTGGGCAAGTTTACATCCCCCATTGTATCGATCGAGTTCATGAAAACTAATCAACCTTATCAACCTCTTTTACTGCGAATTCTGCACGGATTCACGGGAATTGCCCTCATTGCCGCCATGGTTACGGCCTATTGGACCTATGATACTTTTGACGGTCGTTGGTTAAAACTGCCCTTACCAGAATATCAAGAAATTGAAAGTATTCATGGCACTTTTGGCCTCTATACCCTGATTATCTTTCCCGTTTTTGCTATCTATGCTTTTCGTCGGGGCAACAAAAGATTAATTCAAAGTGATTCTCTTAACAAATTAACCCAATTTGGTAAGCCGATTTGGTGGTATAGTCTCCATCGTTTAGTCAATACTTTGACTCTTTTTGCCCTAACTTTTGCCTTGTATAGTGGTCGGATGATGGATTCCAAATGGCTACCGGAAGGGGAATTAAATCACTTTTGGTATTATGCCCATTTGCTCAGTTGGTTAATTATGGCAGTATGTCTGATCCTGCACCTGCTCATGACTGCTAAAGTGGGGGGGGTTCCCCTATTATTATCTATCCTTAAATGGCGTTTTCGTGAACAAGATAGCCCGAAATTATGGTTATCTCAATTACGTCAATGGGGGTTAAGTTTGCGTCTAGCTAAGATTTTTCAGTGGCTACAATCTCTTAACTTATATAAAATTTTAGAAATTGTTGTTTTACTGGCTATTATAGCAGCTTGGATTGTTCCCAAGTTTGACTAGATCTAAGGGAGCAACTACCAGAGCGGATCGGAGTATAAATGAACGGTTAAAGAATCTCGATCGCCGGGGATACCAGTAATACAACTGCAAATTTGAGTACCATCATCTAATTCTACCTCGCAAGCGTGACAGGAACCCATTAAACAGCCGGTAGGAATGTCAATTCCTGCTTTTTTGGCTACATCTAATAATAGTTCTCCAGTTTCCGCTTCTATGATGATATCATCGGGTAAAAAACGCACTGCAATAGTCATAATTTCTCCTTACAAATGAGCAAAAATAGGTTGAAGATTTAAATGTTCTTCCAATAAATTAGCCATATTATCTAGGGTTATTTCTCTTTGTTCGCAATAGTTAGCAATTCCCGTAGGCAAAGATAATAAACCGCGACGCTGACGCAGATGATTTAACCAAGTTCTTCGCCAAGAACCATTATCAAAGATACCATGTAAATAACAGCCCCAAATTGAGAGAGAATCATTGACAATTCCCAGACTAGCATCTTCCTCGAACATTTTTTGATAACCTGATTCACTTTCCCATTGGCTTATTCCCTGGTGAATTTCGTATCCCATTACTGGTAAACCCCCTTGGGGATAATTAGATAAAACTTGTCGTTGACGGGTAATTTTTTCGGCAGTAATTACCGTTTTTAAGGGCAGTAAATTTAAGCCAGCTGCCTCACTTTCGGGACCTTCTCGATGGTCAGTATCCAGGATTAATCGCCCTAACATTTGCAAACCACCACAGATGCCAAAGATAATACCTCCCCTTTGGTGATAGGCTTGTAATTGATTAGCCATACCACTTTGATTAAGAGCAATTAAATCAGCAACAGTGGTTTTAGAGCCGGGGATAATTACCCCATCGGGATCACCTAAAGATTCCTGTAATTCTAGATAACGTACATTGACCGTTGCTTCGCCACAGAGAGGGTCAAAATCAGTAAAATTAGCGATATGAGGCAGACGAATGACAATGATATTTAGTTCAGCTTTGGGTTTTTGGGCGGGGCGATCGAGTAAACTGAGAGAATCCTCGGCACTTAAAAAGATATCACTATAGGGAAGAACTCCCAACACGGGAATTTTTGTATAATCTTCTAGCCAAGTAATCCCCGAATCTAAGAGGGATTTTTGTCCGCGAAATTTATTGATCACAATACCTTTAATTAAAGCTCTTTCCTCCGGTTCTAATAATTCTAACGTACCGACGACGTGAGCAAAAGCCCCCCCGCGATCAATATCCACCACTAAAATAGTAGCGGCATCGAGATATTTAGCCACCCGCATATTAGTTAAATCGCGATGTTTGAGATTTATTTCCGCCGGACTTCCCGCACCTTCACAGACAACTAGATCAAATTCTGCCGATAATTTAGCTAAAGATTCTTTAATTGCTTGCCAACCTTGCTCAAAATAATTCTGATAATAATCCACTGCCGTGGTGACACCCACAGCCTTGCCTTTAATAATCACCTGAGAGGTCATATTTCCCTGGGGTTTTAATAAAATTGGGTTCATTTCTACCCGGGGAATTGTCCCCGCGGCCCATGCTTGCACCGCCTGGGCGTGACCCATTTCTCCCCCTCCGGCGGTAACATAGGCATTAAGGGCCATATTCTGACCTTTAAAGGGTGTTACCTGCCAGCCTTTCCGGTTGAATAAACGACATAAAGCCGCAGTTAAAAAAGATTTACCCGCGTGGGAGGTTGTCCCCACTGCCATAATTGCTTTCATCTAGTTTTTTTATTGAGTATTTTCAGTTAACTGATAACTGATAACTGATAACTGATAACTGATAACTGATAACTGATAACTGATAACTGACACCCGACAGCATTAAAAAGAAAACCAACGTTGCAGAGTATTTAAAAATCTTTGCCAGAAAGTGGGTTGAGGGAAAAAGTCCCCTTGGGGTTGCCATTTTTCTATTAATTTCCTCCCTAAAGGAGTGAGACGAAAACTATCGGTTATCCCCTGTCCATCTACTTCGCGCCGCAAAATTCCCACTTTAATCAACCAGAGAAGATAGCTTTCCGCTGCCGCTTCCGTCAGCAGTCTGGAAGTATAACCTTTTTCTAAACCCCCAGCACCCGGAATGCTTAAAAGTGATACACTTCGCTCAAGCATAGCGGCGAATAGGGTGACACGGAAAGGAGAACAACAGAGGGCGCGTTCGGCCCTAGTGATGGTAGCATCAGGATAATTGATGGCGGTAACGGTGGCAGTCGATAGGCTCATAGATTCCGATCGTTTAGCTATGGATAAACTCATTGTTACATTAATTCTGCGTCAACCCCTGTCAACCCCAATCACCGATAAAATAGGGATGAAGTGTTAAGTAGCTTGAGTGTTTATGCAGTCTCCCGAACCGTTCGATACTAAATATACCCCAGAGGAAGTGGAAGTGGAAATCGAAACCGACGATTTTCCCCCCGTTGCTACCCCGGTTAGTTTCGCTGCCACTCTCGAAAAAGTGAAAACTTGGTACGGCAGCCTGTCCACACCGGCACAGGTAGTCGTGGCAGTGGCGGGGGTTTTTGTGGCTCTTTCGATTTTAACGGCGATTTTACGCCTAGTCAGCGCAGTTTTAAGCGCTTTAATCCTTGCCGCTATCGTTTATCTCATCTATCGTTACATCCTCAAACCGAAATTTTAGTCGGTCATGCACATTTTCTGTTCAATGTCAAGAGTTTAATTGATAAAAAAAATTTATGGAAGAAGCGGACACCAGAGATATCTTAGGGGAAAATGTGGCTAAGTTGGGACTGGCCCAGATCCAGCGTCATCTATTTCTCTGCTGCGATCAGACTAAGCCAAAATGTTGTGACAAGGAAGAAGGGTTAGAAGTATGGGATTATTTAAAGAAGCGGTTAAGTGAATTACAACTCGATCGCCCTAGCGCCGACCGTCCTGGCTGTATTTTTCGCACTAAAGCCAACTGTTTGCGGGTTTGTAGCCAGGGTCCGATTTTATTAGTGTACCCGGAAGGGGTCTGGTATGGAAGGGTAAACAAGGAAGCGATCGAAAGAATTATCCAAGAACACCTAATCGGTAATCAAATCGTCACCGAATATGCTTTTCTTCGCCACGATTTACCGGCAATTTCTCTGAACTGTCCAGAAGAAGAACCCGAAACAATAGAGGAAAACAGGGTTAAAACTAGCTGAAACACAATTAATTAGGGTTTGCGGCAAAAAGTTTTTCGTGGGGGCAGGGTGTGGGGTGTGGGGTGTGGGGTGTAGGGTTTTACCGATTTTGAGGGAGTCAATTACCTAATTTTTAGGGAAAAAGTCTCAGAATTTTCCCCCCAATCACTCCAATGGTCGGCACTTTTTGAGAGAAAAAAAGTCTAAAAACCTTGTTGGATAAGGTTTTTAGATTTATTCAGGAAACCCTAACTACCTGTTGCCTCTTGCCTGTCGATCCTTTGTCCGTCTCCATTCCCCCAACCCTGTAGCCCAGAAAATAGCGATGAAAGAGACCAACAAAGACAATAAACAACTTTTATTAATCGACGATGACCCGAATTTAATACTTTTGGTGAAGGATTATCTAGAGTTTCGTGGTTATAGGGTGACAACCGCAGAAAACGGTCCCGAAGCCCTAGAAATCCTCGAACGCGGGGCAAATACTGCCAAAGCAGCAGAAATCCCCGATATGATTATCTGTGATCTGATCATGCCAGAAATGGACGGTCATGCTTTCCTCGAAAAAATTCGTCAGGACAGTCGTTTTAGTTGCATTCCCGTGATCTTTCTCTCCCCTAAAGGTCAAAGTCAGGACAAGATAACAGGTTTAATCACCGGGGCCGATGTCTATATGGTCAAACCCTTTGAACCGGAAGAATTAGTGGCCCGGGTGGAGTCTTCCCTTAAACAAGCGGGCCGGTTGCTGAAACGCAGCACCCGCATCCATTCCCCGGATGTCACCCCTGTTCAAGTCCAGGGTAATGTGGAATTAACCCCAACGGAATTAAAAGTAGTACAATTGGTCGCCCAGGGACTGGCTAATCGGGAAATCGCCGCAAAACTCAATGTTAGTCAACGGACAATCGAAAGCCATGTGTCGAATATGCTTCATAAAACCGGTCTTCATAATCGCACGGAATTGAGCCAGTGGGCGATCGAAAGTAATAAGCTGTTGACTATCTAGAGCTTGCTGAAAAACTTTTTTAGCATACCCTCAATAGTCAACAGCTTATCAGGGGTTAGGTCAGGTGATTGTCAACTCACCTTTTTTTGGCATTAAAAATCCCTGAGATTGTCCTGGGCTGCTAGTTGCGATCGCTCTTTTTCCATGGACAATTCCGTTTCCAATTCTTGGCTGAGGAAATAGTTGAGGAAAGTTCGGATAATAGCGATGAGGGCGAGTTGTGCCAAGGCTTCTATAGTAGGTGTGACGGTAGTAGCCACGATGTCTCCACCTAACTGAAACTCTAGGGCTAAAGATAGCCAAGTACCGAAACGAATGCGAATTTGATTGAAGGAAAAAGGGGGAAGACTGCGACGGTGACGATTAGACTGCCAAGCTAATTGTAGGGTTTTAATTAATCCGATCACCACACAAGCGATCGAAATACTTTCTAGGCAAAACTTGATGATTGCCACGGCAGAGATCAAGCCTGTTTCTAAAGTTGCTAAAAATTCCATACCCAACAGATACCCTCTTATCCGATCAACCAACCTACCATCTAAGGAAGTTTGTCCAATGGCAGTTAGAACAGGTTTCTCGCCTGTTCTAACCTCTGACTGACTTAAGCCGGTCTTCCCTCCACCACCTTATCAATTAAACCGTAGGCGACAGCTTCCTCGGCGGAGAGGAAATAATCGCGGTCCGTGTCTTTTTCGATGCGTTCGATGGTTTGTCCGGTGCGATTAGCCATAATTTCGTTTAATTGCTGGCGAATACGCAGGATTTCCTTAGCTTCAATGTCGATATCCGTCGCTTGCCGGCGCCCGGTTCCGCCCATGGGTTGGTGAATCATAATCCGCGCATGGGGAAGGGCGAGACGCTTACCCGGACTACCGGAAGCCAGTAAAAATGCCCCCATAGAGGCCGCTAATCCCACACAGATAGTCACCACTTCCGCTTTGATGTACTGCATGGTGTCGTAGATGGCCATACCGGCGGTAACGGAACCCCCCGGCGAGTTGATATAGAGATAGATGGGTTTAGTGGGGTCTTCCGAGTCGAGATAAAGCATTTGGGCCACAAGGGCATTGGCTAACCCGTCGGTGACTTCCTGCCCCAAAAAAAGAATGCGTTCCACCGAAAGACGGCTGTAAATGCTAATCCACTGTTCGTATTGGCTACCAGGCAGACGGTAGGGAACTTTTGGCACACCGATAGGCATAATTGGTAACAACTCCTGCTAATTTGTAATAAATCTTAACTAACTTGGGCGAGGGGTTTCGGTAGTTCCTTGCGACTTTCGAGAACGCGATCGATTAATCCGTAGTCTTTCGCCTGTTGTGGGGTGAGATAGAAGGTGCGATCCATATCTTTCGCCAGTTTTTCGGTGGTTTGACCCGTATTTTTCGAGAAAATTTCCAACATCGTCTGTTTGTTGGCGATTACTTCTTTGGCGCGAATCTGGATATCGGTGGCTTGTCCTTGCGCCCCAGTGCGATTTTGGTTGAGAACAATGGTAGCGTGGGGTAAGGAGGCGCGAAAACCCTTGGTTCCTGCGGAAAGAATCATCGCTGCAGTTCCCATGGCCTGTCCGATACAGATAGTATGAACGGGAGGTTTAATGTAGTTGAGGGTGTCACAGATGGCGAAAGCTTCGGTTTCGTAGCCGATCGCGTCCCCCGTGTACCAGGATGTGCCGGTAGAGTTGATATAGAAGAAAATCGGTTTTTCGGGATCGTCAAATTGCAGGTAGAGCAGTTGAGCGATAATTAATTCCGTCACGTCCACCCCGACATTGCGCTTGACATCATCGGAGGAAAATAAGGGCAACCCCAGATAGACAATTCTCTCTTTGAGCAGGAGAGATTCTAAGTCCGGTGGTGGTGTCCGATAGGCTGCATCCCCATAATAGGCAGTTTGTACCGCTTTAATCACTGAGTTCATCGAGTTTTTCCGTCATACACAGTATCCTGCTTTTGATTTTAACGTAATCGGGTTGACCGATTGCGTGGGGGTATTTTTAGCTAGGTTCGTCCCCAAGAATCTCTCATCGACTGCTAGAAAATTGACATCTCCCCGTTCTCAAGAGATGGGAATTCTCATCGGTGATCCTAAATCTGGTTATTAAAAACTGATTATTTATTCCCCCTTTTGCCTATTCCCTGTTGCACGAGTGCCTGTCCTTATAAGTAGCCTATAATCAACGGATTTTGTATGACTAGAAGCGGGTTGAAACTGGACTTCTACTCGATTACGATATATTTTAGAAAGCCTGACTAACTTATATTGTTGAGGCATCGTCAAAGATACTCTATCCACCTTATCTAGAGAAACCGCCGGAACGGGCAACACCAGAACAAATGTCAAATCCTGTCATCAGCTGCCCGCGCATTTAAATTGCTTGTTCAGATGAGGCACTCTTGCACTCTTGCAACAGTAAAAGGATTGAGGGAGATGTAGCTCATCTAAGGATAGGCGGTTAAGATGCGTCTTAGCTTACCCAACTTCACGGCGGGTTAATGGTAAGTGTTCAAAGTTAATCGGTCTGATTTTCCCCTGAGTAAGGAAGATTTATCGAAACTAAGTAGCTGGTTATAATTAAATTAAAAATGGATTTTAAGTTCGATCCCCCCTTAATCCCCCCTTGATAAGGGGGGTGCCGATCCCCCCTTAGTCCCCCCTTTAATCCCCCCTTGATAAGGGGGGTGTCTGATAATTTTTAACGCCTACCTACTTATCACAAACAGTGCTAACCCATGAATCATATTTTTTCTGCTATTGATTTTCAGGCAATTAAAAATAACCCTAACTTTAAGGAAGACAGCGTTAGAGAAGTGATTATTTTGCCTCTTTTAACAAGTTTGGGCTACCAAGAGAATAATATCGAAAGAAGTAAAACCCTACGGCATCCCTTTTTAAAGGTTGGCAGTAAAAAACGTCCGATAAATTTAATTCCTGACTATGTTCTCAAAGTTAATCAAAGTTATGCTTGGGTATTAGAGGCTAAAAAACCAACGGAAAATATCTACGAAGGTGATTCAGTAGAACAGGTCTATAGTTATGCGAGTCATCCTGAAATCAGAAGTAATTATTTTGCTCTTTGTAATGGCCTAGAATTTAGTTTATTTAAGACCCTCGATACCAGTACACCTATCTTATATTTTTCTCTTGATGCAATTGCCGATAGTTGGCAAGAGTTGACCCAGTATTTAGCGCCAGATAGATTTCAAGTGGGGAAAAGTTTTACCTATCAAAACCATTCCCCAATCAGTCGCAAAACTTTTGACTACTCAAGTCGTCCCTTATTAGAACCAATTGAGGTAAAAAAACAACAAGCTAAAAGACATTTTGGTGTCCATGGATATTTTACTAAACAAGCATGGAATGTGGTGGCAGAATATATTAAAAACTTTAGTCAACCGGGAGATGTCATTCTTGATCCTTTTGGCGGTAGTGGAGTGACGGCAATTGAAGCTTTAATGAATAACCGCAAAGCGATTAGTATTGATATTAACCCTCTGGCTATTTTTCTTGTTAATTCTTTAATTAGTCCCGTTGATTTTGATGATTTAAGTCAAGCTTTTGAACGAGTTAAATTAGCCTACCAAGAGCGAGAACCGCAAACCAAAGAAGCAATAACAAAGGCACTCAATACCTATCCCTATCCCCAAGGCTTGAAACTGCCTAAAGGTTCTGATGTAGCTACTGTTGAACAGTTATTTAGTAACAAACAATTAGCTCGACTAAGTTTATTAAAACATTTGATTAAACAAGAACTAAACGAGAATATTAGGGAGTCTTTATTGTTAATGTTTTCTGGCTTATTAACTAAAGCTAATTTAACTTATCATAACAATAATCAAAGACCTGCATCTGGACAAGGAAATGCTTCAGCTTTTCAATATTACCGTTATCGCATAGCACCTAATCCTAAAGATATTGATTTAATTACCTATTTTGAATTGAGATTTAAAAAGATAGTTGCTGCTAAAAAGGAGATGACGTATTTTATTAATAAAAATACCATCAACTATGCCAAAATTGTTAAAGGAACAGCGACAGACTTAAGTTTTATTGAAAATGAAAGCGTTGATTATATTTATACCGATCCTCCCTACGGAAAGAAAATTCCCTACTTAGATTTATCAATAATGTGGAATGCTTGGTTAGATTTAGAAGTGACGGAAAAGGACTATCAATTAGAAGCTATTGAAGGTGGAACAATCCAAAAAAGTAAACAGGAATATAATCAATTAATTGCCCAAAGTATTCGAGAAATGTATCGAGTTTTGAAATTTGAGCGATGGTTATCCTTTGTCTTTGCTCACAAAGATCCTGAGTTTTGGCATTTAATTTTAGATACCGCAGAAAGTTGCGGATTTGAATATGTGGGAGCAGTGCCACAAAAAAATGGCCAAACTAGCTTTAAAAAGCGGCAAAATCCCTTTACAGTTTTATCAGGACAGTTAATTATTAATTTTCGGAAAGTTCCTACTCCCAAAGCAGTAATGAAAGCTAACTTAGGCATGGATATAACCGAGATTGTCATGCAAACTGTTGAAGGAATTATTGCTAAAAATGATGGGGCAACCCTAGAACAAATTAACGATGAATTGATTATTAAAGGTTTGGAATTAGGGTTTTTAGATTTACTAGCAAAGGAGTATTCAGACTTGACTCCAATTTTGTTAGATAATTTTGATTATGAGGAAAAAACTGAATTATATACCATCAAAAAAGACAGTAAGTTTAAGTCAAAAATCGATGTTAAATTGAGAATTAAATACTATTTGATTAGCTATTTGAGAAGGATGGAAAGAGATAATAAAAGCTCTAGTTTCGATGATATTGTTTTTAATATATTACCTCTGTTAAAAAATGGCACAACTCCCGAAAATCAGACGATTCTAAGCGTCCTCGAAGATATTGCCCAGAGAGTTGGTGATGATAACTGGCGCTTAAAACAAGAAGGACAATTGAGTTTATTTTAAATCCAGTGGCAGCACACTTTGTTCTTTTTGTCAAAAAAACTTTCTTTTTGCAACAAAACTACACAATTAATTGATCAACGGGTTGGCTTAAAAAAGGCTCTTTAACTGCCAGTTGTTGCTGTTGCTGAATAGGTGAGTGTAGATTTAGCAAGGGTTTTCAGGATCACCAGACAGCTAAAAAACCAAAAAAGCACAGAACGTCCCATCATTTCATACTGCGAAATTATACCATAATCGCTGGAAGTATTGCAACCTCGTAAACAAATGAGAATTATTTTCAATAAATTCTTAAGAAAAGATAAATATTGCGAAGTGTAAATTTTAATATGCTCAACTATTAAAGCTTGTTTGATATAAAAAACTTATAATACTAAATCCGTTGAGTATAGGCTACATATCAGGACAGGCACTCATGCAAGAGGCAAAAGAGGGAATAAATAATCAGTTTTTAATAACTGGATTTAGTATAAGTAGGGAGGCACAATTATTTGTAGGATGGGTTAGCGGTAGCGTAACCCATGCGGGCGTTGGGTTTCATGCTTCAACCCAACCTACTGATCACTGATTACTGATAACTGATCACTGATTACTGATGACTGATTACTGATGACTGATTACTGATGATCTGAGAGAAACTTTAAACAGGAGTCACAACTGCTGTTAGAGCGGCAGTAACCGCGTCCATCGGTTGATTACCGTCGATATGGTTAAGAGTGCCTTTTTGACCGTAATAATCTAAAACGGGGGCAGTTTGGTCGATATAAACCTGTAGGCGACGGGAGATCGTTTCTTTAGTATCATCTTGACGACCCCGTTGCATGAGACGCTCAATTAAGACCGTATCTGGTACAGCCAAATTGACCACAAATGTGTAACTATCGGCCAATTCTTCCAGTAATGCGTCTAAAAAGCTCGCCTGTGCCACCGTGCGGGGAAACCCATCAAGAATCCAACCCTTAGCACTGTCAGGCTGTTTTAAACGTTCCTGAATTAAACCTAATAACAACTCATCGGGGACTAATTCGCCCTTTTCCACATAAGCTTGTGCTTGTTGACCAAGTTCTGTCTTCTCTGTAATTGCTTGACGTAAAATTTCACCGGTAGAAATATGGGGAATCGTCAGAGATTCCGCTAATTTTGCCGCTTGAGTACCTTTTCCCGATCCGGGCGGTCCCAAAAATATCACACCGATCCGTTTGCTCATGGATTAAATATAGGGTTTTAAGGGTAAAAATAACCAGTAACCGGTAAAAGGTCACTGGTTAACTATCTAACTACTTTTTAATCATGTCCTCATAGCGTTGAGACATGACATAGGTTTGAATTTGTTTCGCAGTATCGATCGCCACCCCCACCAGAATTAACAGGGAAGTTGCCCCCAAACCGCGAAAAGTGGTGACACCGGTGGCGCTTTCTACTACAGTCGGCACAGTAGCCACCAAACTTAAAAAGAGAGCGCCCAAAAGGGTGAGACGATTCAGCACCCCTTCCAGATAATTAGTAGTAGCGGTTCCTGGTCGAATCCCCGGAATACTGGCCCCCATTTTTTTCAGGTTTTGGGACATATCCTTGGGGTTAACGATCAGGGAAGCGTAGAAGAAACTAAAACCGAGAATTAGTAAGCTATAAAAAGCCACATAACCCCAACTATCGGGACGCAGAGCATTAACCAACTGAACTAAAACCTGACCGACCGGGTTATCCGTGGGTAAAGCTTGCACCAATTGGAAAGGTAACACCAACACTGCCGAGGCGAAAATAATCGGCATAACGCCCCCTTGATTGAGTCGTAGGGGTAGATAACTGGTTCTTTCCCGATAGAGACGACGACCCACCTGACGACGGGCAGAAACAATCGGAATCCGACGGGTTCCCTCCTGAACAAAAACAATGCCGATAATCATCACCAAGAAAACCAGCAAGAGAATCACCACTTGAGCGATCGCTTGTCGGCCACCCTGTTGGGCAAAAGTAATCGTATCACCGAGGGTTTTCGGTAAAACAGCGACAATGTTGACAAAAATCAGCAAAGATGCTCCATTTCCCAGACCGCGTTCTGTGATCAGTTCCGAAATCCACATCACGAACATAGAACCCGCCACTAAAGCGAGAACCGTAGCGGCGATCGAGGGTAAAGTTCCAGCCACAACGCCGTTAGCCACCAATAAACCGAGAGTAATGCCGATACTTTGAATAATTGCCCAACCAAAGGCAATATAACGGGTAATTTGGGCAATTTTTCGCCGTCCTGCTTCTCCTTCATTTTTCTGTAAATCTTCCAAAGAAGGAAGGGCAGCGGTGAGCAGTTGCACGATAATTGAGGCGTTGATATAGGGAAGAATGCCGAGGGCAAAAATCCCCAAAGTCGATAATCCTCCCCCGGTAAACAGGTCAAGGATTCCCAAAGCGGCGTTACCTTGAATAATTTCTGCTAATCTTGCCCGATCCAAACCGGGTATCGGTACAAACATCCCAAAACGGAGCAGAATCAGTAAACCCAATGTAACCAACAAGCGACCGCGTAAACCGGCCGCCTGTGCCATTTGCATAAACGTTTCCTGTGCCGTGGGAGCCTTATCACGACTGACGACCATTAACAGTTACCTCTAGTGCAGTTTTTTTATGGGAAAAAGTAATCGAGGGGGAAAACTTTCTCGATTTTTTTAAGATTTCCCCTGTCTTTCTTATGATATAGCAATCAGGTCTTGGGGGTTGGGTGTTAGGGGTTGGGTGTGGGGTGTGGGGTGTGGGGTGTGGGGTGTGGGGTGTAGGGTGTAGGGTGTGGGGTGTGGGGTGTAGGGTGTAGGGTGTAGGGTGTGGGGAGAACAAAGCTGCCCTTTACCTTTTGCCTTTTGCCTTTTGCCTTTTGCCTTTTGTCTTTTGCCTTTTGTCTTTTGCCTTTTATCTCCTGTCTCCTGTCTCCTGCCTTCTGCCGACCGCCTTCTGCCGACCGCCTCCGTTAAATTTCTTCCCAAGTACCTTGAGCGGCGGTAATTTTCTCTTTAGCACTATTGCTAAAAGCAGCGGCCTTCACCTTGAGGGGAACGGTAATTTCACCATCACCCAAAACTTTTAAAGGGCCGTCGTTGCTGGTGAGAATTTTAGCTTTTAGCAGACTTTCCAGGGTAACTTCCGTATTAGCGGGTAAAGAAGCCAATTTTCTCAGATTAACGATCGTGTATTGACGGGGGTTAACCAAAGGAAAATGCTTTAATTTGGGAACCCGACGATAGAGGGGCATTTGTCCCCCCTCAAAACCGGGACGAGTCCCCGTCCCAGAGCGAGATTTTTGTCCGCGCATTCCCAGACCGCAACTAGCGCCCTGGCCGGCCGAGACACCCCGTCCCACACGACGACGGCGTTTAGTGGACCCCGGTTGGGGGGCGATTTCGTGGAGTTTCATGGTGATTTCTCTATGTGTACAAATGTTCTATAGATACGCCTCGATCCTTAGCAACTTCCGAGAAAGTGCGGAGAGTTTCCAGGGCGTTAACAGCGGCTCTAGCGTTATTGAGGGGGTTATCGCTACCGAGTTGTTTAGCGAGGATATTTTTCACCCCGGCTAATTCTAAAACGGTACGGACAGCACCCCCGGCAATAACCCCAGTCCCCGGAGCAGCCGGACGCATAATCACTTGAGCGCCTCCGGAAGCACCCCGGGTGAGGTGAGTGATAGAACTAGCCTTAGTTAAGGAGACTTCAATTAGTTGTTTTTTGCCATCGGCCACGCCTTTACGGACGGCCCCGATCACATCCCCTGCTTTGCCGACTCCCACTCCCACCTGGCCGTTTTCATTACCGACCACGACGATGGCCCGGAAGCTGAGTTTTTTACCACCCTTAACCACTTTACTAACCCGGCGGATCTGGATGACCCGCTCTTGCCAAGTGGTTTCTTTTTCTTTTTCGCGGTTGCCTTTGCGACGTTTTGCCATAGTTTTATCAGTGTTGAAAGGATATTTTAGAAGTTTAAGCCGGCTGACCGAGCCGCTTCTGCTAAGGCTTTGACGCGACCGTGATAGAGATTGCCACCGCGATCAAAAACCACTTGTTCAATGCCTTTGTCTAGGGCCCGTTGGGCCACCAGTTTACCCACGGCAGCCGAGGCTTCTTGGGTAGCGGTGGACTCTAATTCCCCGCGCAAGGTGGCCTCTAGGGTAGAAGCGGCCGCGAGGGTATGTTGGGCCACGTCGTCGATAATTTGGGCGTAGATGTGGTTATTAGAACGAAATACGGATAAACGCGGCCGTTCAGCAGTGCCATTAATTTTGCGACGCACACGCTGGTGACGACGACGGACTGATTCTTTGCGACTAAGTTTCATGGTTTATTTTTTACCTCCTTTACCGCCTTTAGCGCCTTTACCGCCAGCTTTACCAACTTTGCGACGGACAACTTCACCAAGATAGCGAATCCCTTTTCCTTTATAAGGTTCGGGGGGACGAACTTCGCGGATTTTAGCGGCGGTGTTACCGACGGCTTCTTTGTCGATGCCACTGACGATAACTTGGGTGCTGTTCTCTACGGCGACGGAAACACCATCGGGCATCTCCATTTCCACGGGTTTACTGTAACCAACATTAAGAACTAATTTACTACCCTGCGCCTGGGCGCGGTAGCCCACCCCTTGGATATCGAGGCGTTTTTGAAAGCCGGTAGCGACTCCTTCCACCATGTTAGCTACTAGAGTTCTACAGAGTCCGTGGCGTTCTCTGGCGGTACGGGAATCGTCTTGACGGGTAACGAGCAGAGTTTCGCCATCTTTATTGATGGCGACGGCGGTGGGTAGGGTTCTCTGGAGAGTTCCTTTGGGTCCTTTCACCGTCACGGTAGCACCATCGATATCGACGGTGACTTTATTGGGAATAGGAATCGGGCGTTTGCCAATACGAGACATAACAGTTATCAGTTATCAGTTATCAGTTATCAGGGAAGAGTTATCAGTGGGTCAGCTATCGGGTTTAAACTGGGAAAGGCTGACGGCTGATAGCTTATCCTTGTTTACCAGATGTAGCAAAGGACTTCGCCGCCAACGTTTTGTTTACGCGCTTCGCGATCGGTCATAATGCCTTTAGAGGTGGAAACAATGGCGATGCCAATGCCACCGAGGACGCGCGGTAAGTCTTTACTGTTGGAATAAACTCGTAAACCGGGTTTACTGACTCTGGTGAGGGTAGTAATGATCGGTTGACGGTTTTTGCCTTTATATTTGAGGGAAAGAACTAATTGAGATTTAATCCCCTCACCCACTTCCTCAAAGTCAGCAATAAAGCCTTCGTCCTTGAGAACTTGAGCAATACTGCGCGTCATCCGCGTGGTGGGAATTTGAGTAGTGGTCTGCCGAACCGCGCAAGCGTTACGGATGCGGGTCAGCATATCCGAGATGGTATCGTTAGCAGACATGAATTACCTGTTTTTCTCCTAAATTGGGATCAACATCAGTGGTCAGTTATCAGTTATCAGTTATCAGTTATCAGTGGTCAGTTATCAGTTATCAGTTATCAGTATCAGATTTGAGTATTAAGTGAGTAGTATTAAATAGCAGTTTCCTGCTGTCTTTTGACTGAATCACTGTTTACTGTTCACTGTTCACTGTTTACTGTTCACTGATCACTTATTTACTGGTCACTGTTTACTTTTCTCCTGATTGATTTATCTAAAGGGCATTCCCATCTCTTTGAGGAGGGCGCGTCCTTCTTCGTCGTTTTTAGCGGTGGTGATGATTGAGATGTCCATCCCGCGAATTTGATCGATTTTGTCGTATTCAATTTCAGGGAAGATCAACTGTTCACGAATGCCTAAACTGTAGTTACCACGACCATCAAAACTGTTACCACTGATACCGCGAAAGTCGCGAATACGTGGTAAGGCCAGATTAATCAGACGATCTAAAAAAGCGTACATTCGATCGCCGCGCAATGTCACCATCACACCCACGGGCATTCCTTCGCGAATTTTGAAGCCAGCGATCGCTTTTTTAGCTCTAGTCACTACCGGTTGTTGTCCGGTGATGGTGGACAGTTCCGCCTTGGAAGACTCCAAAGCTTTGGCATTTTGTGAAGCTTCCCCAAGACCGCGGTTAACAGTAATTTTGATAACTTTAGGTACTTGATGGATATTGGTATAACCAAATTGTTCTTTCAGTTTCGGAACAATGGTTTCTTGATAGGTGGTTTTTAGTTTTTGGCTCATAGTTTTTCTGCTTGCTTTTCCTGGGCTTGGTCAGGAACTAGAATTGATGGGAAACTAATCAATAATTTCGCCAGTTTTCTTCAGTATCCGCACTTTCCGACCGTCTTCGGTCAAGGTATAACCCACCCGACTGGCGATTTTTTTCTTCTCGGAATAAAGCATCACTTTGGAACTGTGAATCGGTGCTTCGTAGGTAACAATTTGACCCGATTCCCCTTCCTGTTGGGGTTTAGTATGTTTGGTGCGGATATTAACTCCTTTGACCACCACGGTACTTTCTTGGGGTAAGGCCCGTAAAATTTCGCCCACTTTGCCCTTATCGGAACCGGCGATTACTTGCACAACATCCCCTTTTTTAACGTGCATTTTTTGCCTTTGGGGTGAGGTTTGACTGTTTTTCTTACTCATTTTTTTGACCTCCGATTGCCTTGAGACTTTTGACTTTGATCAGAGAACTTCTGGGGCTAAGGAAACAATTTTGGTGTAGTTTTTATCGCGCAATTCCCGGGCGACCGGACCAAAAACCCTAGTACCTTTGGGATTACCGTCATTATTAATAATCACGGCGGCGTTATCATCAAAACGGATGCTCATGCCACTATCGCGACGGACGGTTTGACGGGTCCGCACAATCACCGCAGTGACCACATCGGATTTTTTCACGGGCATATTGGGGATAGCGTCCTTAACCACGGCGATAATTTTGTCACCGATGCCACCGTAGGTACAGTTACCTGTTCCCAGCACCCGCAGACACATTAGTTTCCGCGCCCCGCTATTGTCAGCGACATTTAAGTAGGTTTGTTGTTGAATCACGGTTTTTACCTAGGTGAAATTTAACTATCGGTTAATATTTCCGCCACTTCCCAACGTTTGGTTTTACTGAGGGGGCGGGTTTCACGAATGCGAACTCGATCGCCTTGTTTGGCTTGATTTTCTGCGTCGTGAGCTTTAAATTTCTGGGTTTTCACGACGATTTTGCCGTATTTAGGGTGAGGAGAGCGGTTTTCAATGGCTACCACTACGGTTTTATCCATTTTGTCGCTGACTACTACCCCAACTCTTTCTTTAACTGCCATAGTGGGTTATGCCTCCGGGGTGGACTGGGCTAGTTGGCGCTCCCGTTCTACGGTCAATAATTGGCCAAGACGGTGGCGGGTGTGTTTGAATTCGTGGGTTTTTTCCAAGCGGCGGGTGGCCTGTTGCAAACGCAATTCAAACAGTTTCTTTTTGGCAGCGAGGATAGCAGCGGCGATTTCCTCATCGCTCATCTTCCTCACTTCGGCGATTTTTGGTAGAGCCATTAGACAAAATCCTCCTCGCGAGTGATAAATTTGGTCTTAATCGGTAATTTTTGGGCGGCTAGGCGCATTGCTTCCCGGGCCACGGGTTCGGCTACCCCAGCAATCTCAAACATAATGAACCCCGGTTTAACCACGGCCACCCAGAATTCGGGGGAACCTTTCCCGGAACCCATCCGAGTTTCTGCGGCCCGTTGGGTCACGGGTTTATCGGGAAAAACGCGAATCCAGATTTTGCCACCCCGACGAATATAACGAGTCATTGCCCGTCTGGCCGCTTCGATTTGACGGGAAGTAATCCAACAGGGTTCGGTGGCTTGCAGGGCGAAATCGCCGAAATTAATCGTATTTCCGCCGGTGGCCAGCCCGCGCATCCGTCCGCGCTGTTGTTTGCGGAATTTTGTTCTTTTGGGACTTAACATGAGCTATTTACCACTGATAAATATTAGGGATCAGCCCTCACTAGAGCGATCTTCAAACTGTTGACGGCGACGCTGTTGACGGCGCGGTGCTTGAGCGGGAACGGCGGCGGCAATTTCTTCTTGGCCGGGGATAATTTCGCCCTTAAAGATCCAAACTTTCACGCCTAGAATCCCGTAGATGGTGCTGGCGGTTTTATAGGAGTAATCAATATCGGCGCGCAGGGTATGCAGGGGAACTCGTCCTTCCCGCACCCATTCAGTCCGAGCGATTTCCGCCCCGTTGAGACGACCGCTAACTTGAATTTTGATCCCTTTGACTTCGGCCCTCTGCGCCCGTTGGATGGCCTGGCGGACAACACGACGGAAGGAAACCCGTCTTTCTAGTTGTTGGGCGATGTATTCGGCGATCAGGTTGGCATCGGCATCAACGCGAGCCACTTCGATGACGTTAATGCGAATTTGACGCTGGCCACCGAGGGCTTTTTGTAAACCTAGGCGCAGCTGTTCGATTCCCGTGCCACCACGACCGACGACGACACCGGGTCGGGCGGTATGGATGGAGATATCTACTTGATCGGCCTTGCGTTCGATGCGAATATCGGCGATACCGGCATTAGCAAGGTTTTTTTCGACGTACTGACGAATGCGGCGATCTTCTTGCAGTAGTTCGGGGTAACGTTTCGCGTCGGCATACCAGCAAGATTTATGATCTTTGATAACGCCGAGACGAAAACCGAGGGGATGGATTTTTTGTCCCATTGTGGTTTTTTTAGTTAAGGTGATTAGTCTTTGTTGCTAGGAGCGACGGCGACGGTGATATGACAGGTGGGTTTGCGAATTTGGTAGGCGCGCCCCTGGGCCCGGGGTCGAAAACGTTTTAGGGTCGGTCCGCCATCGGCAAAGGCTTGGCTAACTACCAAAGTGGCGGGATCGAGTCCTTCGTTATGTTCGGCGTTGGCAACGGCGGAACGCAGGACTTTCAGGATGGGATCACAGGCCCGGTAGGGCATGAATTCGAGAATAATTAGGGCTTCCCGATAGGAGCGACCGCGGATCTGATCGAGTACCCGTCTGACTTTCAGGGGTGACATCCGAATATAGCGGGCGATCGCTTTGACTTCGTTAGAGGTATCGATGGTCATTTCAGTTATCAGTTATCAGTTATCAGTTATCAGTCATCAGTCATCAGTGATCAGTGATCAGTTATCGGTTATCAGTCTTGCTGGTTTATGATCACGACTATCTAGCTGACGACTGAGGGAGTAGCGGCTGATTTATTTCCGTCCTGCTTTTTTGTCGCTCTTGGCGTGGCCGCGGAAGGTGCGGGTGGGAGCGAATTCACCGAGTTTATGACCGACCATCTGCTCGGAAACGTAGACGGGAACGTGCTGTTTGCCGTTGTGAACGGCGATCGTGTGACCGACCATATCGGGAATGATTGTCGAGGCCCGGGACCAAGTTTTAATCACTTGTTTACTGCCCTGGGCGTTGAGTTTTTCGATTTTTTCCATCAGGTGGCCGGCGACAAATGGCCCCTTTTTCAGTGAACGACCCATAATTTTCAGTCAAAAGTAAAGTAATAATTTCTAACCCTGGGTACGACGGCGTACGATGAGATCGCTACTGCGTTTTTTCTTGTTGCGAGTTTTGCGGCCGAGGGCGGGTTTACCCCAGGGAGTCATCGGGCCGGAACGTCCGATCGGAGCGCGACCCTCTCCACCTCCGTGCGGGTGATCCACTGGGTTCATGACGCTACCCCGAACATGAGGTCGTTGACCGCGGTGACGGGTACGGCCGGCTTTACCGAGACTGATATTTCTCGCTTCGGCGTTACCGACTTTTCCGATGGTGGCGTAGCATTCACGCCGGATCATGCGGACTTCTTTGGAGGGGAGGCGGATGGTAACGTAATCGCCTTCTTTGGCTACCACTTGGGCGAAACCACCGGCAGCCCGCACCATTTGACCACCGCGACCGGGGACGAGTTCGATGTTATGAACTTCTGTCCCTAGGGGGATGCGACTTAAGGGCAGGGCATTACCGACCTCGAAGGGAGCGTTTTCTCCGGCGATGACGGTATCACCAACGCCTAAACCGGCGGGGGCGATGATGTAGCGTTTTTCCCCGTCTTTGTAGAAAAGCAGGGCAATGCGGGCGTTACGGTTAGGATCGTACTCGATCGCCGCTACTTTGGCCGGAATATCCCGTTTATCGCGACGAAAATCGATAATCCGGTAGAGGCGTTTATGACCGCCGCCCCGGTGACGACTGGTAACGACACCGCGATTATTACGCCCCTGTTTACTGTGTTTGTGATGAGTTAGGGACTTTTCCGGTTCGGTTTTGGTGATCTCTTTAAAGTCGGAGATGGCCGCCTGCCTTGTCCCGGGGGTTAAAGGTCTAAAAGAGCGAATACCCATAGTTTAGTTTTCCGTTATCGGGTTTCTTGGTGGTTATACGTCAGGATAGAGGGTGATCGAGTCGCCTGCTGCTAGGGTCACGATCGCACGTTTGTATTGGGGTTTGTAACCGAGGAAACGGCCGACGCGTTTTTTCTGACGAGAGGGGCGGCTGGTGTTCACTTTCGTTACTTTCACGTCAAACAGCAGTTCGATCGCCGCTTGAATTTCCGGCTTAGTCGCTTTCAATGCGACATCGAAGACGTATTTATTTTGTTCTAGGAGTAGGGTGGCTTTCTCGGTCACGATCGGCTTTAGGATCAGATCGGCGAGTTGTCTGGCTTCAGTTTTAAGCACCATAGACCTCCTCAATTTTAGCTAGGGCTGCGGCGGTGGCGATAACTCGATCGGCTAGGATGACATCATAGACGTTGAGACTATCGGCGCGAATAATTTTGAGATTGCAGATATTACGTCCCGATAAATAGACATTTTCGGGAATTTCCGTCAAAATCAGCAGAATTTTTTCCTCTGGACTGGCTCCCCAGCGACTTAAGGCAGCGGTGAGTTCCTTGGTTTTGGGTTGGGAGAATTGTTCGGCGAAGCTTTCAACCACGATAAAGTTATCGGCCTGGCTGATCAAAGCGGTTCTCAGGGCTAATCTTTTCTCTTTGCGATTGACCTTAACCTCAAAATCTCTCGGTTTTGGTCCGAAGATGACACCGCCACCACGCCAGAGGGGAGAACGGATCGAACCGGCCCGGGCGCGACCGGTGCCTTTTTGCCGCCAGGGTTTGCGACCACCGCCGCGCACTTCCGAGCGGGTTTTGCTGGAGGCGTTACCTTGGCGGGCCGCCGCTAGATGGCTGACGACGACGCGGTGAATTAGGTGTTTGGCGGTTTCGGGTTTAGCGGTTTTCAGTTCCAGGGTGCCTGTTCCCGCTTCTTCCCCTTGCCAATTTTTGACTGTGTAGTTAACCATGGCTTTAATCTTTCCTTGCCCTATTTACCAAATTTCTTGGCGGGGGTGATGTTTAACAGGGTTCCTGGTTTGCCCGGGACGGCTCCTTTGATCAGGATCAGGTTGCGTTCGCTATCGATTTTGACCACGGACAATTTGCGGATGGTCACTTGGGTTGATCCGTATTGTCCAGCCATTCTCTTACCCGGGAAGACGCGGCCGGGGGTAGTACCGGCGCCGGTGGAACCGGGGAGACGGTGGTTTTTGGAACCGTGGGTCATGTTACCGCGCTTGAAGTTATGGCGTTTTTGATAGCCGGAGAACCCCCGTCCGATGGTGGTTCCAGCCACATCTACCAAATCGCCTTCTTGGAAGATGTCGGCGGTAATTTCTTGGCCTAAAGTGTAAGCGGATGCGTCCTCAAGACGGTATTCGATTAAATGCCGCAGGGGGGAGACACCGGCTTTGGCTAAATGACCGAGCAGCGGTTTGTTGAGGGCTTTTTCTTTGACGGTTTTGTATCCCACTTGGATGGATTCATAACCGTCGGTTTTTTTAGTTTTGACTTGGGTGACGGGACAAGGACCTGCTTGAACGACGGTGACGGGAATGGCGACTCCCGTTTTGTTGTCGAAGATTTGGGTCATGCCCAGTTTTGTACCGAGGATACCGATAGACACGGATTGTTCTCTTTATCTTTACTAGACGACAATCAAAAATAACGTGGCCGTGGCTATAGGAGCGGGAAAGATTTTTCCCACTTTATCAGCCTGCCCAACTTGAATGACTTTTTTCGAGTTATTTAAGCTGGCATCCCGTTAAATTCGTAAGTAAGACTAGACAGGGTTGCTGGTTCTGCCTAGATTGTTGCTGGTCTTTGTTTCTTCAGGACTTAAAGGGTTTATCTTCAGTATCCCGGCGAAGACCGAGCGACCAAGGCGGTTCTGCTCAGCAGTGCCTTCAGCACCACCTAACACCGATTTTGGCCACGATCAAACATTATATAATATTTGTGACTTTTTAGGCAAGAGGTTTTTTTAGTCACCGGAAATGATCAGGTCTAGTCTGGTCAAATTATTTGTACCATTCGGCGGTCTTCAGCAGCGATGGGGGCAGACCGAGCCAATAGATTCAATTATAGTAGTTATATTAATGGTGAGGTACAAAGTTTTCCTTTTGGGGAATCAGTCGTCGGTGGTCGATACCAAATTAGGTTACACTTATTGATGTTGACATACCCCACGCCGTAAACGGACGTGGATTCTTCTCGCATCACTGCTGTGAATTTCTGGCTCAACGAGTCCACTTGAATTAGATTCCTGGCGAAATCCCACCCAGAGGTGGTTCTCTCCTCAGACTTTCGCGACCTTACAGAAGCCTGTTCTCGGTGGCCCCTACGATACAGTTCAAAACCTCTAAAATAATTGGTTTCTTTGGTACTTGACGCTGAGAGCTTTTACCTATAGGAGCATTCCCCTAGAGAACCCCATAACTCTAGTTTTCAAGGTGCGTTCATCGGTTGATGACTGGGTTTTTTAAGCGGTTGCTTACCCGGCCCCCTATTCTTAATATCATACATCCTATAAAGTCGCCCTCAAAGGGCGAGGCTTTAAACCCAATTTTTCGGTAAATGAGGGGGGATGACAGCAGGGTACTATCATCCCTTGTTTGGAGGTTAAATCGCTTCGAGATCTTTTTCGCCGGTACGGATGCGGACGATCTGTTCCACGGGGGAGATGAAGATTTTACCGTCTCCGATTTCACCGGTACGGGCCGCCGAAATCAGCTTATCGACGACCATATCGACTTGCTTATCTTCGACGACGATCTCGATCTTGAGTTTTTGGAGAAATTCGACGGTATACTCGGAACCGCGATAACGTTCCGATTGACCTTTCTGACGACCGAAACCTCTAACTTCGGAGACGGTCATCCCGACAATGCCCGCATTAACTAGGGCGATTTTCACCTCTTCAAGTTTAAAGGGTCGGATAATCGCTTCTACTTTCTTCAAAATATCTATCTCCTCGTTGCGTGACGATACTTTCTTGGTAAATTACCTGTTAATTCTAAACTCGGAATCCCAAGAATAGTGCTTAAAGTCATGATTTCTTCAATTATTGCCCTTGGCCACAGTCTTCTGCGGTGAAAAATCTCCAGGTGGGAATTGGCCCACCCGAAGCCATAAACCAACTAGAGAGATAATCCCAACTGAAGACCGAAAACACCGTGAACTAGCAGTAAAATCAGGGCAATACTGCCGATATAAGCGTGAATAGTCCGGAAAAGTTCTTTTTTCTCGCCAGCGAAGCCAGTGAGGGACAATAATCCATTGAAAGCTAATAAACCGATCGCGATCGATCCTGTCCAGAAATGGCTGCTTTCGAGGATTGGATGTTTCTGCATAACCAGGGATAAAATACCGCCGGTGTAACCGAGAGCGATAAATAAAAACAGCCAGGGGGCGAGTTTGCGGTGATCAGCCCGATTTTTGGCCACTACTTCCCCATCTTTGCTTAAACGGCTTTGCCAACCGGCATAGGCAGTATAACTACCCATAACTAAAACCACGATCCCCATCATGACTGGATGTCCCCAATGAACGATCGGTTCGGGAGTTCCGAGACCGCGAAAGGCAGCGGCGATCGGCTCTAGCGCATCACTTAAACTTTGATTCATGTTTGTTACCTAACTTTACAAAACCCTCTCGCCTAAGATTTTAGCCGATCTCTGGCCTAGAAAAACTTCGGTTAGCCGAAAAAATGTCAAGCCTTCGCTAAATTTCTTAACATTTCAGCTAGAGATTAGCGGAGAAATATAGAATAAAGTCAGGGGGGACTAGGGATCCCCACGGGGATTAGCCCCTAGGAGGGAGTTATGACTTATCTGCTCAAAGATCGGCGATCAGCAGGGAGACTATTAGCTAGTTACTTGACAGAATATACCAATAGTGCTGGGGTGCTAGTTTTGGCTTTGCCCCGGGGTGGGGTTCCGATCGCCTTTGAAATTGCCCAAAGGTTACATTTACCCCTAGATCTGTGTTTAGTGCGAAAATTAGGTGTACCGGAGCGCAAAGAGTTAGCTTTTGGGGCGATCGGTCAAAATGGTGTGCGGGTAATCAATGAAAGTATCGTTGACGACTTGCACCTATCGGAGGCGATGATGGAACGGGTAGCAAAGGAAGAAATGATCGAATTAGAGCGACGCGATCGCTTGTATCGAGGTGAGCGACCCTTTCCGGACGTGACAGGAAAAACGATTATTCTAGTAGATGATGGTATCGCTACGGGAGCAACGATTAAAGCGGCGATTCTGACCCTTAAGGCTGGAAATCCCGCTGCTATTATTATTGCTGTTCCTATTGCCCCAGTGGAAGTCTGTGATCAATTAGAAAAATTAGTTGATCGAGTAATTTGCCTACATAAACCCTACGAATTGAGATCAATTTCTCTTTGGTACGAAGATTTTTCCCAAACCAGCGATGAGGAAGTGCAAACACTTTTAGCCACCGTCGATAGTTCTTTGATTCAAGTTTAGGGAGAAGGGAGAGGGAATTAGGAAGTGGGGGAGTGGGGAAGTGGGGGAGTGGGGAAGTGGGGTAGTGGGGAGATGGGGAGATGGGGAGATGGGGAAGTGGGGTAGTGGGGAGATGGGGAGAATAAATAACAGCAATCTCCTGAATTCAGAAGTCAGAATTGAGACTTACGAATTCTAACTTCTGACTTCTACGGCATCGGTATCAACGGCATTGGTTGGGGAAGAAACCTCGGTTTGATTCTTTACTGTCCCCGGACGGCGATTGCGATAATCAAGAACTAATCGCGATAATTCCGTGGTTAAAAGGGTGAGGACAATACCATCATCGATCCAACCAATAATCGGGAAAACGTCAGGAGAAATATCGAGGGGGCTAAACAGATAAACCATAGTTCCCAGAATGATAATCCAACGATATTGGGGGTGAGTGATTTTGCTGCTGTACCAGTTGTAAAAAGATTCAACAATCGGTTTCATTAATTTGTCCTCGTTGACGGCGATAATTTAATTTTGTCAGGTTGTCCCCGGGGCTGATAGTGAGGTTTTACCCCCATTATCTAGGGTGATATCCGCTAATTAATCAAAAAAAAAGCCCAGAAGAAAATTCACCTTTAGGGATGAGCCTGAATTATTAAGCTAAGACGTATTTAAACCGCTTATTCTTAATGATCAGCCGAATTTCCTCCAATCCCTTTACTGTTGCCTCTTGCCAGAGTGTCTCTTGCCTCGTCTCAACAAGCAATTTAAATTATGAACAGCTTATTACTGGATGCTTAAGAGGGGAGATAGTGGCATCTTTATCCCCTATAATAGGCGATAACAAACTAATCAATTATCTGCCAGTTTAAGGATGGAAACCCTCTTTCATCTAGTTACTTTTGCCTTTGTCTTCGCTTTTGGTGCCTCGGTGGGCAGTTTTTTAAACGTGGTCATCTATAGATTACCTAAGGGGATATCTCTAGTTTATCCCCCTTCCCACTGTCCGAAATGTCACCATAGGTTAGGTAAAAGCGAGAATATACCTGTTTTAGGCTGGTTATGGCTAGGGGGTCGCTGTCGCTGGTGTAGAACCGCGATTTCTGTCCGTTATCCAGCGATCGAAACTTTGACCGGTTTGTTATTTTGTCTGGTTTTAGGAGATTTTAGCTTTTCTTGGCAGACCCTCGGCTATTGGATTCTGCTAAGTTGGTTATTAGCTTTAGCTTTGATCGATTTTGACACGATGACGCTTCCCAACTGCCTCACCCAATCGGGATTAGTTTTAGGGATAGTTTTCCAAACTCTTTTAGGTTGGCAAAATAATCAAAGTGTTATCTATCTCTTTTCAGCGATCGCTAGTGCGGTTTTAGGAGTCTGGTTATTTGATCTGATCCGGTGGGGGGGAAGTTTTGCCCTCAGACAGCAGGCCATGGGGGGAGGAGATGCCAAATTAGCGGCCATGATCGGTGCTTGGTTAGGATGGCAAGCATTATTAGTCACCGCTTTTCTGGCCTGCGCTATCGGGGCAGCGATCGGTATGACGGGCATTTTTCTGGGTAAAATGGCAAAAAAACAAGCTATACCCTTCGGCCCGCTTCTTGCCCTCGGCGCTCTGATGAGTGTCTTTTGGAGTGATAAGATCATCTCAGCCTATCAAACCATTTTTTTCCCTTTGTTGTAAAAAAGCTATCTTGTAATTAAATCTTGATACAATAGTCTTCCGTGTCTTGGATCACCATTAGAACAACCCCCAGTCTAGGGTAAGCCGATTGGCTACAGGAAATGCTCAAAGCTCACGACATCCCCAGTTGCGTTATCGCTATTGGCCTTGGTATTTATTGCGGCCAGGGGCATCAGGCCGCCCTACAAGTGCGTCCCCAAGATCGCTGGACAGCACTTTTGTTATTAAGTCCTCTAGAGGAAAGTCTATAAATTGTCTTTATTTTAAACTATGTCTCTATTTGATTGGTTTGCAAATCGCCAAAAAACAGAACCCAAGGTTCAACAACAACAGGAACGAGAAATAGCCGATGGTCTATGGACAAAATGCCCAAATTGCGGCGTTTTGGCCTATACGAAGGATTTATTAGCTAATCAACTGGTTTGTCTCGATTGCGGTCATCATAATCGGGTGGAAAGTGAAGAAAGAATTCGCCAGTTAGTGGATGCTAATACTTGGAATTGCCTCGATGAACAGATTCGACCGACGGATCCGCTCAAATTTCGCGATCGGAAAAGTTATAGCGATCGCCTGCGGGAAACCCAAGAAAAAACCGGACTGACGGATGCTGTCCGGACGGGAACGGGGACGATCGATGGTTTACCCTTAGCTTTAGGGGTGATGGACTTCCGTTTTATGGGGGGTAGCATGGGATCGGTGGTGGGAGAAAAACTCTGTCGTTTGACGGAACAAGCTACCGATGAAAGTTTACCCCTGGTGATTATCTGCGCTTCTGGCGGGGCGAGAATGCAGGAAGGAATGTTAAGTTTAATGCAGATGGCCAAGATTTCCGGTGCCCTTAACCGGCATCGAGAAGCAAAGTTACTCTATATTCCCGTCTTGACTAATCCCACCACGGGAGGAGTCACGGCCAGTTTTGCCATGTTGGGAGATATTATTATCGCCGAACCAAAGGCTACTATCGGTTTTGCCGGTAAACGGGTAATTGAACAGACTTTGCGCGAGAAATTACCGGAAGGTTTCCAAACATCGGAATACCTATTAAAACACGGGTTTGTCGATGCGATCGTTCCCCGTACCCATCTCAAGAAAACCCTCGCTCAATTAATTAGTTTACATCAACCCTTTTTCCCCTTGTTATCCCCCCTCAACAGCCATCATCACTACGGTCAGCCGGAGTTAATCCCTCTGAAAACAGCCCAAGGTCAAACAACAGTTTAATCTCTGTAAGACGGCACTGGAGTTGAAAGTCTGAGCATTTGTACTAAAATTTCCCGATCGGCAGTTTCAATGTAGTACAGCTTACTTAACTGGGTTGACAGCGATCGCAAAGTCCAAAAAATTCGAGAGTGTGGTAATAAACCTTGAATTGGTGTGATTTTTCGAGTTTTTCTTCCAATTCGTGAACGGGACACTCATTAAAGACGATAGACCGACCGCAATGAATACAGGTAAGATGGTGTTGATCCTGCTGAACGGAACTGTAGAGGGATTCTCCTGTGGCTAGGGTTCTCACCTGCACTGCTCCCTGTAGTTTTAGGGATTCTAGGGCGCGGTAAACAGTGGCTAACCCCATATTTTGGTCACGCTGACGGAGTTCCACAAACAATTCTTGAGCGGATACTGCCCGATTTAAGGTTTTGAGTAAGTGGATAATGCGCTCTTGCGATCGGGTGCGTTGGGATTTCATATCAAAAAGGTCAGCGATCAAAGTTAATTCTATGCCAAAAAATTATCAGTGCTGTATTTATGTTACCCTGCGCCCTTCGGTTCTCGATCCGGCGGGTACGGCGGTAGAGTCGGGATTAAAGCAATTAGGTTATGATACTGTGGCTGGGGTGCGAATTGGTAAGTATATTGAGCTTACCGTGACAGCAGCGGACGAAACCAGCGCTCGCGCTCAATTGGCTCAAATGTGCGATCAACTATTGGCTAATCCTGTAATTGAAAATTATCGCTTTGATTTGCATTGTCAGGAGATAGGGGATAGGGATTAGGGGATAGGGAAATGGGGGATTAGGGGATAGGGAAATGGGAGAATGGGGAAATTCAACTAATACCCTAACACCCTAACACCCATCTGATGAGAGCTTTTTGCAAAATGAATTAACCAAGTTAAAAATTATGAAGTTTGGGATTATTGTTTTCCCTGGATCGAATTGCGATCGAGATGTGGCAACGGTGACGGAGGGGATTTTTCAGCAACCTACCCGCTATGTTTGGCATCAAGAGACGGATCTAGGGGATTTGGATGTGATCGTGGTGCCGGGGGGATTTAGTTACGGCGATTATTTGCGCTGTGGTGCGATCGCTCGGTTTTCGCCGGCGATGAAAACTGTCCGAGAAGAAGCCGAAAAAGGTAAATTAGTTTTAGGCATCTGTAACGGTTTTCAGGTATTAACGGAAATTGGGCTGCTACCCGGTGCGTTAATTCGTAATCGCGATTTACATTTTATCTGCGATCGAGTGCCGGTAAAAGTGGAAAATAATCAATCTGTCTGGACGCGAGGTTATCAACCGCAACAGGTGCTTAATTTGCCGATTGCCCACGGGGAAGGGCGTTATTATGCCGCAGAAGATACGTTAAAATCTCTGGAGGATAACGGACAAATTCTCTTTCGTTACTGTACTGCCACAGGAGAGGCAAATGAGTCGGGAAATCCTAACGGTTCGTTAAATAATATTGCAGGAATTAGCAATAAAGCAGGAAATGTGCTAGGAATGATGCCTCATCCCGAACGCGCCGCCGATCGGATGCTCAATTTGACCGATGGGAGTCTGTTATTTCAGGAGTTGATCAATTGTTGTTGACTAGACCTCTTGTAAAAATCAAAAATTGTTGTTAGGGTCAGGAGTCAGTAGCCGGTCGTCAGGAGTCAGGAGAATTAAAAATGAATAATAATCAATTAAATGGTCTATTTACCGACTTTAGGCAATTTAATCCTTATTTTTGCCCTTTTTCAACCCTCAAGTAGTTGGGTTTTTGGGGTTTTGGGGTTTTAGTTGAAATTTCCCTGATAACTGATAACTTACCCACTGATAACTGATAACTGATAACTGATAACTGATAACTGATAATCCTGTGGCTGTTTTAAAAGATAATCGGGCTACCGTCCAAAAAGTTCTCTGGATCACCCTACTGCTGAACATTTTGGTTATGGCGATCAAAGCGGGGGTGGGTTTGAGGATTGGTGCTTTAAGTCTGCAAGCGGATGCTCTCCATAGTGTCACCGATAGTGCCAATAATGTCTTGGGATTAGTAGCGATGCGGTTTTCCTCTCCCTATCCAGATCGAGATCATCCCTACGGACATCTGAAATACGAAGCGATCGGAGCTTTAGCGATCGCCGCATTTTTGGGGATTGCCTGTTTTGAAATCTTGCAAGGGGCGGTCATGAGTATTATCAAAGGAGGCAAACCCGTCGAGATTGCAGGTCCTGAGTTATGGCTATTAATTATCGTTTTAGGGGTGAATATTTTTGTCACCTATTATGAAAGATCGGTGGGGCAGCGTGTCGGTAGTGCGATTTTGATTGCCGATGCTCGTCATACCATGAGTGATGTGTGGGTGACAATTACGGTTTTATTGGGTTTAGTCGGGGTTTGGGTGGGCAATACGGCTAATATTCCCCAATTACAATGGTTAGATGTGATTTTGTCCTTTCCCGTCGCTTTTTTGGTGTTTAGCAGTGGTTGGAAAGTCCTGATGGAGAATTTACCTTTTTTAGTGGATGAAATGGCGATCGCTCCTGAGGTGATTCATCAAATTGTGATGGAGGTGCCGGGGGTGCTTAATTGTCATGCGATCGCGTCTCGGGGAGTGGTGGGAAGACAGGTATTTATAGAAATGCACCTAGTTGTCTCCGCTCAAGATGTGGAAACTGCTCACGCAATCACGGAAGCGGTAGAAGCAAGATTAACCCAACAATTTAGCCCTGTGAGAATTTTAATTCACGTTGAACCGCCGGATTATCGTTCCGATCAGATCACTTTTGATGAAGAAGTGTGAAGCAAAAAGGCCTAAAATAAGTAGCAAACTTTTGCTAGAGGTGGCCATGACGACGGAGAATCAAGCTAGAAGCATAGTAATTACTGGTGGAGCAGGATTTATCGGCTCGAATTTTGTTCATCATTGGTGCGAGAATTATCCTGAGGATCGTGTCATTGTTCTTGATGCTCTTACCTACGCGGGCAATTTGAATAATTTAGCGACACTGAAAGATAGAAAGAATTTCCGTTTTCTGCAAGGGGATATCTGCGATCGAGCTTTAGTTGATGAATTATTTGCCGGTGAAAATATCGATACAGTTGCCCATTTTGCCGCCGAATCCCATGTGGATCGATCGATTCTTGGACCTGGGGCTTTTGTGCAAACTAATGTGGTGGGAACTTTTACTCTATTAGAAAGTTTTCGGCAACATTGGTTAAGTAATCATCAACCCGATAACTATCGTTTTCTGCACGTTTCCACCGATGAGGTTTATGGCAGTTTAGGAGTAGATGATCCGGCTTTTACCGAAACTACTCCCTATGCTCCTAATAGTCCCTATTCTGCCTCAAAAGCGGGGAGTGATCATCTAGCGAGAGCTTATTTTCATACCTACGGAATGCCGACAATTATTACTAATTGCTCTAATAATTATGGTTCCTACCATTTCCCAGAAAAGTTAATTCCTTTGATGTGTATTAATATTCTTTTGGGTAAACCTTTACCTGTTTATGGTGATGGTCAAAATGTTCGAGATTGGTTATATGTGCGGGATCATTGTCAAGCTTTAGATACAGTTATTCACAAGGGAAAAGCGGGAGAAACCTATAATATTGGCGGAAATAATGAGGTAAAAAATATCGATTTAGTCAGGATGTTATGTGATTTAATGGATGAATTAGCACCCGATTTACCCGTGAAACCCGCTCAGAATTTAATTACTTTTGTCAGGGACCGGCCAGGACACGATCGCCGGTATGCTATTGATGCCAGTAAAATTCGCACTGAATTAGGTTGGCAACCTCAAGAAACGGTAGAGGGGGGATTAAGAAAAACCATTCAATGGTATCTCGATCATCGGGATTGGTGGCAACCTTTGTTATCCAAAGAATATCAAGAGTATTATGGGAAAGTTTACGGTTAGATAAGGGTAAAAACTTTAATCTTAATTTTGGGTGTGTTAGCGAAAACTAACACACTTAAACCTTGTACCTCACCATTAAGATATTGGCGTTATTTTCGATAATAGCCAATGGCTGCCTCCCGTTCCCTCGATCGCCACTTGTGGAAATACCGCCTGGATGAGTTAGAATCGGAAAGGAGAATTTTTGAGTAACCATGATCAAATTACGTCTAAAACGCTTTGGTAAAAAACGCGAAGCCAGTTATCGTATCGTTGCGGCCGTTAGCACCAGTCGTCGCGATGGTCGTCCCCTAGAGGAGTTAGGATTTTACAATCCCCGCACCGATGAAGTGCGTCTCGATGAAGAAGGGATTATCCGACGCTTACAACAAGGAGCGCAACCAACGGACACCGTACGCAGCATTCTCACCAAACAGAAAATTTTCGAGAAAATCAATGCCTAGTACCCCCAATTATCTCGAACTGGTGAAATTTATGATCGAGCCGTTTTTGGAAGAGCCGGCCAGTCTGAGATTGGATATCGAGCGCTGTAAGGAAAATGAACGTCTTTGGGTGCGTGTAGCCTTCGATGATGCCGATAAAGGCAAAGTTTACGGCCGGGGAGGACGCAATTTACAGGCGATTAGAACTACCCTAGAAATGGCGGCTGCGAGTGTGGGTCGCTCTCTTTATCTAGAAGTCTATGCGGCCGAAAATGAAGCTGAACAGCGCCGCACCCGTCGTTCTCATGGTAACTTTGAAGGTACGGAAAGAAGACCGAGCAATCGCCGACCACCTGCACCCCGGCAGCTCAACAACTAACGAGCGATTTTAGGAAAACAGGGAAGGGGTTTCATCCTCGACCCTCTCCAGTTGCTCTAATTGCTGCCAAACTTTGGCGAGTAAAGTGGTTAATCCGGCTCCTGTCACGGCGGAAATAGTCAAAATCTCGGCATTGGTTATTTTAGCAAACTGCTTTTGATAGTTATCTATCGTTTCCTCGTCCACAGCATCAATTTTGTTGAAAACCAGTATTTGCGATCGCTTTTCTAATCCCCGACCATAGGCGGCTAATTCCCCTTGAATAATTTGATAATCGGCGATCGGGTCTTCTGATGTCAAGGAGACAAGATGAATTAACAGGCGTGTGCGTTCGATATGGCGCAAAAATTCGTGTCCTAAGCCGATTCCTAGGTGCGCTCCCTCGATTAATCCAGGAATATCGGCGAATACCGTCCCATCTCCCGTGGGTTTGCGTACCACTCCCAAGTTAGGAATGAGAGTCGTAAAGGGATAATCGGCGATTTTGGGACGAGCAGAGGAAACGGCCGAGATTAGGGTGGATTTTCCCGCATTGGGCAGTCCGATAATGCCCACTTCCGCTAATAACTTCAATTCTAGGCGTAAATGGCGTTTTTCTCCCTCTAAACCGGGTAAAGCGTATTCGGGTGCGCGATTATTATTACTTAAAAAGTGGCGGTTGCCTAATCCCCCTTTTCCCCCGGCAGCCACGATTAAAGTCTGTTCGGGAGTGACCAAATCGCCGATAATTTCCTCGCTATCGAGATCGTAAACCACGGTACCACAGGGAACTTTAATAATGCGATCGCTACCGTTGGCTCCGGTGCAGTTGTTGGGGCCGCCCCGTTTACCGTCATCGGCCTTAAAATAGCGACTATACTGGAAATCTAGCAGGGTTTGCAGGTTCTGAGTCGCCACGAAAATCACCGAACCACCTTTTCCCCCATTACCTCCGGCCGGACCGCCGGCGGGGACGTATTTTTCCCGACGGAAAGCGACAATTCCATCACCTCCCTTACCCCCTTCTACTTCTATTTCGGCGCGATCAATAAACTGCATAAGACTAAGTAGTTAAAGTGAAAAAATGCTCAAGATCAAAGCTGTTATAGGTTAACATCTTGCCAATTTAAAGCTGCTGCGAATCCCTGAAAATGTTTGACATTGGTAGTAGCGATGACTAGATAACGGCTCGGATATTGTTTTTTTAATAACTGCCAATGAGCAAGAATAATAATATCTACGTCAATATTGTAATTATCAGCCGTTTGTTGGCCAATCTTTCGAGTTTCTACCCAAATTTGTGACGATTCTAACATCACCTCGGTATCTAAATTTAAAAAATCAATGACATTGCGTAATTCATTAAGATTATCTAGGCTATTAAAGGAATTTTTCTTGACCGATTCTAATAATCGGCTTCTTCTGACTTCATAATCACAGCTATCGGAACTAACTACATAGGGTTTGCTGAATAAATCTAAAAACCTTGTTGGATAAGACTTTTAGACTTGTTTTCCCTCAAAAAGTGCCGACCTTTGGAGTGATTGGGGGGAAAATCCCTGGACTTTTTCCCTGAAAATTAGGTAATTGACCACCTGAAAATCGGTAAAACCCCACGCCCCACACCCCACACCCCACACCCTGCCCCTAGGAAAAGCTTTTTCAGCAAACCCTACATAAGCACCCTTAGACAAAAGTGAATAAGGCCAATCTTCCCAGTTTACCCGCTTTTTTAGGATGAGTTAATCAACCCAAAACCCCCGAATCGATAAAGACAATCATCCTTGGCTATAAAGCTTTGAACCCAAAGGACGATCATTATCAATCGCAGTCTGAAAATTGAGGAAAGACTGGGAAATTTCTTGGTCTTGCTCATCGGTTATTTGTGACCGTTTTTGTCGTCTTTGTTCTAAGATAGCCAAAGCCGAACGATTTCGTTTAATTTGCTCTTTTCGATCCCAATCTGGATAATTGACAAGTTTGGCTTTTAAGGTTCTTCCGAACTTACACTGTAGAAAAGTCCCCAAGCTCCCTCTCTGTCCAGCAATGTTCTAAAGTTGATAAATATCAATCTAACAAAAACTCAAAGCCTTATTGTACAAGCTTTACAAGCATAAGTTGTTGATAGTTTTGCATGACAGGTTCGGTAGAGCCGGTTTTAATTGATTCATCTCTTTAACTGGAAATTGTCTATCATCATCTTAGCCGATCCTTTGACCAAGAACAAGAGGTAACAGGGGGTGCATCTCATTTTTGTAAATCTACTGAGTTGGGATTTTTAAAGGGAAACTCTCTGCTAAAATTGGGCATTACTTCCGATTTTATCACTCAATCAAAGCCTTAACCCCCCCGTCAGGGGAGGAGCTTCGTCCCCCGAACCTTTGACTAACTAATAGAGTTCAACCTCTTAATTTTATTTTAACAGACAACAATTATAAAATTTTATTTTGATAATAAATCGGGTCAATTTTTCTTTTCAGCGATCGCCCTATAGCTGACCGCATAATTCTTTTGTACTAAACTTTGAGGTTTGCAATAGGGGGTAAATACAGAAACGAAAATTCTCTCTAAATCTCCTCAAATTTCCAGAAACCTTCTGACTCCCTCTAGCTAGATGGTTAAAATAAGTAGCTTTTAAGGGAGATAGATTTTGAGAGGGTTATCAGCTACAATCAAGACATGAAGCTAGTTGAACGCCATATCATACTAAATCCCATCCTTGCTGGTCAGAAATTGACCGAGCTGCTTTTTTGTCAAAAAATCTGTTCAATCTAGCTAATTACCACTATCGCCAATATTTCTTTGTTGAACACAAGAAATTAAATTTTAATCAACTCTATCACCAAGTAGCTCAAAGTTCTGATTTACTATTTTATCGGATTGCCGCGCTTGCCGAAGGCACTGGGGAGCAGACTGCTGATTCAATTGGGTAAGGCAAACCCTAATTAGTGAGAGGAGAATCACCACCACAACCGACTCACTTCCCTAATACCTTGATACACTTCTCTTAAGGCGACCAGTCCCCCAAAATGAAGGATTAAAGGCAGGTTAGAAATAGTTTTAGAGTAATTTTAAGAATTCTTCGATAGTTAAACCCGCTTCTTTAACAATCCCTGCCATTGTATAAGCATTAACCGGATTTGCTCGTGGAATGGCGATAGTCTGTTCTCCATTTGTCATAGTAATATGTTTTCTCTGTCTAGTGATGCGGAATCCCGCTTTTTCAAAGGCATTAACAGTGCGTAGATGATTAATTCTGGGTAATTTTGGCCTACTTAGGGGCTGCTGAAAAAGTTTTTCGTGGGGGCAGGGTGTGGGGTGTGGGGTGTGGGGTGTGGGGTTTTACCCATTTTCAGGTGGTCAATTACCTAATTTTCAGGGAAAAAATCCCTAAATTTTCCCCCCAATCACTCCAATGGTAGGCACTTTTTCAGGGAAAAAAAGTCTAAAAGCCTTATCCAACAAGGTTTTTAGATTTATTCAGCAAACCCTACTTATCCTACTTCTACATAACGCACTTCCGCATCTTTGTTTAATTCTTCAATTGTCTCTAAATAGTCTTGTATCGCTTCTTTGATATTTTCTATAGCTTCTGCTTCAGTGTCTCCCTGTGACCAACATCCGGGTAAACTGGGACACCAAATTGCATAACCTTCTTCGCTTTGTTTGAGTCGAACTTGATAGCGCATAAATAGTGGCTGTTAGTTTGTAACTTTTATACTAAGGTCTAATTGATTAAAGATAAAGTATTGATAATTGTCCATTATCCCTGAGAAAAGCGTTCGCCTTTGAGGTTTTAATAGATTTGAGGTTGAAAATTATCGGGAATATCTAATTCAAATACTTGGTCATGAATCCGAGCCACATAAAACCCTTCTTGGAGAATTTTTTCCCGTAATCCTGGTGATAAATCAACCGCCGCTAATATGCCATAGAGTTTTTTATCTTTGTGTTCAGAGAAAAAGCTACGAAACCGTTGTAAAATACTTTTTAATTGTGTAATAGATTCCTCTTTGGCATGACTTTTAACCTCAACGATATAGGCGGTATTTAGCTCACCATTGGTATAGGCAAGGACATCAATTTCTAGGTGTTGTCCATTTTTACTGACTCGCACACTGGGACTAACAACTTCCATACCAAAGCGTTGCCTGAGAATCGTTTCCATTGAGGGAAGGGCAAGTCCTTCGGTAAAGCTGCCGAATTTTGCCCCGAGTCCCCCAATTTGCTGTCCTAATTCTTTGAGTTGTTTGTCAGTTTTCTTCTGTTGTTGGGCGTTTTCCTTCTGTTGTTGACTAACTTCCTTCAATAGTAGGTCAGTCTCCTTCAGTTGTTTGTCAGTTTCCTTGAGTTGTTGAGCGTTTTCTTTCTGTTGTTGACTGACTTCCTTGAGTTGTTTGTCAGTTTCTTTTTGAGCAGCAGTTAATTCGGCTTGAGCAGTTGCTAATTCGGCTAGGATTCGCCATACGTCTTCTGATGTAGTCGTCATAGATGATTTTTTCTCTCTGATTTGGTCTATTACTATTTTACTGAATTTTGCCGATTCATGAATAAGAGAGTGTTTTTTCCTTTGGGGAAGATAGAGCGATAGCCTTTGATGTTTTAATAGGTTTGAGGTTGAAAATTATCGGGAATATCTAATTCAAATACTTGGTCATGAATCCGAGCCACATAAAACCCTTCTTGGAGAATTTTTTCCCGTAATCCTGGTGATAAATCAACCGCCGCTAATATGCCATAGAGTTTTTTATCTTTGTGTTCAGAGAAAAAGCTACGAAACCGTTGTAAAATACTTTTTAATTGTGTAATAGATTCCTCTTTGGCATGACTTTTAACCTCAACGATATAGGCGGTATTTAGCTCACCATTGGTATAGGCAAGGACATCAATTTCTAGGTGTTGTCCATTTTTACTGACTCGCACACTGGGACTAACAACTTCCATACCAAAGCGTTGTCTGAGAATCGTTTCCATTGAGGGGAGAGCAAGTCCTTCGGTAAAGCTGCCGAATTTGGCTCCGAGTCCCCCAATTTGTTTGCCCAGTTCTTTGAGTTGTTTGTCAGTTTTCTGCTGTTGTCGGTCAGTTTCCTTGATTTGTTGGGCGTTTTCCTTCTGTTGTTGACTGACTTCCTTCAATAGTAGGTCAGTTTCCTTGAGTTGTTTGTCAGTTTCTTTTTGAGCAGCAGTCAATTCGGCTTGAGCAGTCGCTAATTCGGCTAAGATTCGCCATACGTCTTCTGATGTAGTTGCCATAGATGATTTTTTCCCGATGTCACCTATTCACTATTTTATTGGATTTCTGCGCTTGCCGAAGGCACTGGGGAGCAGACTGCTGATTCAATTGGGTAAGGTGGAGGCTAATTCATAGAACAAGAATCACCGCCACCAGCGACTAACATCCCTAATCCCTTGATACACTTCTCTTAAGGCGACCAGTCCACCAAAATGAAGGATTAAAGGGACTAAGTTGGGAATAGTTTCGAGGGAAGAAGGACGAGTGAGACTCCCCAAAGCTTGAAGGGTATTTTCCCAGAAGGATAGGTCAACATGGTTAGGCGTTAACACCTGAGTTATAATTGGAACGAAAATTAACTAAGGCAGTTGTTCTCAAATGAAATTAAAGGAAAGGTATATCACCGATGAGCAGGGTAATCGAATAGGTGTTCTTTTAGATATAGAAGAATATCAGAAACTGCTGGAAGAATCGGAGGAGTTAGATGCCATTAGAGCCTATGATTTAGCTGTCTCAGGTGAGGATGATGAAATTCCTTTTGAAGCAGCGATCACTGAAATTGAAAATAGCCAGCAATGAGTTACAATATTACTATTAAAAAACGTGCTTCTAAGGCTTTAGCAAATCTCCCAAAAGATGATTATCAAAAATTCGAGATGGCATTAGAGAATTAGCCGAAAATCCAAGACCATCAGGATGTCTAAAACTGACAGTAAGAGAAGGTTGGCGGGTTCGGATTGGAGTTTATCGAATTATTTATGGTATCGATGATTCAGAAAAGAAGGTGATTGTTCTTGATATTGGGCATCGAAAGGATATTTACCGCTAAATACAAGCAATCATCCCTCACAATATCAGAGCAAAAGCGATCACCTTTGATGTTTTAATAGATTTGAGGTTGAAAATTATCAGGAATATCGAGTTCAAATACTTGGTCATGAATCCGAGCCACATAAAACCCTTCTTGCAGAATTTTTTCGCGTAATTCGTTCGATAAGTCAACCGATGCTAGTATGCCATAGAGTTTTTTGTCTTTGTGTTCAGGAAAAAAGCGGCGAAACCGTTGCAAAATACTTTTTAATTGTGTAATAGACTCTTCTCTGGCATGACTTTTAACCTCAACGATATAGGCAGTATTTAGCTCACCATTGGTATAGGCAAGGACATCAATTTCTAGGTGTTGTCCATCTTTACTGACTCGCACACTGGGACTAACCACTTCCATGCCAAAGCGTTGTCTGAGAATCGTTTCCATTGAGGGGAGAGCAAGTCCTTCGGTAAAGCTGCCGAATTTGGCTCCGAGTCCCCCAATTTGTTTACCTAATTCTCTGAGTTGTCGGTCGGTTTCCTGTTGTCGTCGCTCGGTTTCCTTCTGTTGTTGGGCGTTTTCCTTCTGTTGTTGACTAACTTCCTTCAGTTGTTTGTCAGTTTCTTTTTGAGCAGCAGTTAATTCAGCTTGAGCAGTCGCTAATTCGGCTAAGAGTCGCCATACGTCTTCTGATGTAGTTGCCATAGATAATTTTTTCCCGATGTCACCTATTCACTATTTTATCGGATTGCCACGCTTGCCGAAGGCACTGGGGAGCAGACTGCTGATTCAATTGGATAAGGCGGAGGCTAATTCATAGAACAAAAATCACCGCCACCAGCGACTAACATCTTTAATACTTTGATACACTTCTCTTAAAGCTACCTCCCCCCCAAAATGAAGGATTAAAAGCAGGTTAGAAATAGTTTTAGAGTAATTCTAAGAATTCTTCGATAGTTAAACCCGCTTCTTTAACAATCCCTGCCATTGTATAAGCATTAACCGGATTTGCTCGTGGAATGGTGATAGTCTGTTCTCCATTTGTCATAGTAATATGTTTTCTCTGTCTAGTGATGCGGAATCCCGCTTTTTCAAAGGCATTAACAGCGCGTAGATGATTAATTCCGGGTAATTTTGGCCTACTTATTCTACTTCTACATAACGCACTTCCGCATCTTTGTTTAACTCTTCAATTGTCTCTAAATAGTCTTGTATCGCTTCTTTGATATTTTCTATAGCTTCTGCTTCAGTGTCTCCCTGTGACCAACATCCGGGTAAACTGGGACACCAAATTGCATAACCTTCTTCGCTTTGTTTGAGTCGAACTTGATAGCGCATAAATAGTTACTGTAGTATTTGCTAGAGTAGGAGCATTCCATTTGAGATAATTTATCTATCTCTTTATACTAAACTAATGTGTATTAAGCCAGTGGCTTGCTTGTTCTACAAATACTGTGGCGTATTCTAAGGCAATTTTTGTTTGTTCCCTAGTTATTTCAATAACTTGATCATAATCTCCTAATTGTCGTAAATCATAGGTAATTCTTAATGCTTTTGATAGTTCTAATGATAATTCACCTGTTTGAATAAAATGTTGAGAAAATTGCTGTCGTACCCCTCGATGACTGCGAGTATTGATATTTTTAACTATTAACAGAGCTTGGACTGTACAATAAATGGCATAATAGCAACGAGAAATACAAGCACGATAATAATTTTTTTCAAGTAATAGGGTGGCCGCTTCTAATTCTTCATTAGCTTGATTGATATAGGACGAAATTTGGTTCACAGGACAATCCCTTCTCGGCGAATATTGTCCATTAATGGGGTTTGTCGATGAACAAAGTCTTCATCGGCGATGGGAATCAAAGAAATGAAGGTATTATATTTAAGGTCTAGTTGAGTAGCGATGTCTGCCATCCGAATCACTTCATCTCCAGGGGAAATGGGCCCCTTTAATACGACCATAATATCAATATCTGAGTCCTCATTGGCGTTACCCCGCGCTTGTGAACCAAAAAGGATGAGTTTTACTAACCGTTTTCCATAAAACTTTGCTAATTCTTGGCGAAATTCTTGTAGTATGGGCATTAGGATTTGTAATTGAGCCATGATTTTATTACTTAGAAATTATTTTTTGTAATAAATTGTATTGATGGATGTCACTTATTCACTATTTTATCGGATTTTTGCGATTGCGTAGGGAGTGTGGAAAGATGGGGAGGAATGCGATCGCCAATGAAATGTGGATGGGTCATTCATTCGACGGCTCATAGCGTTCTAAACTTTTAATAAAATCATCGTTTTTCTTCTCGCCATGCTGCTTGACGGATAGATTCAGGGGTGATATTTCTGTTTTCCCACAATCCTGCTAGGGCAAAGAAGTCTTGCTCGTTATCAGATAATGTTGTTTGATCTTCGATGATTTCTACAGAGTCAACAAAATCTAAAGCAGTTAAAATTTTAGAGAGTGTTTCTGCTTTTTCTTGGTCACGAATGTGTACGATTAGTTGTTTCATGGTAGTTTATTTTGCATTGATTTGGTATTAATGATCATTGTCTAATTCTGTTTTTAGCCAATTAAGAATCGGAGAACTAATACGAATTCCATAATCAACTAACTGTTGTGATAAATCTAAAATTTCTTGTTTAGATAGATAACCTGCATAAAAACCAACCAAGAGAATTCCTAATGTTCCTTTGACGGGTAATTCCATAGCTTTGGCAACTCTTCTTGCTAATTTCTCATCTATAATTACCCAGTCTGGTTTGATTGAAATTGCCAAGAGAATAACTTCTAATTCTCCTCGATCTAATCCTAGTAATAGCGGTTCAAGAGGAGATGATGATGCAACTTCTTGAGCTTGAATCCAATTGGCATTTTTGAGTTCTTTTGCCCCCGGTTTATTATCTCCAGCGATGACAATTTCTTGATAAACTGCCCAAGGAATAATCACTTCATTAAATAGCTGATTAAGAAGATCTAATTGATTAATCAAAGATAAGGCGATGATCGGTGTAGAATTAACAATTATCTTCATTCTCTTTGATTTTTTTGGCTAATTTACGGCTGGTTTGTATTTCTGATTCCCATTCTTCTGCTGTGTAATCAATAATGGAAAAACCATACTCAGAGAGAAGTGTATAAAATGTATATTTATCGCATCCTAATACTTGTGCGCCGATTCCTGCTGAAATTTTTCCTTCTTGATAAAGATGCCCTAATGTATAAATTATGACTTTACGAGAGAATGCTTCTTTTTCTTCTCTGGCAGCAATGAGGAGTTCTTCGGGAAATGTTACATTAATGCTCATGAGTGTTTAAAAATAATTTGTTTTTCTTGATTTTAGCAAGAATAATAGATCTATTCACCATCGCTTTTTTGACTCGAAGCTGGAGATTGTGGTTAAAACGAGACAGGGCAATCACTTCCACCAGCGGCTGACTTCTCTAATTGCTTGATGGACTTCTCTGAGGGCGACCACTCCACCAAAATGAAGGATTAAAGGGACTAAGTTGGGAATAGTTTCGAGGAAATGAGGACGAGTGAGAGTACCCAAAGCCTGAAGGGTATTTTCCCAGAAAGATAAGTCAACATTAGCAGGGGTTAAGGTGGCTGTTAATGCTTTTAATGCCTCTGCACGGTCGGATTCAGACCCAATCCCTCTGGCAGCTTCTAAAGCTTCCGGTAACGCTTGTGGTAAATAGGGAGCTAACCCGGTCAATACCCTTGCACGGTATTTTTCATCCTTAATGGCTCTGGCAGCTTCTAAGGCTTCGGGTAACACTTCTGGTAAATAGGGAGCTAAACCTATCAATGCCCAAGCACGGTAGTATTCATTCCCAATCCCTCTGGCAATTTCTAAGGCTTCGGGTAACAAACTTTCCGGTAAATGGGGAGCTAACCCGGTCAATACCTCCGCACTCCCAATGGCTCTGGCAACTTCTAAGGCTTTGGGTAACAAACTTTCCGGTAAATGGGGCGCTAACTCGGTCAATATCTCTACACGGTAGGATGGATAACCGATGTGGCTGGCAACCTCTAAGGCTTCGGGGAATACTTCCGGTAAATAGAGCGCTAACTCGATCAGTACTGGTGCAAGGTATTCTTCACCCCCAATCCCTCTGGCAACTGCTAAGGCTTCCGGTAACACTTCCGGTAAATGGGGCGCTAACTCGATCAATGCATAAGCACGGTATTTTTCATCCTTAATTGCTCTGACAGCCGCTAAAGCTTCGGGTAACACTTCCGGTAAATAGGGGGCTAACCCGGTCAATGCCTTTGCACGGGAGTCTTCATTCCCAATCCCTCTGGCAACTTCTAAGGCTTCGGGTAACAAACTTTCCGGTAAATGGGGAGCTAACCCGGTCAATGCCCAAGCACGGTAGTATTCATTCCCAATCCCTCTGGCAATTTCTAAGGCTTCGGGTAACAAACTTTCCGGTAAATGGGGAGCTAACCCGGTCAATACCTCCGCACTCCCAATGGCTCTGGCAACTTCTAAGGCTTTGGGTAACAAACTTTCCGGTAAATGGGGAGCTAACCCGGTCAATGCCTTTGCACGGTCGGATTCAGACTCAATCGCTCTGGCAGCTTCTAAGGCTTCGGGTAACAAACTGACCGGTAAATAGGGGACTAACTTTCTCAATACCTCTGTACGGTAGGATTCAGACCCAATGGATCTGGCAATTTCTAGGGCTTCAGATAAGATTTCCGGTAAATAGGGAGCTAACCTTGTCAATGCCTCTGCACGGTGGTCTTTATCCCCGATCGCTCTGACAGCTTCTAAGGCTTCGGGTAACAAACTTTCCGGTAAATGGGGAGCTAACCCGGTCAATGCCGAAGCGCGGGCGGATTCAGACTTAAAGACGCGGGTAATTTCTAAGGCTTCGGGTAACAAACTTTCCGGTAAATGGGGAGCTAACCCGGTCAATGCCGAAGCGCGGGCGGATTCAGACTTAAAGACGCGGGTAATTTCTAAGGCTTGGGGTAACAAACTTTCTGGCAAATAGGGAGCTAACCCGGTCAATGCCCCCTCGCTCCCAATCGCTCTGGCAATTTCTAAGGCTTGGGGTAACAAACTTTCGGGTAAATAGGGAACTAACTTTCTCAATGCATCTGCATTGGCGTCGTCATCCCTAGAATTCCTAATTGCTCTGACAGATTCTAAGGCTTCAGGCAACATTTCCGGTAAATAGGGTGCTAACCATCTCAATGCCGAAGCACGGTCGTCTTCATCCTCAATCCCTCTGGCAATTTCCAAAGCTCTCGGTAACAAACTTTCCGGTAAATGGGGCGCTAATCCTCTCAGTGCCCATGCACGGTCGTCTTCATCCTCAATAGCTCTGGCAAATTCTAAGGCTTCGGGTAGCACATTTTCAGAGAAATGGGGAGCTAACCTTGTAAATCTCTCTGCAAGTGAAGATTGATAATCATTGGCACTGACAAATTCTAAGGCTTCGGGTAACACTTCCGGCAAATAGGGAGCTAACCCTCTCAATGCCGAAGCACGGTAGTATTCAGTCCCGATCGCTCTGGCAATTTCTAAGGCTTCGGGTAACACTTCTGGTAAATGGGGAGCTAACCCGGTCAATACCTCTGCACGGGAGGATTCATTCCCAATCTCTCTGGCAATTTCTAAAGCTTCGGGTAACAAACTTTCCTGTAAATGGGGCGCTAACCCGGTCAATACCCTTGCACGGGAGGATTCATTCCCAATCTCTCTGGCAATTTCTAAAGCTTCGGGTAACAAACTTTCCGGTAAATAGGGAGCTAACCCGGTCAATACCTCTGCACGGGAGGATTCATTCCCAATCTCTCTGGCAATTTCTAAAGCTTCGGGTAACAAACTTTCCTGTAAATGGGGCGCTAACCCGGTCAATACCCTTGCACGGGAGGATTCATTCCCAATCTCTCTGGCAATTTCTAAAGCTTCGGGTAACAAACTTTCCGGTAAATAGGGAGCTAACCCGGTCAATACCTCTGCACGGGAGGATTCATTCCCAATCTCTCTGGCAATTTCTAAAGCTTCGGGTAACAAACTTTCCTGTAAATGGGGCGCTAACCCGGTCAATACCCTTGCACGGGAGGATTCATTCCCAATCTCTCTGGCAATTTCTAAAGCTTCGGGTAACAAACTTTCCGGTAAATAGGGAGCTAACCCGGTCAATACCTCTGCACGGGAGGATTCATTCCCAATCCCTCCGGCAATTTCTAAAGCTTCGGGTAACAAACTTTCCGGTAAATGGGGCGCTAACCCGGTCAATACCCAAGCACGGTAGTATTCATTCCCAATCCCTCCGGCAATTTCTAAAGCTTCGGGTAACAAACTTTCCGGTAAATGGGGCGCTAACCCGGTCAATACCCTTGCACGGTAGTTTTCAGACCCAATCCCTCTGGCAATTTCTAAGGCTTCGGGTAATAAAGTAGGGGGAAGATAGGGAGTAATTTTCTCTAGTCCTTCGGCTTGCTTGCTAGAATCTTGACTTTGCCGTACATAAACCAATCCCTGAGCAGGTGTCCATATTTCATGTTTAATCAGTGCCGCAATTAATTCTGGTGGAATATTAGTCGCCAAACTATTGAGGGAAGTGGTGATCAAAGCGTAACGCACCTGTAACCCCATAGACTGACCGGAATTGTTGGCAAAATCAGCTTCCGCCAGTTGCCAAGCTTTAACAACATCCTTGATAAAAATCGCCGTTTTCGCTTCTTTCTCGCATTTGCTATACCAGCCATTACCTCCTTCCGCGGTTTCCTCCCTCAGTAATTGATGAATCTCTTCAATTTTTCTTGCCTTTTCTAAATGCCAAATCAATTGATTGTAAATATAGCCATCATCCTCTAAACTGTGCCATAAACCATTTTTAGTCTGTTTTTTGTACCTGCTTAAAAGTTGCCGATTAGCTTCAGAAATTGATAAGCCCAACCCCGGTAATTGATAATCGCTTTCAGAATGGGGAGAGGCTTGTAAAAGATTACGCGCTAGATCGTGTAAGAGGTCATGGACACGATAACTGACGGTTTGTTCACTAGAAACCCCTGTTAATAATAAGGCTTTACTGCCTAAATGTCTGAGGGTTTTCTTAGCTTCCGTGAGCCGACAATCCCATAAAGTGGTTGCCATTTTTTCCGTAATTGTCACATCATCGGGTAAGACCCCTAACCAGGTAAACTGTTGTAATCTTTGGGGCAATAACCGTTTTAAGCTGAGATTAAAAGAAGCGATTAAACTATAATTTTTACGCTTTTCTTGATTGGTTGCGTCTTCCGCTTCTAAGCGATCTAAAATTTCTAAATTAGTGATTTCTGCCCGTAAATCTTCAATTAATTCAGTCCAAGAAATATTATCTTCAATTTGTGCCGCGGTTAACTCTAATGCCAACGGTAAATAACCGACAATTTTGGCGATAATTTTGGCTTGTTTCTGGTCTTCTAAAGTTAATTCACGCTGTAGATGACTCGACAATAACGCCAAAGATTGAGTCTCCGTCATGATGTCCAAATCATAACGAATCGCTCCGCTTACTCGGGCTTCTCTTGTCGTTACCAACAATTTACAGCCATCCCCCGCCACTCGAAACGGTTCCACATCCTCCGCGTTCCAGAGATCATCCACTACTAATAAAGCCTTTTTATCTGCTAATAAAGTTCTTAATTGTAAGGATGCCGCATCAATACCAGTCGGCATAAAATGATAATCTCCTAATGATTGTATCCACTGATGAAGAAAGGATAAAATATCCGGTTGTTGCCCTAAAGTTGCCCAGAAAATGCCATCAGGAAAAAAAGCTTGAACCTCTTTCTCCTGTGCTAATGCCGCCGCTAAAGTGGATTTACCAATCCCTCCTAATCCATAAATAGCAATAATAACTAAGGTTCCTATTTCGGTTTTTTCTTTAGATAACAGAAGTTCCTTTAATTTAACAATAACCTCTGGACGTTCGACAAAATACCTCGGTTTAGGAACAGCTTGATTGCGATAGGAAGAAGATTTTAAAGAAGCGGATATAACGGGTTTAGGTTCAGGATCAATATCATGTTTTTCTAATATCTCACACCATTCGGTATTTTTATAAACCCTGGCCAAAGATTCAGCTTCTAAAGATGCCCGACGATCTATACTTAGCTGTTTAGATTGTACCCCAATCACTAACCCATGACAAACAATTGCTGATCCCGATGTTCCTTGCCAAGGTGACTGATCTTCTGCTAATTTTTCTAATTGTTCATCGGTGGGTTGTATGTCTTGACTATCTTTAATATTTAATAACAACCGGTTATAAGGCGCACGATTAGCTACATCAATAGTTCCCTCAATATGTAACCCTGTGGCGTATTTTATACCATCTTCAGAATACCGTAAAAATAGAGGAAAGCCCAAAAAGTCAAATTTAACTTTTTGGGTGCTACTCGCATCAGGTAACAACCCAAAACCTACAGGATCACAAGTTTCGATAGTTTCTGGTAATTCTACTAATGCTATATCGATATTATCTGGTGCTTTCCAAATTACTTGAGCGTCTATATCCTGCTTATCAGAATAGTCTGATGCTGATCTAAATCGTACTTGACAGTCGTTACTATTATCAAATAGATGCCGACAAGTTAAGAGTAAACGTCCCCCAATTCGATAGGCAGTGCCATACTTAGGGGCAACAATTTCTAAAGCGCGATCGGGTTGGAATTGGGGCATAACTTATCGGATTGATGTAACCTATTCTTCTGGGATGGCGATGGGTTACGCTTCGCTAACCCATCCTACAAATTAACTGCTTTGGGGGCAAGCATTGCGTCCCTAGGGGTATAAAATTCTAATCGGGAATATCATCACTTCCTGTCTTGATAGGTCCTCCATCTTTCCCAATGGGTTTAAGGGGAATTTTAATTCTATGGGTTATCGTATCTTTATTGGTGACACCCCCACCCATTTCTACTACCCAAAATTTCAGCCCACCTTTGCCTTCTTTCGACTGCTCAACCACAAATTGAACCTCTAATTCAATTTCACCCACTTCAAAGCGAATCTGCTCACCCTCAGAGGCTAAAATAGATTTACTGAGTTCAACCCGCAATGCTTCTAAGGTTTCTCGAAGTCCAACTTTATTGATGTCCATAATTCTCTAGTTATTTTTGAAGGATGCAGACCAAAACCCTTTCAATTCTATCGTTTTTCTGAAACTTTAGGGCGGACGGATTGCCTTTATCCAATTGATATAATAGCCCAACCCGATCGCTAAGGTAAGCGCGGGTTGGGAAAAGACATCGACCTAATATTATCTCAAGACTAAAATGACAAATTGAATTAGCATCGAGCTATTTTGCTAATACAAGGTGTCAAAATAAAACTAAGGGGCTAAACGTTGCCTTTGCCAACTGCCATCTTCTTGACGATAATAACAGAGACGATCGTGGAGACGACTGGGGCGACCTTGCCAGAACTCGATTAAACTAGGAATTAGGCGAAAACCGCCCCAATGAGGAGGACGGGGAACTTCACGACCCGCATATTCTTCTTTTAGTTCTGTCAGGCGTTTTTCGAGGATATCTCGCCCAGAAATCACTTCACTTTGATTGGAGGCCCAGGCCCCTAAACGGGATTCCCAGGGACGGACAAAAAAGTAATTATCCGATTCCTCCTCGCTGATTTTTTCTACAGTTCCCTCGATCCTAATTTGCCGTTGCAATTCTCCCCACCAAAACACTAGGGCCGCATTGGGATTAGCGATTAATTCCTGTCCTTTGGCGCTGTGGTAGTTGGTAAAGAGAACAAAACCGCGAGGATCGAAGTCTTTTAACAGTACCATGCGGGCCCGGGGTTTACCCTCCGGGGAAATAGTGGCTAAAGTCATAGCGTTGGGTTCCAATCTTCCCGAAGATACCGCCCGTTCTAGCCATTGTTTAAATACAATGAAAGGATCGGCAGATGTTTCTGACTCTAGCAATTCTTCGAGATTGTAGTCCAAGCGCAGGTCAGCGATCGATATGTCCATGGTTTTGCTTGCTAAATTCTATCCTTTGAGATCCTACAAGATTCTACAATCATGACTATCACCTCGGCCAGTGACGCGATCGCATCTCTTTTAGAAATGGCGGAACAGGGAGAAATTGACCCCTGGGATGTGCAGGTTATTGATGTGATCGATCGCTTTTTGGCAGAATTGGGGTTATTAAATGATCTAGATTTAGCCATGGCCCAAGCTAATTTACCCCAATCGGGACAGGCTTTTTTATGGGCTTCCATGTTAGTTTTATTTAAGGCTGATACCCTAGAAAGATTGTCTTTAGACCAGCAAGAAGAAAGTCTGATTGATGAGGAAATTAGCGAGTTAGAACGGGAATTAAGAACTTTACCCCGTTATCTAGAAAATCATATTCGCCGTCGTACTGCTGCCCCACCACCGCGAAAAAGACGGGTAACTTTGCAGGAGTTAATCACTCAATTACAACAGATTGCCCTAGAGATTGAAGCTTTACCGAAACTGCCTGTAGTTGTCCCGAAACCCCGGCCTCAATCCCGACGGGAAGCGGTACAAATTATCACGGAATTGGCCCACCAAGAAAACCTGACGGAATTGGCAGCGGAACTGGACTTTTTTTTGCAGAGAAAGTTTTTTCAATTGGAGAAAAAGGAGATAGAGTTTGAGTATTTATTAGATTTATGGCAAGCAGAAAAGCCCTCTAGTCACTCGGCAACACAGGAAAAGGTGGCGATTTTTTGGGCTTTACTTTTACTGGCTTCTCAATCAAAAGTGGAATTAAAACAAGAGGATTTTTATCAGGATTTGAGTATTTCTTTAATTAGGGTTTGCTGAAAAGCTTTTTCGTGGGGGTAGGGTGTGGGGTGTAGGGTGTAGGGTGTGGGGTTTTACCGATTTTCAGGTGGTCAACTACCTAATTTTCAGGGAAAAAGTACCTGAATTTTCCCCCCGATCACTCCAATGGTAGGCACTTTTTGAAGGAAAAAAAGTCTAAAAGTCTTACCCAACAAGGTTTTTAGATTTATTCAGCCAACCCTAATTAGGGTTGGCTGAAAAGCTTTTTCAGCCAACCCTAGATACCTTACTATCTTAGCGGGTTAAGGCCGCGCCTCTTTCGTACAAAGTGCGGGCATAATCGGTCCAAGTACCTTGGCCCCAATAACGGAAACAACTGGTTTGCACGAGCAAATTATAAAGCAGTGCCTCCAGATAATCGGGCCGTCGGGTGAAGCTAGGATCCGCCTGTACTAAAAGATCATATTTCTCGTGGAATTTAGCGCTTAATTGGTTCATCGGTTCGAGAACATTTTCGTAACCGCGCACCCAACTGAGATCATTGGTCCAAGATGCCCCATCCATGGTAAAACGGTGGTCGGACTGTTTTAACTCAGCGATCGCCTGTTCCACTGCTTCTGGGGTAGCGGCATCGGGATTAACTCGCTGCCAGATTTTATGCTGGTGTACGGCTTGAATTGGGGGATAATCTTGGGGATTAACGCCAGCGGCCTCGATTAACTCCAGATATTCCGTGCCGTTAAATCCTGCCACAGTGGAACCCCCCTGCATTTCCCGCCAAGGATTGGGAAAATCGCGAGGAAATTCATTCATCATCACGCCACCATTTTCACCGTCGGCAATCTGGGAACCTAGGGAAGGAACCCAAACGCCGCCGATTTGCTGTTTACCGCGGCATTTGGCCTCGTGGTAGGGTTGCATTTGGGCGACTAATTTGGTGTCGGAACCCTGGGTTTTAATCAAAGCAGTAATCGCAATCACTTCCCCGCGAGAATTACGGGCCACCAGGCGATTAGGAATATATTTTTGTTCCTGACTCAATCCCGAACCGTCGAGATTTTCCACCGAGTGTTCCTGTACCAATAACCAACGATAGCCGCATTCTTTCAGGGCTTTAATATACTCGTAGAGGGTATCGGGATGGTTAGGAAGGTGCATTTCCGGGGGAGAGAACCCTTTGACTCGTTTCAGGGCATCGGGGCCAAAAATCGAGGCAAAATAGGTTTGCCATGCTTGCATCTGTAATTTTAGATCGGGAATCGGTGTGGAAGGAGCCACCGCATGACTCCACATCGTCCCCAACCATTCCACATAGGGTTGATATTGACTGTTACAGGTGATTAATTTGAGTTTATCGAGGATATCCTGCCGTCCCATCTGTACCAAACCCCAGAGGAGATTGCCGGAATAATCGAGCATAATCCGGGGATTACAGCCTTCCGCCACCAATTCCGGGATAAAATCGCCCATGCGACTGTAACACCAGGCAAAAACGCTGGCATTATGGTTATCACCATCCCCCTGATTCTCGAACATATGCTGGAGATTGCAGATTAATTCACCATTAACACCCGCGGGGATGGTGGGTTGGTGCATATGCAAGGCACAGGCAAAACCAGCCTTGATATGGTCTAATTGGAGATTTGTTGTCGGTAAAAAGATCGGATCATCGTGATTAACAATCGCTGCGATTTCCTGTTCCCAACCGCAAATAGTCGGTAGTCCGGGGCGGATTTCCGTGATAGCGTTCGATTTCGATGATACGGGTGTAGCGATCATAATTTTTCAGGCGAATAGATTGAGATAGTTTGTCCCCACTCTCCCAGGGACAACTTTGTTTACTGGCAACAGGTCACTCTTGACTGTTCACTGCTAACTGAGCTAAGAGTGCGGACTTGATCCTATCCCATTTATACTGGGAGTAACCCTCTCCAGACACAAGCCTTCGTAACTCGTTAAAAATCAAGATGATTCTTTACTGAACTTAACCGATCCTCGCACTATGATACAAACAACTATCCGCCCTTTTACCTGTAAATTTTAACCATGTTCTCGGCGACTACCGAAATTCTTGTTATCTTCTTCCTGATCCTCCTCAATGGAGTCTTTGCTCTCTCGGAAATTGCCATTGTCTCGGCCCGCAAAGTCCGTTTAGAACAATTAGCCAGAGATGATCGAAGGGCGGCGGTGGCCTTAAAATTGGCCAATGATCCCAATCAAATTTTATCGACGGTGCAGATTGGCATTACCCTAGTGGGTATCTTTGCCGGGGCCTACGGAGGAGCTAATTTATCGGTCAGTGTGGCGCAATTATTGGCCCAAGTTCCTGTTTTAGCCCCCTACAGTCAAGCTTTGGGATTAGGATTAGTGGTGTTAATTATTACCTATCTATCCCTAGTGGTGGGGGAATTAGTGCCGAAACGGTTAGGTTTAAGTAATCCTGAAAAAATCGCTATCCTCGTTGCTGATCCTCTGAATAGGTTATCAAAAATTGTTTCGCCCATTGTCCATCTTTTGAGTCAATCGACTAATCTGATTCTCGGTTTGTTGGGGATTAATACTAATAACAATGATTCCCCAATTACGGAAGAAGAATTGAAAATTATGCTTAAACAGGGAACCGCAGCGGGAACCTTTGAGGAAGCAGAACAGGATATGGTGGAAAGGGTGTTAGGATTGGGCGATCGCCGAGTAAGCCAGATTATGACCACGCGCCCAGATATTATTTGGCTAGATTTGGAAGATAGTGCCGAAATTAACCGCCAGAAGCTAATTGAGAGCAATCATAACCGTTTTCCTGTGTGTCAGGGCAGTTTAGATGAGGTTTTGGGGGTAATCGAAGTCACAGACTTATTGGCAGATTGTTTAACCGGTGAAAGTTTCGACCTGACGAAGGATTTACAACAGCCGCTTTTTGTGCCGGAAAGCACTAGGGGTTTAAAGGTTTTAGAATTGGTGCAGCAAAGTGGTCATCATATTGCCTTGGTAGTGGATGAGTACGGGGTAATTCAAGGATTGGTGACGCGCAAGGATATTTTAGAGGCAATTGTCGGCGATTTACCCCAATTAGATAACATTGAAGATGCTCAGATCGTGCAGCGGGAAGATGGTTCTTGGTTGATCGATGGTACAGTGGCGATCGAAGATTTTAAAGAGTTATTTGAAATCAGTGAATTACCGGGGGAAAAACAGGGCAATTATCACACTTTAGGTGGTTTTATTATTACCCATCTTGGCAGGATTCCGGGGGCTGCCGATCATTTTGAATGGCAAAGGTTGCGCTTGGAAGTGGTGGATATGGACGGTAATCGTGTCGATAAGGTGTTAGTCACGCTATTGTTAGATGATTTGTAAGTAATTGTTAGTAAACATCTAGATTTTTTCAAGCTTGTGAAGACCGATACAATTTTTTATCAACTCTTGCAAACCTTTCCGGGGTTAATTTTTGAATTACTGGGAGAATCAACCCAGAAAGCTGAAAATTATCAATTTTCCTCCCGAGAAATCAAAGAATTAGCGCGTCGTTTTGACGGTATTTTTTTACCGACCACAGCAGCACCGGAACTAATGATTTACTTTGTTGAAGTGCAATTTCAGGATAAAAGTGATTTTTATTGGCGATTTTTAACAGAAATTGTCATCTATCTCAATCAGTATAAACCCGTTCAGGATTGGATAGCTGTAGCTTTATTTGCCTCCAGGGATCTGGATAATAACTTTCCCTATCAACTGCGGGGATTTGAGATAACGGGACAGATCAGACCTATTTATTTAGATGAATTAATCGATAGTCCGGCTCCGTCTCTGGGTTTAGGAATTATTCAGTTAATTGTCGCTACACCCCAATTAGCACAGCAACGAGGAAAACCACTTTTAGAAAAAGCGATCGCTGAAATTGATGATCTAGTTTTCCAGCAAAAAGTTGTAGAATTAATTGAAAGAACCTTAGCCTATAAATTTACTAATCTTAGTCGTGCGGAGTTAGAAGCTATGTTCGGATTAGATGATCTCAGACAGACTCGACTTTATCAAGAAGCTAAACAAGAAGGTCGTGAAGAAGGTCGTGAAGAAGGTCGTGAAGAAGCTAAAACTGAAGCGATCGCTGGTTTACTAGCTTTAGGTTTAAGTATAGAACAGATTGCCACTGCTTTGCAATTAGAACTTACCAAAGTACAAGAGACAGCGGCCAAATTATCCCCCCCAAATTAGAAGGATAAATTATTAGGTTTCTCCCTGACTTTACCCTATTCATTCATATTACGATAGGTAGCCACTGCCGAGGGAGAAATGCGATTGAGATAACGGAAAATCCAATATTTTAAGACTGTATCCAAGATAACGGGAAAAGTGGCGATAAAGAGAAAATTAAACTGGCGATTTTCCGGTAAACCGAAATGACGACTTAATCCTTCTAGGATCACTTCCCAACCGTGGGGAGAGTGGAAACCGACAAATATATCGGTAAAGAGAATAATTAAAAAAGCTTTAGCTGAATCGCTAAGATTATAGAGAATGCCATCCAGAAAAGACTTGACAATCTCGATTTCCCGACGACTAAAAGCGACAACAAAACCAAAGGCAATCAGGGAACAAATATCGGCGAAAATATTAGCGATCGCATTTAAACCTCGTTGGCGAAATTCTTCACTTAGTACCGCGGCTTTTTTGGTAATTTCTCCCTCGATTTCTTCGTTAGATAATTTGGGTGCTAAACCAATCATACCTCGAAAATGTAAAGCTTCCTCAAATCTTCTCAATTCCGAAAAAGCTTCTTCTTCTAAATCCTGATTGATAAAAATAAACTGTTCCTGTTGTTGGAAATATTTATTAACCAAGGGGGTAATCAGGAAAGTTTTGGTTAATTGCTGGGTCAACAAAGGAACAATAATTAACAGTAAAATAAACTTGAGGGAAATGGCTGTTTTATAACGAGAATTGCGAAATTTCTTTAAAACTGCCTCCTCCGATTCCTCCGCTTGGGGATCAATTTCCTGTTTAATGCGATTAAAAGTATTGACAAAAGAACGGGGTAAAACCCCCGGTTTTTCCGTAGCTTTTTGGGATTTATTACTTTTGATTATTTCCTCATCTTCAATACTACCCGCTGCTAAAAAAGAGCGATTTCTAGAAGTCTTATTTTTGGCTGTTTCCTGCTCAAAATTTCTGTTCTGGATACTTTTGGGAACATCTTGAATATCTTCTTGCCAATAATTATCTTGATATTTTCCGATAATACTATCGATAAACTGAAGTTTTTTCAGACAAACATCTGTGGTGACAGTAATCACCCCATTATTAATTGTCGGTTGATTAGGTCCGAAAGTATTAACGATTGATCGACTAGCTTTAAACTCCGTCAATCTGACTTTAATTTTTTGCAGATAACCTTTAACTTCTGCGATAAAATAGGAATTAGTGCTGCTGCCATAATTCGAGAATTCATTCGCCACTTTTCGCCCTTGAAAATGCTTGTCTTCTATCTCCTTAATCTTCAAAGCTGCATGATAAGCCTCATCTAAAGAACGTTCAGGAGTTTGTAATAACCATTGATTAACACCTTGCAAAATCCGATTAAGATTCATAGGAAACAATTACTTCCACAAGGGAGAAAAGCTAGAGTACCGATCAGTCATCTTAACAAATACAATCCAGAAAAAACGATGTCAATCATACCAATTTGGATCGAAGGTGGGACTCGATCGGGAAAAACCACCGCTTTAGTCGGGGAATTTCGGCGCTGGGTTGTTTCTCAACTTCAGTCCCAGGATTCATTGTATCTCGATCGACCGAAATCATCGCCCCTTCCCCGCTCGATCTTAGTTTTCGCTGCCAACGATGATAATAAACGGGAATTAGCCGATCAATTAGCCCTTGCTGTTAGGGGTAGCTATCCGATTCTCTGCAAAACCCCTTTAGGTTTTCTCACCGATGAAGTCATCCTGTTTTGGCCGTTAATTTTCGAGTCTTTAGGGCTAAAAGCGCAATTTCCCCGCCGATTACGCCCAGAAACGGAACAGGAACTCGCCACCCGTCTCTGGCAACCAGCGATCGCTGAATTCTTCCAGCCTACTAGCATAAATGAATATCGTTTCGTCCGTCAAGTTCTCGATTTGTTACAATTAGCCGGCGCTAGTGGTGTTCCCGCAGAAAAGATACCCGAAAGATTAGCCGACGGATTATCAGAAACAGATTTAAAACGAGTTTTAGCGATTAATGAGCAGGAAACACCAGAAAAAGTGGGAGAATTAATCATTCAATGGCGTGATTGGTCTCTAGAACGTGGTTTATTAAGTTATGGTATCATCTACGAACTCTATTGGCGCTATTTATTTCCTGATAGTCGTTATCAGCAGCAACTATTAAAACGCTTCCGGGGAGTTTTTGCGGACGATGTGGACGATTATCCGGCTATTGCCAAGGATTTACTCAGTTTTTTCCTCGATCATGATTGTTTTAGCGTTTTTACCTACAATCCCCAGGGAAAAATTCGCTTAGGATTAACTGCCGATCCCGATTATCTGCAAAAATTAGCGGCACGCTGTCAAATTATGTCATTATCTACCACCGACGGGTTAGCTGCTCAGTTTAGCGAGACGGTTCTCTCCTTAATCAGCGACGGTAACTATCTTGGCAATCTTCCCGATCAATTCATCTCCCTGCAAACCACCTCTCGCGCCGAATTGTTACGGAAGACAGCCACCGCTATTATTCAAGCAGTCAAGCAAGGAGCAGTAAAACCCGAAGAAATCGCCGTTATTGCCCCCGGTTTAGACGAAATCGCCCGTTATAGCCTGATGGAAATTTTAACCGGTGCCGGGATACCCGTTCAACCCCTCAACGAACAACGACCCCTGATCAGTTGTCCTCTGATTCGGGCATTATTGACCCTTCTCGCCCTTGTTTACGCAAATTTGGGGCGTTTAGCCCCCCAAGAGGCCATAGCGGAAATGCTGGTGATTTTTAGCCGTTATCGCTGGGATGAAGAAGAGAATTTAATTCCCGATATCGATCCAATCCGCGCCGGATTAATTGCCGATCATTGTTATCAAGTGCATCCGGAAAATCCTCGTTTATTAGCGATCGAAACTTTTCCCCGTTGGGATCGCTTAGGACAAAAAGCTTGTACTGCCTACGAAAGAATTTGTCACTGGATCGAAGGGATGAAAAAACGGCAGCAGCAAGCGAAACTTTTCCCGATTTTTGTCTTAAATCAAGCGATCGAAGAATTATTAAACGATGGGGAAAATTTGCCCTTCGATCACTTGGCAGCTTTGCGAGAATTAATGGAAACTGCCCAACATTTTTGGGAGATCGATCGGCGTTTGCGTGAGAGTGAACCCTCTTTTCAAAGTCCCAGCGAAACTATTAGTCAGTTTATCCAACTTTTGCGCCGTGGTACAATTACCGCTAATCCCTATCCCGTGCGACAATTTATTAAATCTTCCTCAGCAGTTACCCTAGGCAATATCTTTCAATATCGCTCTTTTCGTTCTAGTCATCGTTGGCATTTTTGGCTAGATTGTTCCTCCCCACTCTGGGAACAAGGAGGTGCTGCTACTCTTTTTGCTGCGCCAATTTTTTGGCGAGAAAGTCCCTATCAACGCTGGACAACAGAGGCAGAATTAGAGGAAAATCAGGCACGTTTACAGAGAGTTTTAAGGGATTTATTAGCAAGGGTAAGCGAAAAAGTTATCCTCTGTCACAGTGATTTAGGAGTATCGGGAACCGATCAAACCGGACAACTTTTATCCTTAGTACAAGCGGCAAAAGAATATGATTAAGGACTAGAACAAAATTAACTTCTTGGTTAGGAGAGGCACTCAGGCAATAGGCAATAGGCAAAAGGGGAAATAAATAATCAGTTTTTAATAACTAGATTTAGTATAAGGCCTTTTGGGGTTGTGAATTAAAAGCTACCACCCCCGAACCACAAAAGGGTTCTATCCAGTGATCGCAGTTTTGCTGATCCGCTAAACTTTTGATTGATGATACCAGTTTAGTTTTGATACCTTGACATTTAATCGTGGGAACAATGACGTTTTTTTCATTAACAACTAATAGAGAATTACATGAATACACTGGGGGAAACCTTGAAAATCTCTCCTAAAATTTTCCCTTGAGCTTTACTAATCGATCGCTTGCCATTAACAATCTCAGAAACCACACCCTTAGAACCAATTTTACCAACTAAATCAGCTTGTTTCATGTTGTTAGCTGACATTAAGTGTAATAATACTTCCTGCGGTGAAGCTGGTTCGGGTTGAGGTTGTCTGGCATCAAAATCCTTAATAATTGTCGCCATTAATTTAACCATTGCGGTTTCTTCTGGTAGTCGATCCTGTTTACTAATTAGATTAATCAGAAGATGACGCGCTTGCTCATATTCTTCCTCATTTTCAATAATCTTGGGTTGAAATTTAGTCAACAGTTGATTATAAGTATTGTCATCAAGTGCTAGGGTCATTTTTCTTTCGGTTAGACTGAACTTTTTAGGTGTGTTACTACTTAACTTAAACCAGCGATTTTAACCAACTGTACCAAGCATCTAAACCTTCTCCTGTGGTAGCGGAAACTTGAAAAACTTTCAGATTGGGATTAACTTGATAGGCATAATCTAAACAGCGATCGAGGTTAAAATTAACGTAGGGTAGTAGGTCTATTTTTGTCAAGATCATGACTTGAGAAGCGTGGAACATATAGGGATATTTAATCGGTTTATCTTCCCCTTCGGTGACGGAAAGAATGACGACTTTGGCATTTTCTCCCAAATCAAATAAAGCAGGACAAACTAGATTACCGACATTTTCGATCATGACTAAAGAATTCATCGGTGGATCGAGTTCGATTAATCCTCTCTCTACCATTGATGCTTCTAAATGACAACCTGTTCCGGTGTTAATTTGGATAACCTGACAACCGGTTTCACTAATTTTTTGGGCATCATTAGCTGTTGCTTGATCTCCCTCAATGACACTGATAGGAATAGCGGTTTTTAAATCGGCAATTGTGCGAGTTAACAGGGTAGTTTTTCCCGAACCGGGGGAAGAAACCAGATTAAGGGCAACAGTTTTTCTCCCCTTCAACCAACCGCGATTTTGTGCCGCTAACAGATTATTTTTTGCCAGCAGATTTTGCTCAACTTGGAGAATGCTACCATGAATTTGAGCGTGAATTTCCGCGGGATGATGGGGATGCTCATGCTCGTGATCGTGATGGCTATGACTAATAACAGTACCATCGGCTAAAATATGTTCATGGGTTCCCGTTTGCGGATTAGTTAGCGTCACTTCCGAGTTATCAGAACAACCACAGGTTACACACATAAGGATTCTGTCTCCAACGATTTGAGATTTAATTCTTGACCCTGTAAAATGACTATATTGCGACTACCACATCGATCGCAGATTCCGTAGGGATATTCTAGTTCTAGCTCATTTCCGCAATCTTGGCACTGTCCTAAACCAGAAATTTCCAGAATCTCTAACATTGCCCCCTCTACATTAGTACCTTGACAACAGGTATCAAAACAAAAAGCGATCGATTCTGGCATAATTGCCGTTAGTTTACCAATCTCTAACACCACGCGCCTAACTTTCATTCCTCGCGAGTGTTCTAAAGCAAGTTCGATAATATTTTGGGTGATTCCTAGTTCGTGCATTTTCAGTTATCAGTTATCAGTTATCAGTTATCAGTTATCAGTTATCAGTTATCAGTTATCAGTTATCAGTTATCAGTTATCAGTTATCAGTTATCAGTTATCAGTTATCAGTTATCAGTTATCAGTTATCAGTTATCAGTTATCAGTTATCAGTTATCAGTTATCAGTTATCAGTTATCAGTTATCAGTTATCAGTTATCAGTTATCAGTTATCAGTTATCAGTTATCAGTTATCAGTTATCAGTTATCAGTTATCAGTTATCAGTTATCAAGGAAATTTCAACTAAAACCCCAAAACCCCAACTATTTGAGGGTTCAAAACAGCAAAAATAAGGATTAAATTGCCTAAAATCTGTAAATAGACCATTTAATTGATTATTATTCATTTTTAATTCTCCTGACTCCTGACTACTGACTCCTGACTACTGACTCCTGACTCCTGACTCCTGACTACTGACTACTGACTCCTGACTACTGACTACTGACTACTGACTCCTGACTCCTGACTCCTGACTACTGACTCCTGACTACTGACTACTGACTACTGACTCCTGACTACTGACTCCTGACTACTGACTCCTGACTCCTGACTCCTGACTCCTGACTCCTGACTCCTGACTTCTAACCCTAACAACAAACTTTTTCAGCAAACCCTAATTAACATATTCTCGGTAATTGTTCACCGACTAACATATCGAGAATTCTGTTAGTGCCGAAAGGGGTTTTTAAGTAAACTAAATTGGGGGGAGAAGCGACGACTTCCCCGATAGAAGCGGCATTTTTACCGTCAGGATGGGAACGCATCACTGCTAAAACGCGATTTTCCGCCTCCGGAGGCACGACAAGGACTAATTTGCCCTCATTTGCCAGATAAAGCGGTTCTAAGCCCAATAATTCGCACATTCCTCGCACTTCTTCCCGGATGGGGATCGCCGTTTCCTGCACCTGTATTCCCACCCCTGAACTTTGGGCAAATTCGTTTAAAACCGTGGCTAATCCGCCTCTAGTGGCATCCCGCATCGCTTTAACTTGCGGGCAAACGGCCAGAATTGCAGAAATTAAAGAATTCAGGGCTTGACAATCGCTTTCGATTGTGCATTGTAGGTCTAATTCGCCCCTGGCAATCAGAATGGCGGCACCGTGATCCCCCAGAAAACCGTTAATCAAAATGCGATCGCCAACTTGTAAATTATTCGCCCCGGAATTGATTCCGGCCGGAATTACTCCGACTCCAGAGGTGTTAATAAATATTTGATCCCCTTGTCCCTTGAGAACGACTTTTGTATCCCCGGTGACGATTTTTACCGCTGCTTTTTCGGCGGCTATTTTCATGCTGGTAACGATGGTTTTTAGGATGTCAATAGATAAACCTTCTTCGAGGATAAAACTACAACTGAGATAGAGAGGAATTGCCCCACCGACAGCCAAATCATTAACGGTTCCATTGACTGCTAAACTGCCAATATCACCCCCCGGAAAGAATAGAGGAGAAACCACATAGGAATCGGTGGTAAATGCCAAGCGCTCGCCTATTTTAGCCAAATCTTTAATCTCAAATCGGGCTTGATCTTCAAGGGGTGCCAGTAAGTTATTATCGAAGTTACTAACGAATATCTCGTTAATTAAATCCCGCATTGCTCTGCCACCGCTGCCATGGGAGAGAGTGATATTTGTGTCGGTAATTTTTGTTTTTTTTAATTTTAAAGAAGCTGAAGGAGTGCTAGTCATAGGTGAGGTAGTAAGTTTTCGTTTTGGGTAGTCGGTGGCCGATAGCAAATTAGGTTACACTTTATCTTGATGAAAAACGCTGTCATAGCTTACTGCTAGATTATCTTAATGGGTTTCTGGTATTTCTCGCACTTTTTCTACAGTTAAGTCCAAGGCTTGAGCAATTTGTTCTACCGTTAAACCTAAAGCCAATAAACGCGGCACAGATTCCAGTTTACCTTCCAGTTTACCTTCCAGTTTACCTTCCAGTTTACCTTCTTCTCGAACGTCTTGAAAATAACGGGTTTGTTTCAGTTCATCTAAACTAAACATGGCTTCTATCTCCCGGCGACTTAGACGTGGTAATTTATAGATAAGGATCGTTTCTATTAATTGTAGGAAGTTTTGCGGTTGGGTAAATTCAGTTCGCACTCGTTCAATAAGTTGTTTGGCTGTTGCCACTGCTTGATTTTCTTTAGCAATAATTAATTTTATAGTGGCAATACCGAGGGAATCTTGATTAATATCATCTAGTTCATCTAAATAGATTCGCGTCACTCTCCCAGATGTCAATAAGTCTTGATAACGTACAACCTGATCTGATTCTACCCGACGATGGGGATAAATGACCACCCCGCGCCAATCATTGTTAAAAGCAGTTTTACTGAGATATAAGAAGATTTCAGCAAAGAAACGGCCATAAAAATTCTGATCATCTTGAAATTGCACCTCGCAGAAATAAATAGGAATGCTAGGATCGGTAATATTGGGCAAAAATACGCCATCAATACGAAAAGCTAGTTGCTTGATTTCGACGGAATCAAAGCGGTAATTCTCGGCTTCTCCGGGGGAAAGGTTGATTAATTCAAAGAAAATTGACGGATAAGATTGAAAAAGATCATAAAAAATACTGTCGGTTTTCATGCCCGGACTTGTGGTGTAAACTATGCAAAAATATAGAGATAGAGAGTTTTCCTACTAATTAGCCTGATTATAGCAGTTATCTTTGCCAAAACAAATGCTAAAAGCTGGTCTGCAAAAAGCTAATAGCTAAAATAACTGACAACCGATCGAGTCTAAACATCTCCCCCATGTCAGGGCGCTATAGCTGACAATGAGTCGCTATAATAGAATTCGCCGATCGCTAACTTCTCCCTCGGTAAAATTTCTATGACTGGAAGACTGAACAAGCTACAACAAGATTTAAAGAACATAGAAACGGAAGTGGCAAATTTAGCCGAAAGAATGCGAGAAAAATACCGAATTTATCTTGATTTACTCGGTGAATCTCTCTATAAACAGGCGATCGGGGCAGTGTATTATATCTGTACCCGTTACTATGGGGGGGAATTTCTGGCCCTCTCCCACAGCAATCGTCAGAAACTACAAGAGGAGATCAAAGCTCTAGGACAAGAGGCTAAAGCCAGTTTACAGCAATTGGGCGAGCAGAGCTTCGAGCGAGGGGCATTTTCAGGGGTAGGATTCTCTAAAAGTCCAGCAGAGACAGTTAACACCCCAGATTTCTGGAAACTTTTTCTAGACAAACGGGAAAATCTAGCCGCAACTGGAGAGATTAATAACCCCGATATTTTACTTTATTGTTGTCGAGTGCTGGAAAAAAACTGTGTCGAGATTCTCAATCATCTCTCTAAACAAATTAATCAGCAACTACAAAAAGCTTATATTCTTCCCCCTCATCTACCCAGTCAAATTATCGATATGGCAATTCAAGCGGGAGAAGAAGGACAATCCCTAGGTGGAGGAAATAATATGTTAAACATTCTAGTGGAAGCTAAAAACCCTGAACCAGAGGAAGAAAAAGATGAAGATGAAGATGATGGGGATGAGCATGATTTTTCAAGTGGCAAAGTCACTAAAGTAACGGCGATTCATCTACGAATGGCTGAACTGGAATTTGCTGATACGCGCTTAAGTGTGGAAAGAAATCAAATTCGCTCCCTTTGGGAACAATTAAATCGTCTAGGGGAACAATATCATCGTATTCGCAAAGAATATACTATCGCTCAAGCGGAAGCGGCATGGCGCAGTAGTTGGTACGATTAATCAGTTATGATCAAACAGGGGTATCAGGGAAGCATAATACTGGGAAATTTGGAATCAAGAGGCAATTATGAAAGGGGAAATACCCGACTGGGTGAGATTACAAAAAGCCTTATCTGTAGAAGCGGAAAAAGGTTATCCCGATCTTCAGGGAAATCAATACCGTTTTAGCGAGTTTTTCTGTCTTAGTTTCGGGGATAATCCTCCCGTGGGAATTTCCACCAGTGAGAGAAATCGCTGGCGAGAATTAGCCCAAAAATTTGCCCAATATTACCAGTTTAATCCCAGACAAAGACAACAATTAGTCACCGAAACTCGCAATTTTTTACAACAATTACGGCAAACTTTAGAAGCAACCCCCACCCCAAAAGAACCAGCTGTGGCGAAAATTATTAATACCACTCCCATCACGGCAAAGGCTATTTCTCCACGGCAAGTTACCCTCGAACAACCCTTGAAATATCTAGCGGAAGTGGGAGAGAGAAAAGCTGGTCTTTTAGAAAAATTAAACCTCCACAAAGTTGAAGATTTATTATATTATTATCCCCGGGATCATATTGATTACAGTCGTCAAGTCAATATCGCCAATTTAACCGAGGGGGAAACAGTAACTTTAGTGGGGAATGTCAAGCGCTGTAATTGTTTTACTAGCCCCAAAAATACCAAGTTAGCTATCTTTGAATTGCTCTTACAGGATCGCACTGGACAGATAAAATTAAACCGTTTTTATGCGGGAACTCGCTATACTAATCGTGCTTGGCAAGAAGGACAAAAAAAACTCTATCTGGTGGGTTCGGTGGTGGCGGTTAGTGGTTTAGTCAAAGCGGGTAAATATGGGTTAACTTTAGAAAATCCTGAATTTGAACTATTAGACAGTTCTGGGGCAAGTATTGAGTCCTTAAAAATCGGGCGTATTCTGCCGGTTTATCCCCTCACCGATGGAGTACCCGCCGACCTAATTAGAAAGGCTGTAGTCGCCGCTTTTGGGGCAGTAGAGGCGATAAAAGATCCCTTGCCTTTCGGTCTAAGAAAACAATACGGATTAATCGATTTAAAAACAGCAATTACTAACATTCATTTCCCTAATAATGCCGAGATTCTAAGTCAAGCGCGACGGCGATTAGTCTTTGATGAATTCTTCTTTTTACAATTGGGGTTTCTGCGGCGGCGGCAACAGTATCGTCAGACACAGAAAAGTGCTATTTTTAGTGCTAAGGGTCAACTAATTGATCAATTTAATCAGATAATTCCCTTTCAATTAACCAATGCTCAAAAACGAGTTATTGAGGAAATTTTAGAGGATTTAGATTCTAGCACCCCGATGAATCGTCTTGTGCAGGGGGATGTGGGTTCTGGCAAAACAATTGTCGGAGTTTATGCCATTTTAGCGGCTCTACAATCCGGTTATCAAGCAGCATTAATGGCTCCCACGGAAGTTTTAGCAGAACAACATTATCGTAAGTTAGTTAGCTGGTTTAATCTCTTACATTTACCCGTAGAATTATTAACTGGTTCCACAAAAACTGCTAAACGGCGAGAAATTCACGCCCAATTGGAGACAGGAGAATTACCACTTTTAGTGGGAACTCATGCCCTAATTCAAGATGCAGTTAATTTCCGCAAATTGGGGTTAGTTGTTATTGATGAACAGCATCGCTTTGGGGTACAACAAAGGGCAAGATTATTAAGTAAAGGAGAGTCTCCCCACGTTTTAACCATGACAGCAACACCGATTCCCCGTACTTTAGCTTTAACCCTGCATGGGGATTTGGATGTGAGTCAAATTGACGAATTACCCCCCGGCAGACAACCGATTCAAACCACCGCTTTAAATGGGAATCAAAGAAGGGCTGCCTATGATTTAATTCGGCGTGAAATTGCCCAAGGCAGACAAGCTTATGTGATTTTTCCCTTGATTGAAGAATCGGAAAAATTAGATGTTAGGGCTGCGGTGGAAGAATATCAAAATTTATCAGAAAAGATTTTTCCCAATTTTAATATCGGTTTACTCCATGGTCGCATGAGTTCCGCCGAAAAAGAGGAAATCTTAACAGCTTTTCGCGATAATATTCTGCAAATTATTGTCTCAACTACGGTTATCGAAGTGGGGGTGGATGTTCCCAATGCCACGGTGATGTTAATTGAAAATGCCGAACGTTTTGGCCTTTCACAATTGCATCAATTACGGGGGCGCGTGGGCAGAGGTTCCCATCAATCCTATTGTTTACTTTTAAGTGGCAGTAATAGCGCTAATTCCCGTCAAAGATTAACGGTTTTGGAACAATCCCAAGACGGCTTTTTTATCTCGGAAATGGATATGCGATTTCGCGGTCCGGGGGAAGTTTTAGGACAACGACAATCGGGTTTACCAGATTTTGCCCTCGCTAGTTTAGTCGAGGATCAAGAGGTGTTAGTTTTGGCAAGAGATGCCGCCGAAAAAATTATGTTAGATGATCCCCATTTAATCACTTTGCCCAATTTGAAACAAGCCTTAGAAGCTAAATATCAACGGATGTTGGGAGCGGATATTTTAACTTGATTTAGATGTTCAGTAATCAGTATCCAGTTATTAAAAACTGATTATTTATTCTCCGTTTTGCATGAGTGCCTCTCTTGATATGTAGCCCATACTCAAGGGATGGCCGTATTACTTCCGATTTTATCACTCAATCCAAGCTTTTGGGGGGTTCTACCCCCCAAACCCCCCGTTGGGGGCGTGGCGCCGCCCCCAAACCCCCCGCGCATTAGTTTTTCGGTGGGATGCTTACACGCGGCTGCTGACACATCTGTAATAATTTAGGAGTCACTGATAATTGCTGATTGTCGGTATTTCTACAAATGTGAGATGCACCCAATCAGTAATCAGTAAACAGTAATCAATAATCAGCGAAAAGACAGCAGCAAACTGGCATTTGATGAGGCTCACTTAATACATACTGCTCACTCAAAACTTAAAACTCAAATCTTATAACTGATAACTGATAACTGATAACTGATAACTGACGACTGATAACTGATTCAATTAACCAAATTTAATCATTTCTCGCCCTGCCATCACGGGTAATTCCCCTTTTAAAATCGGAATCAATGTCTCGCGAATTCTGTCCGCATCGGGGGGACAACCCGGCATAAAAATGTCGATGGGAATGACTTGATGGACGGGCAGCACTTGATCTAATAATTCGGGAACGATACCGGGTTCTTCTGGTAGTTGAGGTGTGTTATCTCCTAACTCTAAATAAGCTCTTTTTAGCACGGGATCAGCAGTTCCCAACATATTCCGCATAGCGGGAACGTTAGCAGTCACAGCGCAATCACCAAAAGAAACGACGGTTTTGGTATTTTGGCGGACTAGATGAATTAGTTCTAAATTATCCTGATTAGCGATCGCTCCTTCCACTAAACAGACATCGACATTTTCGGGATAGGTTTTCAGATCGCAGCCGACGGGACTATACACCACGTCAACTTTTTCGGCTAATTCTAACAGCCATTCATCCAAATCGAGGAAGGACATATGGCATCCCGAACAACCGGCTAACCAGACAGTAGCGAAGCGAATTTTACTCATAATTTTAATTTCTTGGTTGGTATTGTTGGCTGAGTTGCAATTTGGTCAAAAGGATCAAACGAAAAGAAATACTCTTTTAAGCTATTTTTGCCTCCCGGATAAACTCTTGCATTTTTTCCTCAAAGAAAGGAGCTATATCTAGATTTTTCCAGTCTTTAAGTAGCTCAAAAATAATCGCCTCCGATGCAAAATTTCCCGTATAGGAAATAAAAGAAAAAGGACGTTTGCCGAAATTGAGCAAACAGCTTAAAATCGTGCAATGGTCTTTTACTCCAAAACCAAGAGAACAGGTTTTATCTCGATCTTTTACTCGCCAATTATCAGCACTTTTGGCATAAATATCTAGGGCAACCAAAGCGGAATCCACCTCTCTAGAATATTTAATTAAGAGCGAATACAAAACCCTAGGCTCTTGACTGACATCAGACAAAATTTCAATTATCCGACAAGGAATACTAGAAAATTGCGCCGTCAAATTGGAGAGAGACTGACACATTTCTAGGGCTTGCAGAAATTGCGATTCGGGTGATGTGGTCATAATTATCTTGTTTGCTGAATTGAATCAGACCAAGGATATTGTTTTTGTGCCAGTAAATGCGCTTGTTGCTGCGAAAAGCCTCGATTAATCACTAAGTCAGATTCGTAGATTTCATGATTGAGAAACATCTGATCAAGATTATTCCCTTGAGCGCCAGCGAGTCTTCGCCAAGCTGCTACCATTAAACCTTCGGGAAAAAATTGATATCGAGACACTCCCGATCCAAAAGCATAATCCTTGGCGCGTCGGATATCGATCTCCGATATTTCGTATTGGGCAGCAATCCCTAGGATATCTTGATTATTATCCATAATCTGATCATATTCCTCCCTTACCTTGGCGGTTAGTTTCTGCTCGTAGATATCTAAATGCGCCCATCGATCACTATCACCCTCCATTGATTACTTTAACGCGTCCATTGGTGTTGAGTCCTAGCATTAACTAAAAATTCCAACTTCGAGCGATCTTCCTCTTTTTCAGAAACGGCGGAACCCTTGCGGAATATCGCCCCGGTTGGACAAGCGGCAACACATTTGCCGCAGGAAGTACAGGCGGAAACGCTGCCCCAAGGCTGATCCATTCCCGCGATAATTTTATCTTTTTCGCCGCGATAAGCCAGATCCCAAACGTGCGCCCCTTCAATTTCATCGCAGACTCGCACACAACGGGTACAGAGAACACAACGATTATGATCGATACCAAAAAGATGATGGGAAATATCCACTTCTCGCTTGGGAAAACGGTAGGGAAAACGACTATGATCCATACCCACTTCGATGGCTAAATCTTGCAATTCACAGTTACCATTAGCCACACAAACCGCACAAACGTGATTGCCTTCAGCGAATAATAATTCCACTGTCATGCGGCGATATTCTTTCAGTTTTGGGGTATCGGTGTGAACCACCATTCCTTCCGCCACTTCCGTTACACAGGCAGGTAATAATTTATTAATACCTTCAATTTCTACCAAACATAAGCGACAGGCAGCCACTTCGGAAACCCCATCGAGATGACAGAGGGCAGGAATTTTTATTCCTACCTGACTAGCTGCTGCGAGAACTCGCGAACCTGCTTCGATCGCTACATCTTTGCCATCAATGCTTAAAGTGATTACGGACATAAAAATTATTCTCCTTGAGGATAATATCCCTCTCCTTCCCATAGGCCACGGTTTGTGGCCAAGGGTGGGATTTTTACAGAAAGTTTTAACCTAGACAATCGGCTAAGTCTTTTGCGGGGGTGGTAATCGGCTGCAGGTGATAGGTATCGGAGAGGAATTTGAGGACGTTGGGGGAGATAAATGCCGGTAAAGTTGGTCCCAGACGGATATTTTGCATACCTAGATGTAGCAGGGTGAGCAGTACAGCGATCGCTTTTTGTTCGTACCAAGAGATAATTAGGGAGAGGGGTATCTCGTTGACGCTAACGTTAAAAGCGTTGGCTAATCCTAGGGCGATTTTGATGGCACTATAGGCATCGTTACATTGTCCCAAGTCCATTAGCCGGGGTAATCCTTCGATACTACCTAATTGTTTGTCGAAAAAGCGGAATTTTCCACAGGCAAGGGTTAAAACGATGCAATCTTCGGGAACTTGTTCCACGAATTCGGTGTAGTAATTGCGATCGGGTTTTGCCCCATCGCAGCCCCCAACTAGGAAGAAGTGACGGATTTTACCCTGTTTAAGGGCATTAACCACCGTATCAGCGACACTGAGAACGGTATTGTGGGCAAATCCTACCATTACCTGCCGAGGTTCGCTTATTTCAGTAAATCCGAGCAATGATTGCGCTTTAGCAATCACGGGACTAAAATCGATCGCACCGTCCACTGTTTCTAAGCGGTTAATATGGGCATAACCCACAGGTCCGAGGGTAAAGAGTTTACTTTCATAGTTTTCGTGGGGGGGCATGAGACAATTAGTAGTTAAAACTATTGCCCCCGGAAACTTAGCAAATTCTTTAGTTTGATTTTGCCAGGCGGTGCCATAATGACCGTAGAGATGGGGATATTTTTCTTTGAGTTTTGGATAACCGTGGGCGGGTAATAATTCTCCGTGGGTATAGACTGTTATCCCAGTATTGGCAGTTTGTGCCAGTAAAGCCGCTAATTGTTTAATATCATGGCCGGAGACTAAAATGGCTTTACCTAAACGTGGATTTAAGGGAACATTTGTCGGTATGGGATGACCGTAGGTTTCGGTATGACCTTGATCTAATAATTCCATGGCCCGCAGGTTTGCTGCCCCAACTTTTAGACAGATTGCCACCCAATCATTCAGGTTTAAATCACTGCGATCAATTGCCACTAAAGTCTCTTGGATAACCTGATAAACTGAGTCATCCTCTTGACCTAATTCCTGAGCGTGGAAAGTATAGGAAGCAAGACCTTTAACTCCGTAGATAGCGGTTAACTTTAGGGAAAAAATATCGAGGTCTTGTACTTTTTCAATTAGTTCTAAGGATACTTCTTGACCTTGACTGACTAGGCTCTCATTAAAATTAGGCTGATAGTTAGCAAGTGCAGACCAGTCCAGCGATCCCAATTGTGCTTTTAAATTTTCCCGAATCTCTAAACAACGCTGAATATAATCGGTAAAACGTCTTTGATCGAAGTTCACATTGGTCATGGTGGCGAAAAGCGACTCGCAGGTAAAAATATCGGCTTCGCGAGTAGATATTGCCGCTTCTTTGGCTTTTAAAACCACCGATGCTAATCCCCGCAGACAATAAACTAATAAGTCTTGAACGGCGTTGACTTCGGGACTTTTTCCACAGGCTCCCCACTGATGACAACCATTACCACTAGCGGTTTGTTCGCATTGTTCACAAAACATAAGTTTTCTCTCTTTTTTCAGTGGATTGACAGATTGTTGCGATTTTTTTCTACTAAATTTAATTCTGCTTTTTTGAAAGTTAGTTATCGGCCCTCACCCAGCAAGAATTATGGATTTTACGACTGGAAAGCTTGTCTTGACAGCCTCTACTCTCTGAACTATGTTTTTATTCTCTCACTTTTTTTGCCGGTTGGGTTCTGATTTTAGATTTCCTCAAGAATTACTGATTAAACAATTATTTAGTTGTCTTAAGTAAATTAAGTATTTTTGGTGATTTTTATGATATAATGAGCGATATTTTCGATTTTTAGGTGGGTGTTTGCCAGTGTCATAGCAATCGGTCTCCTGATTAGGATAGAAAGTTGGAAATTAAGAGTTATTATCGCCTAACTGTGATGATGGGATTGCTTTCGACATAGATAGTCATCTCTTTTTTTATTTACTTAACTTAGCAATGATTGAAACCGCTCATCTCCCCGAATCTGCTCAAAATCTTTATCTGTTTTCGCCATATCCTGATACTTGACATCAAGACTGATGAACGATTTATTTTATTAGTGGTATTCCGATATCTTTGCAGATTTTATTAGCGAGAATATCCCTAATTTCCGTATGTCTTGGAATCGCAGATCTTTTATTTAATTGGGGGTTAAACCACCAAGAATGGCTAGGACTTGCTGAAAAAGTACGGGCGAAGCATTCGGATAGAAAATCTCCGGTTTCACCGATAGGTTATTGTCCGAATGCTTCGCCCCTACAGGACGCGGGCCGATGAAGACGCAAGGTTTTGAACGACGATTCTCTCAAAATCTTGCACCTGTGAGAGCAAAACAGAACCCTAAAACTCTTACCTCGTCTATATTTAACATTTATTCAGCAAGTCCTATCTACCAATCTATCTGAACAGGATATTTTGCTAATATTGAATCATGGCTAATCAGTCTAGCATTTTCAAGATTAGCTTGAGCAACTAACAAGCGGTCAAATGGATCTTTATGGATGTTAGGTAAAGTATTTAAAGCTAAAACGTGGCTGACTGTAATTGATAAAAGTCCAATTTGGTTAGTTTCCTGCTGAGTATTAATCATTTCTGCTAAAGGTATCTTGAGTGATAGTTTACCTAGTTGTAGTTTGATTTGCATTTCCCAAATACTTGTAATACTAAGTAATAGCGTATTACTAGGATCTCTACACAGTTCTAAAGCTCTTTGAGAGAGTTTTTCTGGTTCGCTATCCCACCAAATAAATGTATGGGTATCTAAAAGAAATTTCATGATTCACCTGTCCAAAATTCTTCAGGAAGTGGCTCATCAAAATCTTCGCTAGTCCCAATTTTTCCAGCGTGTAGTCCTGGTTGTCGTAACTTAGGAGAAGGAGTTTCAGACGTTGTTTTTTCAGTATCTCCCCAAGGAATTAGACGAGCTACAGGCTTGTTTCCTTCGGTTATAATAATTTCAGTATCTACCTTTATTAAGGCAAGTAGTTCTTGTAAAGTTAACTGTACTTGATTGAGATCAATAGTTTTGTTTGACATGAATAATTTTCTCTCTTTATTTACTTCACAAAATAAAACAGGATTCAGTGATAACTGCCTCACAAGTTAATAAAGGTTTGGCAACTTTTTCCCATTGCTGAATTGCCCAATTGTGATAATTATCACTCCGGTATGTCTTGGAATCGCAGATCTTTTATTTAATTGGGGGTTAAACCACCAAGAATGGCTAGGACTTGCTGAAAAAGTACGGGCGAAGCATTCGGGCAATAACTTATCGCTGAAACCGTAGATTTCCTATCCGAATGCTTCGCCCCTACAGGACGTGATCGATAAACTGTTTGCGTTTCATACAACAATTTTCTCTTCTTGGTAGTTTCCCCTAGTAGCGGCAATTGCTTCCTGTTTATTCAATTCTAATGCTTCACTAAGAGTAATTTTTAGGCTTTCTAATAACTGATCACGAGATGCTTCTTGACAGTTAACTTCCGGAATTTCTTCTATCCAACCAATCCACCAATCTCCGTCTGGCTGAATGATAGCTGTGTAGGTGTTAGTCATAGAATATCTCCTTAGCTAAAATACAAATATATATTATTATACTCGATTTAGGAAACTCTGAAACCGCTCATCTCCCCGAATCTGCTCAAAATCTTTATCCGTTTTCGCCATATCCTGATATTCGACATCAAGATTGATGGCGCGTTGTAAGTTTTCGATAGCTAATTCCACATTGTTTTGTAAGCCATAACAGCAAGCTTTATTGTAGTAAGCATTAGCAGAATTTGAATTAATTTTAATAGCTTGATCGTAGGATGCGATCGCTTCTTCCAATCTGCCTAAATCATCTAACGCATTCCCTCGGTTGTACCAAGCTTGATGGTAATCGGGTTTAAATTCTAAAGCTCGATCATATGATGCGATCGCTTCTTCCAATCTGCCTAAATCATCTAACGCATTCCCTCGGTTGTACCAAGCATCAGGGTCATCGGGTTTAAATTCTAAAGCTCGATCGTAGGATGCGATCGCTTGTTCAAATCTGCCTAAATTACCTAACGCAACCCCTCGGTTGTTCCAAGCATCAGGGTCATCGGGTTTAAATTCTAAAGCTCGATCGTAGGATGCGATCGCTTCTTCCAATCTGCCTAAATTATATAACGCAACCCCTCGGTTGTACCAAGCTTCATGCTTATCGGGTTTAATTTCTAAAGCTCGATCGTAGGATGCGATCGCTTCTTCAAATCTGCCTAAATTACCTAACGCAACCCCTCGGTTGTACCAAGCATCAGGGTCATCGGGTTTAAATTCTAAAGCTCGATCGTAGGATGCGATCGCTTCTTCCAATCTGCCTAAATTACCTAACGCAACCCCTCGGTTGTACCAAGCTTCATGCTTATCGGGTTTAATTTCTAAAGCTCGATCGTAGGATGCGATCGCTTCTTCAAATCTGCCTAAATTACCTAACGCAACCCCTCGGTTGTACCAAGCTTCATGCTTATCGGGTTTAATTTCTAAAGCTCGATCGTAGGATGCGATCGCTTCTTCAAATCTGCCTAAATTACCTAACGCAACCCCTCGGTTGTACCAAGCTTCATGCTTATCGGGTTTAATTTCTAAAGCTCGATCGTAGGATGCGATCGCTTCTTCAAATCTGCCTAAATTACCTAACGCAACCCCTCGGTTGTACCAAGCTTCATGCTTATCGGGTTTAATTTCTAAAGCTCGATCCCAGGATGCGATCGCTTCTTCTAATCTGCCTAAATTCTTTAACGCAATCCCTCGGTTGTACCAAGCTTCATGGTAATCGGGTTTAAATTCTAAAGCTTTGTCGTAAGAGGCGATCGCTTCTTCAAATCTGCCTAAATTACCTAACGCAATCCCTCGGTAGTTCCAAGCATCATGGTCATCGGGTTTAAATTCTAAAGCTCGATCCCAGGATGCGATCGCTTCTTCAAATCTGCCTAAATTAGCTAACGCAATCCCTCGGTAGTTCCAAGCATCATGGTCATCGGGTTTAAATTCTAAAGCTCGATCCCAGGATGCGATCGCTTCTTCAAATCTGCCTAAATTAGCTAACGCAATCCCTCGGTAGTTCCAAGCATCATGGTCATCGGGTTTAAATTCTAAAGCTCGATCCCAGGATGCGATCGCTTCTTCTAATCTGCCTAAATTACCTAACGCAATCCCTCGGTTGTACCAAGCTTCATGGTAATCGGGTTTAAATTCTAAAGCTTTGTCGTAAGAGGCGATCGCTTGTTCAAATCTGCCTAAATTACCTAACGCAACCCCTCGGTTGTACCAAGCATCAGGGTCATCGGGTTTAAATTCTAAAGCTCGATCGTAGGATGCGATCGCTTGTTCAAATCTGCCTAAATTACCTAACGCAACCCCTCGGTTGTACCAAGCTTCATGGTAATCGGGTTTAATTTCTAAAGCTCGATCGTAGGATGCGATCGCTTGTTCAAATCTGCCTAAATTATATAACGCATTCCCTCGGTTGTTCCAAGCATCAGGGTCATCGGGTTTAATTTCTAAAGCTCGATCGTAGGATGCGATCGCTTGTTCAAATCTGCCTAAATTACCTAACGCAACCCCTCGGTTGTACCAAGCTTCATGGTAATCGGGTTTAATTTCTAAAGCTCGATCGTAGGATGCGATCGCTTCTTGGTATTGTTCGAGATAATCAAAAGTAGTACCTTGATAAAACCAACCGTCTTCCCATTGAGGTAGCAAACTAACTAGACGGTTGAACCCTTTTAAGGCATCTTGATAGCGCTTTAATTCATATAGTTTAAGAGTAAATCCTGCTAGAGAGGGCAACATTTACTCTGGTTTTTGTTTAAATAACTGCCAAATTAACTGTTTTAGAGGACGCAGATAGTCATTTAATTCTACCTGCTTTCCCTTGGCTTCAATTTGTCCGTCGCGAGGTTCTAAAATGTTTTCTCTGGCAATTAAATCAGCCAAACTTTGCTTGATTTTCCAGCGATACCAGAGTTGTTGCCACATATTTCCCTTGGCGATAAATCTGGCAGTGGGTTCAACAATAAACGGTTCTAAGGAAACATTACACTGGCGCAACAAATCCACCGCAGCATAGATATATTTCGCCAGAGTATCCCTTTTAATTGCATCCTGATAACGTTTTTGCCAGTTGCCTCGCAGAGTAGCTTGATAGTTGGCAGGATTGAGGGGTAATTGTCGGTTGTCGAGGCGCACTAAATTTTCTACCACATTGCGAAAGGTAGAATCATTACAGGCAGCAATGCTGCTGTAGTCAGTTTCGGCTTTAATGTTGGTTTGCGGGATAGTATCCTGCAATAATTCGACAATTGCACCGTCTTCCGGTGATGGCAATTCTACCAAGTGAAAACGGTTCCACAGTTTTGGGTATTTATTCCACTGTAACTTATCCCATTCACTCGGTTGTCCCGGTAATTCGGGTTCTTTTTCATCTCTCGCAGTGGCAATTACTCGCACTTCTTCGGGACGAGTACAATGGTTTTCATAAGCTTCTAGGGTTTTTAATAGTCGTTCTTGTAAGGGAATATTAATCGCCGCAAGAGGACTATCTTTTGCTTGGGGATTTTGTTCTACTTCCAAACTGCGGCGCATATATGAGTTAAGATCGTCGAGGAAAAATAGTAATTTTCTATCTGTTCCAATTGCCTCTAATTGGTTATTTTCAGGTCGCTCTAACCATTCTCCTAATTTTAATACTAATACCGTCCAGCCTTCATGATTCAAGCGTTGCGCTACTTCAGCAGCTTCTCTAGTTTTGCCGATTCCTGTGGGTCCGAGAATAATTAACCAGCGATTTTCCTCCAGATTTTGCAGAAGTTCGTTAGTAAAGTTTCGGTCAGCCATTCGGTGTTGGTAAATAATATTATGATCCGCTAAAGGAGATTTATCCTTTTCATCCCTTTTGTAGATAATCGGGATTACATTGCTATTGGGGGCAATTTTCGTAAAGGGTAAGGACGGTTCAATGATTCGGACTTTTCGTTTTTGCTCTCGATACCACCAAATGAAACCGATTATTGCCAGAACAACAGTCACTAATGCACCGGAGAGGAGATTGTCAATCCAGTCTTTATTAGTTTGATAGAATTGTATTATAGAATTCCACATAAGCCTATTTTAGATTTGAGATTTTCGATTTGAGATTGCGGAATGTGTGTCTAAAGATTTGTAGAAAATTAATTCGACTTCTTTTCACCGGTGAGAATATTCTTCCTCCTCGCCATGATAAGGCAAATTTTAGCTGCTTGTAAGTCCCTATTACCAACATATTGCCACAGGCAAGAATCGATAACTACAGGGTAAGCACATCTTAACAATCCTTGACAAAAGCTGCTGTCGGGTTGGGTTTCGTTCCTTGCTAACAGTATTGGTGTTACTGAATTAAGGTATGAATGCCAACTTTGCACCGCATCGAAAAGTTAGTTTGTATCTAGCTTTTAAAAATCCCACAAAAGAAGATTTATACCAAATCCGCTTTTAATATTACGACTAAGTAGCTGGTTATAATTAAATTAAAAATAGATTTTAGGTTCGATCCCCCCTGCCCCCCTTGATAAGCTATCCATTAGTCACATCTTTCTTAACATAAAATTTGACAAAAAGAGAAAAGTGTGCCAGATGGCTCAAGGGGGTTCTATAGGGGGACTAATTTGATGAGATAGTTTCCAAGTCTGGCTGATATCATGTAACCTTCGCAGTCCCAACCAAATAGTTTTAACACCAGGTTCACCGTCACCTTTTCTACCTAAAAACCCCCCAAGAGAAGCAATCATTCTGACCGCTTCTCGAAAGGAGGGCGGCTTTTCAGGTGGCGGACTCTTTTTATGAATAGTGGCACACAAAGATTGCCATTCATGTTCTTCCAAAAAACTTTCACAACTCTCCTCTCCGTGTAAGCGTGCTTGATAGGTTAACCAAAGTAATCTCCAAGCTACAATTGAATAGGTAGCTAAGGCCATCTCAATTCTCCTACCCGTTTCTAATTGCAGTTTTTCTAATCCACAACCACTTTTTAAAACAAAATGATAGCGTTCTATTAACCAGCGATAACTATACCAGCGCACACAGGTTATCGCTGATTCAAAGCTACTAATGTCTAGGCTAGTTAAGAGCAGCCAACTGATAGGATTAACTCCGCTATGCGGATTTTCTTCTTCAGCTAAAATTACCTGTAATTTGACCGGTTGACGAGGGGTCGCCTTGGAGTGATGGCTAGGTACTTGTATTTCAAAACTGGCAAATCTAACTGTTAGTTTAGCTAGTCTAGCCTCGTGATTAGGATTGCGTTTTACTTGCACATCTAAGGTCCCACAGGCTTTTATTTCTCTGATGGATTGATGTAAATATTTAGGCTCTGAATGCCCTGACCTTTGCTTGTCTTCGAGATAGTTAACTTTTCGGTTATGAGTTCCTCGAATTAATAAATGAGAGTTAGGACTTCTTGATTGGGCAAATAAATCAAATATGTCTGCCTCACAATCTCCGATTGTTACTACTTGAATATCTTCGGGTATCTGTTGTTGTGTTTCTGACAAAGAATCTAACCATCTTTGACTTTCTTTTTCTTGGGTTTCTCTTTTTTTGCGTTGCTTGGCAATCCCTAAATTCTTTTCTTCTCTTGCCCAGACATATTGATTAATCAGTCCTAAAGGTATTCCGACTGGGGACACTCCTAAGGTGGTATGAACTTTGAGACCAAAGGATTTTTTATAATCTAGATAACCCATGCCTTTTTTGGCTTTTTGCGTCGTAAAGTCTAAACTTGTTGTGTCTTGCACTGCCAAAACTATTGGATGTTCTTTGATTCTTTCTACTGTACTTTTGGCCTGGGCGGCAATTATATCTGAGGGGTGAAAATAGGGGGAATTCCAAAAGTCGTAGGTGGCACTCGCTGCGGCTAGATTTCCTGAAGCTTGTGGCACACTTGTACTAGGTTGACTGGCCAAGTTTTCCACGATACTGATTAACCTTTTCTTTCTTCTGGTGTCCCCTAGGTCTGCATACTGTAATTCTTGGGCTGCCCATTTCTCCATTTTTTTGCTTACCTCCACCTTAATTCCTTCTTTCAAAACTATACCTATCAATCGTTTCCCCTTTTTTTAAGTTTCTTCTCTTTTTGTTAAGAAAGATCCGACTAATGGATAGCTTGATAAGGGGGGTGCCGATCCCCCCTTAGTCCCTAGGGCTGTTTCATTTAAATTAATTACAGCTGATTTTGAGTCAATAAATTTGAATGAAAATTCTCAAGTTTATCTTTTTCTAATCAAAAGAGTTAGTGACAATAACTAATCTTTAATCCTCTGCCAATATTGATTATGAATAAATTGATAAAGCCTGTTTCCAAGCCACTAAAAGCCTATCTTTCTTGAAATTGTCTGAGAGTACATCCTGTTAATTTAGCTAATTTTTCTGCTTCTTACGTCGATAAAACTATCAGTTTTTCCCAACGTTCAGCTAACCACCTCTGTCCCTCTGTTATTGAGAGAAAACCCAAACCTCTGAAAAGATTCAATCCTATAGTTGTGAGAATTGACCAATTGCTGGCCGCTTGAAAATCACTTATCTCGCTTTTATCTTCCTCAAAAATTACATCTTTTACCCAATGTAACTGATTTTCTATTTTCCAATGTCCTCGAATAATTTTAGCAAATACTTGAGCGGATTCGGTTAGGCTACTGATATAGTAAGCTGTTTCTTCATAGGTTTTATCCCCGCGACTACCCTTTCTTTCTACTTTAATAACTCTTCGCAGATTTTCAAACCCTTGTCTTTCATTTTTTCTCACTTTAAAAACTTCTATTTTTCTTGATATTTTTCGTCCATGACTATTATCTTGTTCAAGAAAGCAACTTTCTGGCTTTGAGGAATTACTCAGGTCTTGTATTCGCTTATAAAGATTTTTCTGATTTCCTTTAACGGTGATAACATAGTCATTTTTACTCTTGGCTATTAAGCTGATTGTTTTTTTCTGACAGTGTAAAGCATCGCCAGTAAAAACTTTATTTTGGAGAGAGCAATCCTCAATTATAGCTTGCCCTTCGTCGATTTCAGACCCTTTTTTGTTTTCGATTCTTTTTAAGTGTAATACTAATCCACTTTCTTGACTAAACAATGAGACAAACATGATAAAATTTTGTTGTTCATTATTAGGATTCTTTCGGGTGTTTTTGAGACTTTTTCCATCCATACCTAGCCAATTTATATCATCTCTTTGTCCATATTCTTCTAATGCCCATTCATTAAACATTTTTAACAAACTCTGCCAGTCAACTCCCATCATTACCCTTCTAATTGTTGAATAGGATGGGACTCTTTCTGGAATTATGTTAAATTCTTTACTGAGCCTGTGCCGATTATTTTTAGCAAACTCTCCTAGTTCTCTATAACCTGAGTATCCTAGCATTGTTCCCAGTATTATTACTACTAATACTATCCATAAAGGGTGTCTTTTTCCTTTATCTTTCCGAAAGTCCTTGACTTGTTTCAGTTTTTCTATTAAGCTCAACATATATTTAAAAGGTTGGCGGTCACTTATCATTTTACCTGATATTGATCGCTTTTACTTTTGATATTCTGATGGGAGAATGAAACAGCCCTACCCTTAGTCCCCCCTTTAATCCCCCCTTGATAAGGGGGGCATCTGATAATTTTTAACGCCTACCTACTTAACTCTCGATCGAATTTCAAAAACCCAGTTATGGATTTTTCCCCCTACTCCCCACTCCCGATTAAAATTGAATTACACTCATATCTAGGGATAAAAAGCGATCGAGTCCTAAATACATCCAATAAATAGAGTTTGGGGATTCCTGAATAGTTTTTTGAAATCCCAAGGCGGCGGCTAATTTCTCATAATCGGGATGAATAATCAAAGTATGTAAATCGCAGAGATGAGGAAAATCTAATGTCATTTTCTGGAGAGTTTTTTGGGCATCTTGCAGAAAAATTAAACGATATTTATCTAAATAATTAGTATCGATCATCCAACTGCGAATAAATACCGAAAGACAATTTTCATCTCCCACGGATGCCATTTTAAAAGGATCCTGTTCGTTGATCGCACTTAGATGTAAACTCTTGTTAGGAGAGGTAAAAAAATTCGCTTCCGACTCGTTTGCGGTGGGATAGAGGAGATAAAAACCGACGGGATTAAGATTATCTACCCGACGCAAAACTCGCATACCTGTGGTGTAATCTTTTGCCCAACCCCGCAACAGACGAGAAATGCGATGGGGAATTGCTTCAGCATTGCGATTCATCCAGTTATAATTGCGTGTCAGCAAGTTAGCCACAGGAATCGCATCACAACGGGGATTAAATTGATCTAATTGCAATTCTACAGATGATTCTGAGCTATCAGGCTCTAAAATCCCCGTAATTGGCTTGATTTTAATTCTGGTTGTGTTGCCGTCAAAAATTTTTTCAATTAAACCAAGGGCTGCTAATTTATCTAACATCATACCGGCAGAGCGATCGCTGCCCTGATCCTGATCCTGATAAAATAAATCCGATGCTTGCCGATGGGTACAGATAATGGCAGTGGTGGGAAAAATTAACTGGGATAAAGGGGGTTTTGCCTGTCCTTCCTTGGCGATCGCATAAATCCAGAGACGCAGAAAACAAGTGGCACGCACCCGGGTTAATCCCACTCTCCCCACCAAGCACTCGATCATTTGTTCTTGTTTTTCCCAAGAAAACCAAATTTTCAGATGTTTAATCTCCATCTTTTTGCTCCTAGATTCTGACAACGATTATACTTTATACTTCACCCCACTTCACCCCACTTCACCCAAGTTCTCAACCCTCCCCCTACTAGATAGCGCTCATTGTTGTTGCACCTCTAGAACCGACAGAATGGTTCCAGAAACATTTAGGAGACGATTATGAACGATAAAAAATACGGTACTGCTCCCAGTCATACTCAAGCGTGGATTTTTCAAACTTGGTTATCTTTTATTGTCTCTATTTCTGCCACTTCTTTAGGAGTTATTTATCTACCAGTAGATCCGTGGATTAAAGGTTATTTAGGCATGGGTTTACTATTTAGCGTCGGTTCCACCATTAATTTATCAAAAACTGTCCGCGATGTCGAAGAATCTAAACGCTTAATTAATCGCATTGACGAAGTAAAGTTAGAACGGATCTTGACTCAGTACGATCCTTATAAGGAGTAGTTTTTCTCAGTTATTGGTTATCAGTTTTTTCGATTATTCTAACTCTTTTTTCTGACTTAGGAGAGTTTATATGCTATTCACAACTAATCTCATCGGTGTGACCAAAGGAATAATTTCTCTTTTACAAAATCCCAGTAACATTCTGTCTGTATATGATATTGAAGATGGCTTAAAAGAGAGTTGGTTACAGCGATTATCTTGGCAATATGTTAAAAGCGATCGGGAGCATCTCACCTTTGTAACTCCTAAATTAAGTTTTATGTCAAGCTATTTTGAAAGCCTTGCTAGAAGCAAGTTTCATCGACAAGTATAATTACTCACTTGCACAAATGAGATTCCTCCTCCCTAACAAATAAACAAACCAATAGATACTTGAGGCAATGATGATTGCAGAATTAAATATCCGGTTAGAAGCCCACGAAAAAACAACCGAAGAGATAAGGCTACGGAAGGAAGCTATCGACCGGCAGTCGGCCGAGTTCAACCAATGGATGACCGGAATCAAAGCAAGGCTGGACGCGATCGCACGCAAGATCGAACGGGACAAAAAACACTAAGTAGAGCCAACGCAAAGCACTCGCTACGCAAAACCGCATTCTCTGTCTCACAAGAAAAGGTGCTTTATGGTTTATCGTCGGCAAATCGATCGCTTCGACCAACTAACCGAACATAAGCCCACCTTATCACCCCAACAAGAAATACTTTTGTCAACCCCCTTTACAAACCGTTACAAACTCTCTAAGATAGAGACATCATCAATCGTACCTCGATAACTTAATAGGAATCATAAACCAATGACCACCACTCTACAACAGCGCGAGAGCGCTTCCCTGTGGGAGCAGTTCTGTCAGTGGATCACCAGCACCAACAACCGCTTATACATCGGTTGGTTCGGTGTCATCATGATCCCCACCCTGCTCACCGCCACCACCTGCTTCATCATCGCCTTTATCGCCGCTCCTCCTGTAGATATCGACGGTATCCGCGAGCCTGTAGCCGGTTCTCTACTCTACGGAAACAACATCATCTCCGGTGCGGTTGTTCCCTCTTCCAACGCGATTGGACTCCACTTCTACCCCATCTGGGAAGCTGCTTCCTTAGATGAGTGGTTATACAACGGTGGTCCCTACCAGTTAGTCATTTTCCACTTCTTACTAGGTGTCTTCTGCTACCTCGGTCGTCAGTGGGAACTGTCTTTCCGTTTAGGAATGCGTCCTTGGATCTGTGTTGCTTACTCCGCACCTGTATCCGCCGCTACTGCTGTATTCTTAATCTATCCCATCGGACAAGGTTCCTTCTCTGATGGTATGCCTTTAGGAATCTCTGGAACCTTTAACTTTATGTTCGTGTTCCAAGCAGAACATAACATCCTGATGCACCCCTTCCATATGTTAGGTGTTGCCGGTGTGTTCGGCGGTTCCTTGTTCAGTGCGATGCACGGTTCCCTAGTAACTTCTTCCTTAGTGCGTGAAACCACGGAAATCGAATCTCAGAACTACGGTTACAAATTCGGTCAAGAAGAAGAAACCTACAATATCGTTGCCGCTCACGGTTACTTCGGACGCTTAATCTTCCAATACGCTTCTTTCAACAATAGCCGCTCTCTGCACTTCTTCTTAGGTGCTTGGCCGGTAATCGGTATCTGGTTTACGGCAATGGGTGTTAGCACCATGGCGTTTAACCTCAACGGGTTCAACTTCAACCAGTCGATTCTCGATTCTCAAGGTCGTGTAATCGGTACTTGGGCCGATGTGCTGAACCGCGCTGGTATCGGTATGGAAGTAATGCACGAGCGCAATGCTCACAACTTCCCCTTAGACTTGGCTAGTGGTGAACAGGCTCCTGTAGCTCTGATTGCTCCTGCTATCAATGGTTAATTCCTAGTCTGAACGAAAAGGCACTCCCGCGAGGGGGTGCTTTTTTGTTGTTAGAATTATGATATAGCTCAATGTTAAATGGAATCAATTTTATGTTATCTTCTCTGATAATTGAACTGGAACAAAAGTTACGAGACTGTTCTCTTGAAGATAAACAATGGTTATTGGAGCAGTTACATCAACAATTAGGATTGAATAATCAAAAAACAACTAAACAACGATTAATAGATAGTTGGAATGAAGCTTATAGTGATGGATTGGACGAATCAGAAACTTTAATGTTAGAGCGAATACGGCATCATCAAAGCCAATTATCTGAGTAAATATGACGATTTTTCAAGGAGAGATTTATTGGATTGATTTAGGAGAACCACAAGGTTCTGAACCTGCTTATCTTCGTCCTTGTGTTGTGGTGCAAAATGATGCTCTGAATCAGTCACAAATTGGGACGGTTATTGTGTGTCCATTAACAACCAATTTGAGACGAGCAAAAGCTATTGGTAATGTTTTATTGAATGAGGGTGAAGGGAATTTACCAGAATCCAGTGTTGTTAATGTTTCGCAGGTTTTCACGGTTGATAAGCGTCTTTTAACAGAGTCTATCGGAAGACTTTCTCGGGAAAAAATCAAATTAATTATTCAGGGAATTAATTTGGTTATTGAACCTCAAGAACTCGAATAATAGGGGGTTATAAAATATAAAATTATAAAAAAAGCGGTTCTTCGTTACTTGGTATGGTTCGATCAGGGGGCAGAAATCGGCTAAATCCTTATCTGGCAAGGGACTTAATTGATTAGCTCGTTCTAGATTGAAAACAATTGGCAAAAATCGAAGCAATGTCTTTCTATATAAGGGTTTCACCCCTTATAACTCCCGTCCATTGCATAACACAAACCGAAGAACCAAAAAAGCGATCGAGCTACCGCTCAAATAATTGCCCAAAGATATCTAGCCGCTAGTCCCTGTTTAGAAACCCTGCTGAAACTCCCAGAGGATTCCCAGGGTTATCATTATGCTACTCACCTAATGAGGCTCAATTTTGATCCTAATTTTTATCGGTCTATTCAGGTAAATTCTGATACAGATTATCTGCTGCTTCGCTTACGGCAAACTCACGATATCTGGCATATAGTAACAGGTTTTGGTGTCGATGGCATGGGAGAATTGCAACTGAAAGCTTTTGAATTAAGTCAAACTCGTCGCCCTCTAGCTATTGTCATAATTTTAGGGGGATTATTGGGAGCTTTATTTTCTTCGCCACTTTCCTTACATTCTCTCTGGAAAGAGATTGTCACCGCCTATAATTTGGGCAAAAATACTCGACCTTTTTTGGCGCAAAAATGGGAACTAGCTTGGGAGAAACCCCTGCTAGTTTGGCGGCAAGAATTGGCGATTGTCCACTCGAACCTAGAAAATTAATTTTGCTGGACTACTTAAGTAAGTGGTTATAATTAAATTGAGGATGGATTTTGTCTTTGATCCCCCCTTAATCCTAGGGTTTATTCATAGTAGGGTTGATTCATGAATCAACCCTACCCTTAATCCCCCTTTGATAAGGGGGGTGCCGATCCCCCCTTAATCCCCCCTTGATAAGGGGGGCATATGATAATTTTTAACGCCTCCCTACTTAGAATAATCGACTAAACCGAATAAATCCCGATTAATCGGAGAAAATAAGACGATTTGCCTATTCAGGGGCTAGAGGACAGAAAAATTGTCAGACAATCGGGAAAAAGTGACAGGGGAAAAATTTTTCCGAACCGGAGTAGCAAAAAAATCCCAGTCCGGGTAAAATTGATTATCGATCGATTGTGTGAGGAGTCCGATCCCCATGACCAATAAACACACAGCAAGGCTGCTGAGCAGTTACCTGCAGCGCCTGCCTGCCCATAGCTGGCTCATCCTAGTGTTTTGGGCTTTGATTATCGCTCCAGTCCAAGCTGCTGTCGAATTACGCATTGCCATCAGTAAAGGTGTTAGCGCCGTCTCCGTGGGTAGTTCCACCGATGCTGTGGTGAAAGATGGGGCCGGGAGAGTCCTAGGAGAATTGACCGCCATGAATGCCCTCAATGCTAATCCCAGAGGAAAAGCGGTGGGTTTGGCCGATTGGCAGGCCAGTCAATTGCTCATCGAACCGGAGAATGATGGTTACGTCTGGATTAACGATCGCTGGTATCGAGGACGGACAAGGATCATTCGGCAAGGTTCTGGGGTGACAGCCCTAAATTTAGTCGATTTAGAGGAATATCTCTATAGTGTCGTCGGTGCGGAGGCGATTCCCTCCTGGCCGCAAGAGGCCTTAAAAGCCCAATCCGTGGCGGCGCGCACCTATGCTCTCTACCAAATGAATACTTCCGGCAATCGCATCTACGATCTTGATACTACCACCCGCACCCAAGTTTATAAGGGTCTAGAAAGCGAGTTTACTAGCACCCACGAGGCAGTTAAGGCCACCGCCGGACAAATTATGAGTTTCAACGGCAAACCGATTCTAGCGGTGTTTCACTCCTCCTCTGGGGGCCACACGGAAAATGTCGAGGATGTTTGGAATTCCCCCTTACCCTACCTGCGCGGTGTCATCGATTACGATCAAGTCGCCCCGGTATTCCAATGGTCAAAAAACTTTAGCGCCTGGGAATTAGGCCGTTTAATCGGTGGTGTCGGTCGCGTGCGATCGCTATCTCCCGAAAGGACCACTCCCCACGGACGAGTGATTAGAATGCGTGTAGTAGGCGATCAAGGCTCTAAATTAATCTCTGATACCCAATTACGGCGAATACTCGAGCTGCGTAGTACCCTATTCACGATTTCAGCTGATAACGGTACTTTTGCCATTAATGGTCGCGGTTTCGGTCATGGGATCGGTTTAAGTCAATGGGGCGCTTTTTCCCTCGCTGACCAAGGGGTGACTTATGACCGGATTCTCGGCCATTATTATCAAAATGCTCGTTTAACTGAAATGCCCAACTAAAAAGGCTGTCAGCCATTTCCAGTCAACAGTAAACAGTGAACTGATCACTGATAACAAGGATCGAATCTAAAACCTAATTGGTTAAGCTAAGTAGGGAGGCACAATTATTTGTAGGATGGGTTAGCGGTAGCGTAAACTATGCTGGCGTTGGGTTTCATGCTTCAACCCAACCTACGTTCATCTGATCAGTGATAACTGATAACTGATAACTGATAACTGATAACTGATAACTGATTATGAGATAATGTCTGATCTCACTTGTAATTTTTGACTTGCATGACCATCGTTACCGAAGCCTTAACCGAGTTGGAACCAGTCATAAAAACTACCTTTACCGTCGAGGAAATTCGCCAACTACTGCCCCATCGTTATCCCTTTGCCCTAGTTGATCGTATTATTGACTATGTACCCGGTCAAAAGGCCGTTGGCCTAAAAAATGTCACGATCAACGAGCCTTTTTTTCCCGGTCATATTCCCAATCGTCCCTTGATGCCGGGGGTGTTAATTGTTGAATCCATGGCCCAAGTGGGGGGAGTGATTTTGACCCAATTACCCGGGATGAAAGGGAAATTTTTTGCCTTCGCTGGCATTGATAAAACCCGTTTTCGTCGTCCTGTGGTGCCGGGGGATCAATTGATCATGACGGTGGAATTATTATCCTTCAAGATGAATAAAATTGCTAAAATGCAAGGGGAAGCAAGAGTCGATGGGCAATTGGCCGCTCAGGGCGAAATGATGTTTTCCATCTTTGATTGACCTATGAATTTTGATCGAGATCGTCTCCGACAAGAACTAAATTTATTTGCTATTCTAGGGGCTTTTATCACCAATATTTTCGCTAATATTTTCCCTCTCAACGGCGAAAATATCGGGGCTATCTCGAATACAGTTTTTCAAGATGTCTTAATTATTCCCGCTAATTATGCTTTTGCTATCTGGGGATTAATCTATCTGGGTTTAATTAGTCTGGGAATTTACCAAGCTTTGGCTTTCAATAAAAATGAACCGCGTTTGCGTCGGTTAGGCTACGAATTAGCCATCGCTAGTGCTTGTCAGATTCTTTGGGTAATTCTCTTTCAATCCCGTTTTTTTACCCTGTCTTTACTGGCAATGCTAGGCATTTTAATTTCTCTCATCCGGCTTTATCTCCGCTTAGAAATTAATCGCTTGATTGTCAATCGTAAACAGGGTTTATTGGTTAATGCTCCTATTAGTATCTATTTCGCTTGGATTACCGTAGCCACGATTGTCAACGTCGCTTCGGTGCTAGATTGGATCGACTGGCAGCCATGGGGTCTAACTGACCGGATCTGGACGGTAATAATTCTGGTTATCGGGGCGATAATCGCAATTTTAGTCGGTTTAAACCGAAAAGATCGGGCTTTTATCGGGGTGTTTATCTGGGCTTTCTTGGCGATCGCTGTTAAACAGATTTCTCTGCCTCTAATTGCGATAACGGCGATTATATTAGCGATTATCCTAACTTTTCTGGTTTTTAGTGGCAGTTTTCGTCCTCTGAGTCGTTAAAATGCGGGATCACAGCGAATTTCGACGATAAAGCCATCGGGATCGTAGAAGTAAACCCCCCTGCCAGTCGGACGGGTCACGGGTCCACTAGCAATAGTAATTCCCTGACTTTGTAGCACTTCTAGGGCAAAATCGAAGCATTCGGGGGCAATATCGAAGGCTAAATGGTTGGCACGGGTAAAAGCGATTTCGGGATTGTCGTCGGGAGGGTTTAAATCTGGTTCCCAAAATAGGTCAATTACTGTACCATCGGGGGTGATAAAATTGGCCACTTTTCCCTGGGCAACTAATTCTTTTAAGGTACTGGGAATTTTTTCCCCCTTTAATTCCTCTAAGCCTAATATTTCCCCATAAAAATGACGAGAAGCCTCCATATCTTTGACGTTGAAAGCGATATGATGGACTTTTCGCAGTTGACCGATTTTGAGTTTTTTTGCGGTTACGGAAGGGCTAATAGTCATTTTAGTTATCATTTATCAGTAAAGGATTGGGGGATTTTTCAGTGAACAGTAATCAGTAATCAGTAATCAGTGAAAAGACAGCACTATTAATGTCATTTAATACTCCTCATTTAATACCGCTAACTGATAACTGATAACTGATAACTGATTGGCGACTTAAGAGTTAATTTTTTGCAATAATTGCCGAATTGATTCCGCATCTTGGGCGTTGGGTAGGAGAGCAAGATAGAAGCCTAAATCCTGTTGCGCTTGGCTGAATTGTCCAATTTGATAGTAAACTAAACCTCGATCGCGCAGCTCTAAGGGATGATTAGGAATGAGCAAAAGTAGCAGCTCTATTGTCCGAATTGTCTGAGACCATTGTTGACGATTCAGGTAAATATATTTTAAATTAGTCAACAAACGTAACAAAATTTGCTGATTGGTAGCAATATTGAGAAAATGTTCTTCTAATTTAACTGGCTGTTGATAAACCTGACTTAATCTTTCTTGACAGTCCTGTTTAAATAAGATTTCACCACCGTGAAAGGGATCGACAAAAATTTCCACTTCCTCGAAATCGGGACGGATAATAAAATGGCCCGGCATACCAATTCCTACCATGGGAAAATCGATCTGTTTGGCAATCTCTAAGTAGATAATCGAGAGAGTGAGCGGAATACCCGTGCGGCGATCAATTACGTCATTTAAGTAGCTATTGCGGGGGTCATAGTATTCTTGGGTATTACCGGTAAATTGTAAATCTTCAAACAAATATTGATTGATAATCTTGACTATTTTTAAAGGATATAATCTATCGGGTAAACGTTTTTTTACCTCCTCAGCCATTAAATTTATTCTATTTAAATAGTGATCAATATTGAGGCGCGGATATTCAAAATTGGCTATTTGTAGGGCTGCCCGAGCTAGATTTATCTCAGGGTCAGGATGTTGAATTGTTTCGATGAAGGCTTGGTATAAGAGTGCAAGGGTCATTAGAAAAGGGTATTAATCAGATTATCAACTATTTTAACCGATCCTTCCGATTTTATCGCTTCTCTTTTCCGATCACCATTCAATATTCAGCAATTTAGATGAGCTTTCCCGGGAGAAGTAGCGAGAAATCTTGTCAAGGTCTAGATTAACCACCGCTTTTTCTAAAGGGATCGTGCGACAATTTTTATTTTGAGACTGCACTTGATAAACTAATTGATTTGTCCAATCTAAAGCAGTTAACCAACCACTTTGAGGATGATAAACCCCAGTTTCAATGTCTAGCCAACCGCTGCCGCGAGCTAGTTGTCCCGGTTTGACATCGGGAAAGGTAAAGGTTAAAGTATGACCTGTGATAATTAGTTTATCCTTGAAATAGGGTTGGGTCATGGCATGAAATTCGTTTCTAATCCAACAAAACTGCTCGTTTGTTTGCTGTTCAAGGGGATATTCTGGTTGTACTCCCGCATGAACTAACCAAATATCTCCTAGGTCTAAATAAGCGGGTAGGGATTGAAACCAATTAATATGCTCGGCGGGTATATTGTTATTATAACTTAGTAGTGTCGCCGCCCCGCCACTCTCGATCCAGCCGTTAAACCATTTTTCAGAAACTTCTTTTCCTGCCAGAGCTTTTAAGAGCATATATTCATGATTTCCTAGGAGACACTGGTAGTTATTTTTGATGACAAAATCCACCACTTCCAAGCTCTGCTGTCCTCGATCGATTAAATCCCCCAGAAAATAAACCTCATCCTCACTATCGGGAGCAACTCGGTTTAATAGTCGCAAAAGTGTCTGAAAACTGCCATGCACATCTCCGATAATAATACGACGCGGTTCTTGAGTCTGTTTCCCTATTTTTTTAAAAAACACACACCCCTCTCTAATTGCTGAGATTGCTACTCTTTTATCGCTAAAAAAGCAGTTTTTATAAGGTCTTAATTTTATTATAGGACAAAGCTTTCCCTCTGACAGTCACTGGTTTTGGGGAACGCCGGAACTGCGGGAGAAAGGCTGTAAGTAGGTGGGTGGAATTAAATATAAGATGAACTTAGGTTGGGTTTCATGCTTCAACCCAACTCCCGCTCATGTTACGCTACCGCTAACCCATCCTACAAATAATTGTGCCTCCCTACTTAATTGTTTTGTAAAGTATTTTTGCAATCTCTGGGCAGGGAGCGGACAGGTTATGGTATTATTTTTTTATGATGAGTTTTTATATAATTGGATGTAAGTGTACATCATTAAACGCAAAAATTCCCATTATATAAAAAAGTATCTCAAAAAAATGCCCACTTGTCAAGCATGATCAAAAAAAAAGTTTTTGGTTCTTCGTTACTTGGTATGGTTCGATAGGGGGTCATAAATCGACTAAATCCTTATCTGGTAAGAGACTTAATTGATTAGTTCGCTCTAGATCAAAAATAATTGACAAAAATCGCTAAATGCCTTTCTATATAAGGGTTCCATCCCTTATAACCCCCGTCCATTGCATAACAATTACCGAAGAGCCAAGTTTTTTTTTGAGATTATAATAAAAAAAAATTAGTTTTCTGCTTCTATGATAACCCTAATTAACGCTAGAATTCCCGCCCATCAGGATCGACAACAAATAGAGATAAATACTGCTGGAAAGATCGAGAGGATAACGGAGATGGGGGGAAAGACAAGAGGGGAAAAGATTATCGATATGGAAGGGGATTGGCTATCGTTGGGAGGAGTAGATTTACAGATCAACGGAGGGTTAGGATTAGCATTTCCCGACTTAGAAATAACAGATCTAGAAAAGTTAGATAAGATTAGCGATTATCTTGAGAATCAGGGCATTGATGGTTATCTGCCCACCTTAGTAACCACGTCTGTGGAGAAATTTCAAAAATCCCTCTCAGTAATTGCCAAATATATCGAGAAACAGAAACAGGAAAATCGAGCGAGCGCGCAGGTTTTAGGAGTACATTTAGAGGGACCATTTTTAAACTATGAAAAAAGGGGGGCGCATCCGGCCCAATATCTTTTAAACCCAAGTATAGAAACAATAGATAAAATCTTTGGGGACTACTTATCGATCGTAAAAATTATCACCCTAGCCCCAGAATTAGATAGTAGCGGTACGGTGATTAAATACTTAAGCGATCGAGGGATTACCGTCAGTTTAGGACATTCGCAAGCGAGTCAAGAAATAGCAAAAGAAGCCTTTTTACAGGGGGCAAAAATGGTTACTCATGCCTTTAATGCCATGCCTCCTTTACACCATCGTCAACCGGGGTTATTAGGGGAAGCAATTATCAATGGCGAGGTGTATTGTGGGTTAATTGCCGATGGTCAACACATCCATCCAACCATGATAAAATTATTACTAAAAGCCAGTAATTATCATCGAGGAATTTTCTTAGTTAGTGATGCTTTAGCGCCGATCGGTTTAGAAGATGGTGTCTATCCTTGGGACGAGAGAGAAATTGAAGTTAAACAGGGAACAGCAAGACTTTTTGACGGTACTTTAGCGGGAACAACCTTACCCTTATTACAAGGAGTAGCCAATTTAGTTAACTGGGGAATATGTGATTTAGAAACGGCGATTCTTCTAGGGACAGAATCCCCCAGAAAAGCGATCGGATTAGCGGGTTTATCGGTGGGACAACCTGCCAACTTTTTGCGCTGGCAATCGGCATCAAATTGGGAAAGATTGGATTTCAGTCAGCATTTTGGCCTCTAACTGTTGAATGAGGGTATCGAGATCCACTTCGAGGCGATTAAAACATTCAGGGGGGGAAAGATCGGGTTGAAAATAAATCAATTTTACCTGACCATCACCGATAGCAACTATAGCCACTTCTTCCCTGGGATTATAGCGATAGATAATCCCAAGCATCTCTTGAATTTTACAATTAACCTTGCGATTTAATTTCTCTAGAGCCTCCCTAGAACAACAGACAAAATGGGGCTGGGGTTTAAGATCGATGCCCAGGGTTTCTTGGGCATCTTCTCCCCATTCCGAGAGTAAACCCCACATTAAACCGGCTAATTCCTGTTGATTTTCTTGCACGAATTGATCTAATTGATAGCGCCATTGATTAGCGGGATCATCGGGGATTGGTTGTTCAAATCTCATCATTAGCCTCTTTTCAGTTATCAGTCTTCAGTTATCAGTTATCAGTTCTTAATAAGGGGTGTGCCGATCCCCCCTACCCCCCTTGATAAGGGGGGTGCCGATAGGCGGGGGGATCCCCCTTAATAAGGGGGGGAAGCTGACAATTTTTAACACCTACCTACTTAACGACGGTACTCATCACCGCAATCACCGATTAACTGCAATAAATCCCGGGATTTTTGCAAGACATGATCAATTTTTTGATAGTCTTGGGGGGATAATTGAAAATCGAAAATACGGGCATTTTCTTGGATATGTTCAGCAACACCCAAACGCACCCCGATAATTGCCCCAGCTACGGCTTTTTGTTCGAGAACGTAACGCACTGCCACATTAGGAATGGTGACGTGATAGGAATCAGCGATCGCTTTAAGAACGGTTAATAATTCTTGGAATAATTGCCAGTTTCCCCAAGCATTGATCATGTTTTTATATTTCCGTAAACTAGCGGTATTGAGACTCATGGGATTGGGTTCAGGATGACCGAGATATTTTGCCCCTAATAAGCCTCCTGCTAGAGTACCATAGGCGAGTAGATAGATGTTATGTTCTTGGCAAAATTGTGCCATTTTGACGAGGGGACGGCGATCGATTAGAGAAAACTGGACTTGATTGGAGACTATTTTAATCCCGGTGCTGAGAATAATTTTTAAATGTTCCGTGTCGAAATTAGTCAAGGCCAGGTGTTTAATTTTGCCTTCCTGTTGTAATTCTCCTAAAAAATATAAGGCATCTAGATAATTTTTATCGCGATAATCCCACCAGTGAAACTGCAATAAATCGAGACTATCCACATCCATACGACGTAGGGAAATAGCGATATTTTTTGCGACTATTTCCTTAGTCATTTTACCCGGACGGGGAACCCATTTAGTGAAAGCTTGCAGATTATTTAAAGCATCAATGCCCCTTTGGGCGACTAATTGACGACGAAATTCACCGATAAAATCTTCGGCTGGACCGTAATGATCGGCCAGATCCCAAGTGGTGAAACCGGCATCTAGATAGGAAAACATACTAGGGATCGCTTTTTGGGGTGCGATCGAACCATGGGCGCCTGAAACTTGCCACATTCCGTTCAAAATACGACAAATTTCCAGATCGGGGGTAAACTGTAAGCGACGAGATTCGGACATGGGGACTTTTCAGTGTTGCCAAAGGCACGGCGTAGCCGTCCAGTAAACAGTAAACAGTAATCAGTGAAAAGACAGCAGAAAACTGCCATTGAATACTGCTCACTTAATATTCTATTCTCCTACTGACCACTGATCACCGATTACTGATTCAAGACAGATCGATTGTACCTGTCCAGAAAAAAGCGGCAAAGGGGAAGACTTTCGGAAAAATCTCCCCCTTTTTGGGTTTCTGCTGCTCAATTTTTGCTGGGTTAATATTCCACTTCCAATCGCGCTGCGGTGACAGCATCAAAAGCGAAAGCGAGAACTATAGGCATGGGACAAGCGAGGGTGATACAGAGAATTAAAGCTGTCAGAGTCAATCCGATCGCCACTCCTAACCAAAGTTTTTCGGCAGGGGATAGACCTTTTTGGCGCTTAATGTTTTGTAACACTTTGGTGGGAATTGGTTCTGGCATCACGGCATTGGGAGGGAATGCCCAATAATTACTGTAGCGTTCGAGAAATAGCTCTGTCCAGCCGTTTTCTTGACACCATTCTTGAATCCATGGTTCGTGAAAGTGTTTCATTGCTTCCCTGTTAACTTTTTCCAGTGATTACTATAAACATCTCCTGATGTGAATTTCATCCTAGCAAAGCTATCTTAAGGGTCGATCGGATTCAATAAAACTTAATATATGAGTAGTCGGTGGGTAAAATGTATTCTAAGATACAGTGCCAGCGAACGACCAGAACGAACCACAAAGACACAAAGGACACAAAGATCGATCGCTCCTATATAAGTTAAACCGATCACACAAAAGGAAATAATTGTTAAGTAGCTGGTTATAATTAAATTAAAAATGGGTTTGAGGTTCGATCCCCCCTGCCCCCCTTGATAAGGGGGGTGCCGATAGGCGGGGGGATTTGAAAGTTTTTAATACCTACCTACTTAAAAAATTTCGGTTCTCGATTCGGTACAGATTGCCTGTAATTTTTGGTCCCAAGTATCGAGGGGAAGGGTATCGAGATAGGCAAAGTCAAAGACAATCCCGATCGAGGGGATAGCTTGCCATTCGGGGGAATGTAGGAGACGATCAAAATAACCCCCCCCGTAGCCTAAGCGATAACCTTGGCGATCACAGGCGACGGCGGGAATTAACAGTAAGTCCACTTCAGCCGGTAAAATGACAGGAGCGATCGCTGTTGGTTCGTAGATGCCATAACGATTTAATTCTAGGGGATCGTCGGCAGTCCAACAGTGCCAAGTCAGGCTATCTCCGTCACAACGGGGAAAACCCCAGCGATGGTGTTGGCAAAATAAGGAACTTAAATCCGGCTCTTGACGATAACTGAAGTAAGCGAGAATGGTTTTAGCGTGGTGAAAGAGGGGTAAAGATTGTAAATTTTTGCAAAGTTGCTGACTATTTTCTTGCCAAATATGCTTAGGAAGCGCTCGTCTTTGGGCAATTAGTTGTTTGCGTAATTGGGCTTTTTTGGTAGCAGAATCCATAAAATAGAGATAAATAGGAGAGTAAGTAGCTGGTTATAATTAAATTGAAGATGGATCCCCCCTTAATAAGGGGGGTGTCGATCCCTCCTTAATCCCCCCTTAATAAGGGGGGTGTCGATCCCCCCTTAATCCCCCCTTAATAAGGGGGGCATCTGACAGTTTTTAACACCTAACTACTTAGTAAGAACGATGCTAAATCTATTTAACTCGCTTTTTGGGCGTTATAACGAGAATATCAAGGCCAATGTGGAAATTTATACTTGGGCAACTTGTCCCTACTGTATTCGGGCTAAATGGTTGCTGGGTTGGAAAGGGGTAAAATACACCGAATACAAGATTGATGGGGATGAAAGCGCTCGTCAAGCCATGGCCGAACGGTCCAACGGTAAACGCAGTGTACCACAGATTTTTATTAATAATGAACATATCGGTGGTTGTGATGATTTGTATGCTTTGGATGGTCAAAAAAAATTAGATAATTTATTGGCTAAATGTGGGACTATCTAAAGTCTATTGATGAAAAAGCCTATGAGAAACATCGGCAATGGATGCAGTTAGCTTTAAATTTAGCGGCAACTGCGGGGGATCGGGGTGATGTACCTGTGGGAGCGGTTATCGTGGATAAACAGGGACATTTAATCGCTCAAGGGGCTAATTGCAAGGAAAAACACCATGATCCCACCGCTCACGCCGAAATTCTGGCGATTCGTGCCGCTAGTCAAGTTTTAGGCAATTGGCACTTAAATGATTGTACCCTCTACGTCACCCTCGAACCCTGTCCCATGTGTGCCGGGGCAATCATTCAGGCTAGATTAGGATTATTAGTGTACGGTGCTGACGATCCCAAAACAGGAGTTATCCGCACTGTGGCTAATTTTATAGATAGTCCTTTTTCTAACCATCGTTTACCGGTAATTGCGGGAATTTTAGCTAAGGAATCTGGGGAATTATTACAAACATGGTTTGAGAAAAAAAGATGAGAAAAATTTGAGTAATTATCGGGACGGTTGATAAATTTAGCTAAATTTATCAAATTATTGCCTTAGACATGACAAAAATAACCCATGATTAAAAGCTTTCGATGTAAAGATACAGAAAAGCTATATAATAAGCAGTTTGTTAAAAAGTTTTCTGGGATTGAACGATTAGCGATCAAAAGATTGCGTATTTTAGAAAGTGCTAATACACTAGAAGCATTGGCAGGATTGCCGAGTAACCGCTTAGAACGTTTAAAAGGAGATAGAATCGGTCAATACAGTATTCGCATCAATGACCAGTATCGTATTTGTTTCTCATGGGATGATGCAGCTACTAATGTTGAAATTGTTGATTATCATTAAGGAGAATTCACGATGAATAATTGGAAAAGTCCTATCCACCCCGGTGAAATTTTAGCTGATGAATTAGAGGAAATTAATCTTGATGTTTCTCAGCTTGCCACAAGAATTAATATCTCTGAGAATGAACTTGAGCAAATTCTCAAGGGACAAGGAAATATCACGGGAGATATTGCTTTAAAATTAGGGCGTTTTTTTAATACAGGAGCAGAAATTTGGATGAATTTACAAAAAGCCTATGAGTTAGATCTAGCGAGGGAAAAGTTAGGAAATACCCTCGAAAAAATTATTCCTTATCAATCCCTGTCTTCAGGATAAATTCTCTTGAATTCTATAATTATTCATTTGACATACTGGCTGCATCTCACATTTGCAGAAATAGCGACAATCAGCAATTATCAGTCATCCCTAAACTGATACAAATGTATGAATAACCGCGTGTGGGAGTTAATCATACTGTTAACAGCAGACTAGCTGATCACCACCAGTTGCATTAACTGGATCTTTTGCCAAAATGGAGTAAATATAGTAGCGGGGGGATGGTCAATGACAGCACAGGAAGTATTAGAGTTAATTCAACAGGCAAAGGACGAAAGAGCGAGGGAGTTGGATCTGTCCAACAAAAACTTAACAGAAATTCCCCCCGAAATCCCTCAACTCACCTCCCTGCAAGAACTCAACCTCAACAGTAACCAAATCAGGGAGATTCCAGAAGCGATCGCTCGACTCACCTCCCTGCAATCCCTCGACCTCATTAGTAACCAAATCAGGGAGATTCCAGAAGCGATCGCTCGACTTACCTCCCTGTGGGTCCTCTTTTAGTTTGCTCTGGACGGGTAAAATCAATGAAACGACCTTCAATCAGTTTTTAGAGGGTTTTTGGCGATCTATCACGATTTTTAAAGGACAAGAACCAGAAACCAACAACGATGACACCCCCCAAGAAACCCCCCATCGGAGCAGTAAAGATTTGCTTACCACAGAAAAGTAACTTAGGCAAAAAAGTTTACAAATATTTAATATTGTCTCTCTTTTTGTCAAATAAGGACATGAAATTCCTTATTTGTTGAATCTAGTCGATGGTGAAATTAGAAGAATGTTCAAACGCCACAAACTCTTAAGTGATATTGCACTCAAAATGAATCAAACATCTGACTCTATTGATCAAGAAGAATGGGATGAACGCGCATTTCGTCCACAGCAAGTGTAGAATTATGTTATTCTAAATGCTTAATTGGTTGGTGAGTTAATTTTTTTAACTTCTCAGCCACTTCAACCCGATGACAACGATGATAAGTTCATAATTACCTCCTGTTCCTCTGTACTTGAATTATCCCTCAACTCTAAATTCTTGCACCAGAGCGTTTAAATCGAACCTCAAGAATTAAGAGGTCTTTGACATCGCTTGAGAACAAAAAAGAAAGGTTGGGGAGAGTTTTTAAAATCCATAATTCCCAGCACGGTATTATCATCTACTTTCCGAAAAGAGTCATTGATGGGCAAATAATCATAAATCATCGTGGCGCTGACTTTGCCCCGATATTCCATCATTCGCAGTCTAGCCTGACTTGTCTCTGTTTTTAGCAAGGAGTTGGTCAGCATCAGCAAAGGTTTCAGAGAATTATTTTTGAGTATCGGCAGCTTCAAAATCCAGTTCATGGCCGTGGGATTGGGTGCCACCTTAAAAATTTTTCCCTGACCATCTAAAAATAACAGGGGGTGGACATTCTCAGTATCGACAAATTCTTTACCATACCAATTAGATGCTTCTAATAAACCATCCATTGGGTGATTTGTCTGAAGTCCAGAACCTTGCCAACGACCGAGCATAAAGTCTAAACTCACGGGGTCGAGAGCGTCAAACAATTGTAAAGCTATTTCTGTCGTCGTTTTACCAGCTTTAAGAATCGACTGGCAGCTTTCTAATTCTAATGTTTCCATTGTTTCACTCTTGTTGTGTCCTGACAATGATATTATAGCTTCTCAGCCAGAGGGTGGGGGATTGCCCCTCGGCTAAAATCACCAAACATCCGACATATCTTCAGTCAATGGGTCATCGTATCGCCTTAAAGTTTCCAGCCATTCACTCATTTCTTCCTTGATGGTTTCTTTAAGTTCTTGCAAATCATCTTTATCTATTAGGCCTTTTTCCAGTAAGAAAGTGTAGAACTTTTTCAGACTACCTGCATTAGCCTTGATGCTTGATTGACTGGCCCACAGGGCCTTTTTGATAAACCAATAACCCAAAAAGTCACTGACCATATCTACCCCGTCTTTGGCTTCTACGGCATCTTCATAGAGTAAATATTCGTTGATATAAAAATCTATATTTGAAACATGATTATTAATGGTTTTTTCGGACAGGCCTGATGATTCTAGCCAACTCTCAAAATCCGTTAGTAATTCATGATTGGCTTTTCTTATCTTTTGACAGTCAGCCTCGTATTTCTGGGAATCATCCATCTCAAATTTCTCTCCTCCAAATCGCTGCTCGATGGTCAATAGGGTAATGAATCAAGTGTTTTTTTCCAAGCGTCTAAAGCCGCCATTTCCTCCTCAGGGTCAACCTCGGCCAACCGCCTGAATCGCCTTTCCCTTTTCTGCTAAATAGCTCCAACGATGTTAGACGCAATTTGCTCAATGATGGCGGCCACATCTTCTTCTGTATCTCGAGGTTGGGTTAATTCCACATCCGTTGAGAAGAGGCACATTTGAGCCCAGTCTAAGTTTTCCACTTCACACTGGTCAATCACCGAACTGGGGATGTTTTTCAGGGTGATGCTATCCCACTCAATGCCGATGAGATTGCTCTGCCGCTCAATTATCACAATTCTTCCTTGCCAACCACCGATGTCAGTCCCTAAATCTGGGTCAAGTACACCCTGTTTGACGATGACCGAGTCGCCGACTTTGAAGGCAAACTCTGACTCGGAAAATTCGGGCGACAAGCTGGAGGCAACCGAGAGATGATACTCGCTTCCTAGCTCTTTTAACTCAAAATCCACAATCATCCGCTTGTTTTCCGAGAAATAACGGTTTTTCCTAGCGATTAGCTCGTCGATTAGCTCTTGAATATCCGCCTTGAGCCTTTTATCTCCTTTAAGAAGGTCTTTATTAAAAACTCGGTCTATCATCTCTTGCCGCTTTGACTCGGGGGACAACGCCAGATTCCAAGCGATTATCCCTATGGTCAGCAGTGTTCGCATAGATCCCTTTGTTTCATTGGATTCGCGGTAAGGCTCGATAAAATCCTCCAGAACTTCCGACATTGTGACTTCCCCAGAAGGAGAGACGACAATTTCCTTGAAAGGCAAGGACTTTTCTCTTAATTTCTTCTCAAAGCTTTTCAAGGGTTTTTCGGATCCTTGGGACATTTTCTGCAGCCTGAGCAGTTCACTAAATGCCTTCGATTTTTTAGCCATGATTGAGCGGGAAAATATGTGTTATTAATCCTGTTGGGTTGCTGAACAACATTGGAATAGGGGAATTGTAACTGCTCTCAGGGAGCGATTGCGCTCTCATTATTAAATCTTAAAGTTCTGGCCTGAGTCGTCAGCTGTTGACTGCTGAGTGGGTGGGTGGAATTAAATATAAAATGAACGTAGGTTGGGTTGAAGCATGAAACCCAACGCCCGATTATGTTACGCTACCGCTAACCCATCCTACAAATAATTGTGCCTACCTACTTATCCGATACCTTTTTGTTAACATAGATTAGCAATGCACTTTCAGAGATTCTCTTAAAATAGGGGATATCTCCTGCTCAAATCCCCCGCGGGGGAAAAATATGTCTCAAAAGCCGATTTATCTAGATTGCCACGCCACGACACCGATGGAGCCGCAAGTTCTGGCGGCGATGTTACCCTATTTTACCGAACACTTTGGTAATGCCAGTAGTATTAATCATGTCTATGGTTGGACAGCCGAGGCCGCGGTTAAACAGGCAAGAGAAACAATCGCCGCTGCTATTAATAGTAGTCCCGAAGAAATTATTTTTACCAGTGGGGCAACGGAGGCCAATAACCTGGCTATCAAAGGGGTTGCCGAAGCTTATTTCGCCAAGGGACGGCATATAGTTACGGTGGTGACAGAACATCGGGCCGTTTTAGATCCCTGTCATTATCTGGAAAAATTGGGTTTTGAGGTGACAATTTTACCCGTCGGTGCTGATGGCCTAATTGACTTGGAACTACTAGAAAAATCTTTACGTCCTGACACGATTTTGCTGTCAATTATGGCCGCTAATAACGAGATTGGGGTGATTCAACCTTTAGCGGCAATTGGGGCGATTTGTCGCCAGTATCAGGTACTTTTTCATACGGACGCGGCCCAAGCAATCGGCAAAATTCCCCTAGATGTGGAGGAAATGAATATAGATCTAATGTCCTTAACTGCCCACAAAGTCCACGGACCGAAGGGAATCGGTGCGCTGTACGTCCGGCGCCGGAACCCCAGAGTTCGTCTGGCCGCTCAAATTCAAGGGGGAGGCCAGGAAAAAGGACTGCGATCGGGTACAATATTTACACCGCAAATTGTCGGTTTTGCCAAGGCGGTAGAATTGGGCATCAAAGCGATAGAAGAAGATAACAGCCACTTAAATCAGTTAAAAGCCCGTTTATGGGAGATTATCAGTCAATTAGACAGAATTTATCTCAATGGTCATCCTAGCCAAAGATTAGCCGGAAATTTAAATATTAGTATTGAAGGGGTGGACGGTGCGGCGTTATTGTTAGGATTACAGCCAATAGTGGCGCTTTCCTCCGGTTCTGCCTGTTCTTCTAGCCATACCGCCCCCTCTCACGTTTTAACTGCCTTGGGTCGCCCCGAATCTCTCGCTTATGCCTCCCTGCGCTTCGGGTTGAGTCGTTTTAATACTTTAGAAGAAATTGAACTGGTGGGGGAACAGGTGGTTTTAACGGTTAATTCCCTCCGCAAAGCCAAAAATTTTTGAAGTTTCGGCTCCTATCCACAAGTTAGTTTCGGTCTAGGTTTGAAAAATTCCGAAAAAGGTTTCTACGATTGCCTTTGACTAATTGCCGTGCCGGTTAATAACACTGATGCTTGGTTTTCAGTCCAGTGAATCATCCAACTCGGTTGTAATCCCAAAACAATAATAAATAAAGCCAAGGCAATTTCGGGAAATCTTTCGGGCCAGGTACTGCGAGGAATGCGCGATAATTCGGGGGTTAAACGACCAAAGAAAACCCGATTAATCATCAGGAGAAAATATACTGCGGTTAAACCACTAGCGACCAAACATAAGAGCGTTTGTATCGGAAAAATCGGGAAACTGCCCCGAAAGACCAAAAATTCGGCGATAAATCCCACCATTCCGGGGATGCCGGCGCTGGCCATGGCCGCTAAAATCATTAACATTCCCGTGATTGGTAAACCTCTTTCTGGATTTAATAAACCGCGTAGATAATCCACATCCCGGCTGCCGGTTTTTTTATACACCACTCCCACCAACAAAAATAACAAAGCGGAAATTAAACCGTGACTAATCATCTGCAAAATCGCCGCAGTGATGCTTAATCTGGTGGTGGCCGCCGCCGCTAGTAAAATATAGGCCATGTGGGAAATGGAAGAATAGGCGACTACTTTTTTCATATCCTTTTGGGCAATAGCGCAACTGGCCCCGTAGAGGGCGCTGATAGCTGCTATTGTTGCTAACCAAGGGGCGAGAGTCACCCAAGCATCAAGAAATAAACCGACTCCAAAGCGCAGCAGTCCATAGGTTCCTAATTTGAGTAATATTCCCGCTAAAAGCACAGAAACGGGGGTAGATGCTTCCACGTGGGCATCCGGTAGCCAAGTATGAAAGGGAAAAATCGGGATTTTGATGGCTAATCCAATCAGAAGGGGGATGAGGAGCAGTAATTGGGTTTTAACGTCTAAATTATTCGATAAAAGGGGGTTATAGGCGAAATTATCAGCACCGGTTAGCCAAACTAAGCCAAGGAAAGAGATTAGCACTAAAAAGCCGGAAATTGCCGTGTATAATAAAAATTTCATGCCCGCGTAACCGCGTCTTTGCCCCCCCCAAATGGCAATGAGAAAGTAAAGCGGGACGATTTCTAATTCGTAAAATAGGAAAAATAGCAGTAAATCCTGCGCTAGAAAGGCCCCCGCTACTCCGGCATTGAGTAACAAGAGCAGGGAATAGTAAAATTTCGGTCGGTTAACCTCTGTGCCACTAGCATAAAGAGCAATTATTGTCAAGATGCTGTTAAGAAAAAGTAATGAGAATGACAATCCATCGACACCGAGGGCATAATTGAAACCGAGGAAATTAATCCAAGGCAGGTTAACCGTGAACTGCATTTGCGGGTTACTAGGGTCAAATTGCCAGCCAAGGAGAATATTCAGCAGTAAGAGAACGACAGCAAGAGTTAGAGCTAATCCTCGCACTTTTTTCGCCTCTAGAGGCGTGTAGGCAATCAGTATCGCCCCTATAATCGGTAGCCAAATAAAAGCGTTGAGCATTCTTTAATGGGCATGATAAACCTTCCCATTATTGCCTGAGCGGTCAATCTTTAGCAAGATAGCTATCAACTTTTAACATTTATTAATAAAATGAGCCAGAGATTACCATTACCAGAAATTCGTCGGGAAAAAAACAGCGATTTTGCTGCCATATACCGAGTAAATCGCTTGGCTTTTGGCTGGGAAAATGACGCTAATTTAGGAAACCCTCATAACTCACCATTAAGATAACTGCTATAATTAGGGTCCGTGGTTTGACTCGGTGTCAAAAAAGTTTCAGCTAATTTAATTAAATTGGTTCGATTAATCTTCCCCTGGGGACTTTTTGGTATCTCTGGTAATTTTATCCAATGTTTCGGCAGTTTATAATTGACTAATTTATCCTTAATCAGGGATTGAATACTTGCCTGGCCTATCTGAGAGTTAACGGGTACATAAAAAGCCACAATTACCTGTCCCCATCGAGAATCTGGCAATCCTAAAACCACCACATCTTTAACTAAATCAGTTTGTCTAATGGCATTTTCTACCTCAAGAGGATAAACATTTTCTCCTCCGGTAATTATTTTTTGACTATCGCAACCAATGATATATAAATAACCACTTTTATCCAAATAACCTAAGTCATCGGTCTCGAAGTAGCTTGCTTGATTAAGATGGGGATAATAACCTAAAAATAAAGATTTAGCTTCAATAATAATTTTCTGGTTATCGGGATTAATTTTTATCTGAGCATGGGGTAATAGCTGTCCACTACTATTATTTCCTCGTCGAAAATCTTCTGGTTTAAGAGTGACAATTTGTGAGGCAGTTTCCGTCATTCCATAGGTGGGAGATAGGCAAATATTATATTCTCTAGCTTTTTCTAGTAAAGATGGCCAGGCAGGAGAACCTCCTAGTAAAACTGTTTTAAAATTGGCTAACCATCGAGGATCATTTTCTAGAAAAAATTGTAATTGACTGGGAACTAAGGAGATAAAATAATCTTGAAGATTGAGATTATTTACACGCTTTTCTTTGATTTTATGGTAAGGAATAACAGCAAAATCTCCCCCAGTTAAAAAACTTCTCAGAAACTGCATTAAACCACTAACATGATATAAGGGCAGTAGGCAAAAAGAGTTAACCTGCTTGACTTGAAAATATTCAGAAAAACCTTTGACAGAAGCAGTTAAAGTTAACCAGTTATGGATAGCAAAGCGAATTTTTCCCGAGGTTCCTCCCGTGGGTATCATCAGAGAATTAGTCAAAGGATTGACAGGAGGAGAATTATAGTTAAAAACCTTGATATTTTCGCCAAAAATATCATCGGGTTGCATCAGAGAGAAAACCTGTTGCCATTCGTTAGTTTTCCAGTCAGGATTAGCTAAAAATAGGCAACTTTTGACCCTGACGGCAGCCAAGAATATCGCTAAAAATTTAATGGGATTGACTTCAGCAAGCAGTATAGTTAATCGAGGATTATCTGCGGCGATAAATTGCTGAGAATAGGACTGATATAATTGATAAAATTTTTGGCTATTGTATCCATATAACCAATCTTTTTGACTGAGATATGCTAATTGTTTGCTGATGTCGTCCACAGTTTTTCCAACCAATCGGGGTCACTATTATTAAACCATTGTTGCACACCAAAACCTAAAGCTCGCTCCTTTTTGGGGTATTCTTGTGCTAGACGTAGAGCGGATTTTCTGCCGATATTAGTTTCTAAAACGGAGGAAAATACTAAATCTAAGGGATATTTTTTCCAGAGATTTCTTAACCCTTGTATTGAACCGGTAATAGCAGGTTTAATCACAAAAATTCCTCGCCATCCCCGTTGATAACATTCCTCTATTTGTCTAAGATTGGCCACCGATTCATCTAAAGCAATCCCCGTGGTAAAATCTTGACTTAATTGCAACATTTCTAACCATTGAGACGGGGGTAAAGGTTGTTCGATAAATTCAATTATTTTAGATTCATCGGCAATTTTTAACCAGATTTTACTGTCAGCAATACTTAATCCCCCATTGGCATCTAAACGCAATTTAATGTTCCTGGGTAATCGGGTAATTAATTTTTCAAATAGTTTTAACTCTTGTGGGAGAGAATTGACCGCAATTTTCCATTTATAAGTATTAGTTTGATTGGTGGCTAGAATATCATCCAGACAGGGAAATACTGCCGCACCGGTGGGTAATAAATAACTATAATTTCTCGGTTCTAATTCTCTTGATTTATTCTCGATACTTAAATCTTCTAAAGCTGATTCAAAGGCAAATTGACAAGCGGGAAATTGTTCAGGAATAGAAAAAATTGAATTTATTGATAGGGGATTTTCGAGACTTTGACAGAATAATATTGCTGCCGATAATGTTTCTGAACCAAATTCAGGTAAAGGAGCAATTTCTCCCCATCCAATACGTCCATCTTCCGCTTCTAAGCGAATAATAATTCCTTCCCTAATTTGCCAGAGTCCGTGATGGGTTTGTAGGGGATGCAGCAAAGGACGCTGATAAACACGAAATTGCCAGAAATACATGATTAACTATAAGTAGTCGTGAAAAATTAATTTTCTAGTTGAGATAGGAGACCTTTCAGTAATCAGTAATCAGTGAAAGGCTGCCGCTCAATTTTATAGAAATATCTATATCATATTTTGGGCTTGTAAGGAAGTAATCTCAATTAATTGTTAGATAGTGGGACAGGCTTCTGATTCTTTGTATTTTATCTTTAATTGTAACCAGCTACTTAGTCGATGATAGGTAGTGCGTTACTTCAATCATAGTCCATCACACAATCACAGTCGATGATAGGTAGTGCGTTACTTCAATCATAGTCCATCACACAATCACAGTCGATGATATACTTTAGACGTTCATAATCTGAGATTTATTAAACTTCTGAAATCGTAGAGTCAGCAAGGAATCCAGTTCTTTTTTATGTTTCAAATGGGCATCATTCAAACATTCATAAATGGCTGAAGAAAAGTCAGAAAAGTTTTCATAGTATTTACCATACAAACATTTCTTTTTGACAAATTTCCACAGCCTTTCAATTAAATTTAGATTAGGCGAATAAGACGGCAAATAGAGTAGCTCTATTGACAAAGAAAGAGCCAATTCTTCAACAATTTTACATTTTTGATAGCGGGCATTATCTAAGACTAGAGTGATGGGAATAGTTATTCCTAAAGCAGCTATTTTTGACCAGAGTTCACAGACTTGAGTTGCTGTAATATAAGTGTCATTCGTAACCAGAATAACTTCATGAGTTATTGCATTTAATGCTCCTAAAACATTGAAGCGTTTACGCCCGCTCGGTGACTTAACAAAAAGTCTCTCAAAACACCAAACAAAACCGAGAAATGCTCCCATGACGAAGTGAGCGGCATCAACAAAAAAAACAGCCCTTTTTCCTTCTTTAGCCTCATTTAGTCTGGGTTCTAGCTTTTTTTCTTTGTAGTCCTCTTGTTCATCTGGGTCAGCTTTAGAAGGAAGAGAACCTACTTTTAAACATTTCATTCCCATTGATTTTAAAAATTTTCTCACTTGGGTAAGACTTCGTTTTATTCCCGTTAATTCTTCTATCCTATATACAGCTTCATTTATTGTGGCTGGTGGATTTTTCTCGAAGTATTTTTTGAGCGTTTCTTTTTGAGACTCTAATTCACTTTTAGGGCGATAGAAGTTGATTTCTTTTAATTTTTCTATTCCGCCTTCTTCATAATCTCGAAGATAGGTTAATAAGGTATTTGGCGAGATTCCTGCTAACTGACAAATTTTTTTGTGCGGTATCTTTTGGCTCTTTAACCAGAGAACTTCCATCTTCAGTTGAACCCGGGGATGGGGATGATGAAATCTTTCATAATACAGTGAGTTCTTTTCTTCTTCCGTGAATTCTAGGTTAATCATGTTTTTAATGAGTGCTTTGCTTCTAATTATGACTCTTAAACTATATTATTGTCCTTGAGTAAAAAATGCAAGTTGTAGCCGTGCAAAGTATAGGTGGTGCGTTACGACGGATTGTCACCTTCCAGTCAAAGCAGCAATTTTTGGCCGTCTAACGCACCCTACTGGACTGTTTCAGCTAAAATAGGGCAATAGCTCGAACAAGCAGAGGACATCAATCATGGGAAGAGGTCGGCGAGATAAAGTCAATCTAACAGGGGAACAAAGAGAAAACCTCGAACAAATCAGTCGTAATGGCTATGCACCAGCTAAAAAAATTCTCCACGCTCGGATTTTGCTGATGTGTGACGAGGGAGAACAGGCGAAAAGGAAATGGACAGATGAAGAAATAGGCGAAGCTTTAGAAGTTCATAGAAATACAGTGGGACGTATTCGTCAAAGATTTCTTCAAAAAGGCGAAAAACCAGCATTAGAACGGAAATCGAGAAAAACTCCCCCCACTCCGGCAAAAGTTGATGGAGCCGCCGCCGCCCAAATCATTGCCCTGTGCTGTTCGGAGCCACCATCTGGCCGAGCCGAGTGGACAATCCGACTATTAACCTCGGAACTCAAACAAAGACAAATTATCACCGAGATTTCCAGTCCAACGGTGTGGCGTACTCTAAAAAAAACCAATTACGCCCTTGGAAAACCCAAAGATACTGTATTCCGGAACAGGATTTAGCCCGATTTGTTGCCCAGATGGAAGTTGTCCTTGACCTGTATGGCACTCAGCCATCGGAAGAAGAACCGTTAATCGCGATGGATGAAGCATCAAAGCAACTACTTGGAGAAGTTTACCCTCCGATACCCATGCAACCTGGACAAGATAAAAAAGAAGACTATCACTATAGTCGTGAAGGGGTTCAAGCCTTGTTCATGTTTTTTGACCCCCATCGAGGATGGAGACGGGTGAGTAACCGAGATAGTCGAACCCGAATAGATTGGGCAGAAGAAATTCGTCAATTATTGGATGTGGACTATCCAAAGGCTCGAAAAGTCAAGCTCGTCTGTGATAATCTCAACACTCATAACATAGCCTCGCTTTATGAAGCATTTCCAGCACCCGTTGCTCATCGTTTAGCTAGAAGACTGGAAATTTATTACACACCTCGTAATGGTAGCTGGTTAAATGTAGCCGAAACTGAACTAAGCGTCTTATCGAGGCAATGTTTAGATAGAAGGATTTCTAGCAAGGAAGAACTGAAAAGGGAGATAGAAACCTGGCAAAAAGAACGTAATCAGACTGCATCTACAGTAATATGGACGTTTACGACCAGCGATGCTAGGGTCAAGCTGAAACATCTTTATCCTGTGTTTGAGGAGGAGGAATCGGGAGAATCTATTGCACCAAATTAGCTGAAACAGTCCACTACAAGCTGTATTAAGATTAAACTAATACAAGTATATTAGATGCGGTAAGAGTGGGTTTGGAACTGAGAGTTGCAATTTGAATGGCTGCTAGTGTACCTGTCCCGTCCCCATCAAAGAATAGTCCTCCAGTGATTGTATTATAAATAAAGCGATTGCTGGCATTTAATGCAGTTGTTCCTAACACGAATTGAGCGGCTGTAATCGCCACTCCTGCGGCTAAACCACCGCCAAAACCCGCAGCAGAGACAGTAATTTTATCCCCCTGACTGGAGAGAAAATCGGTAATTGTGTCAATCCCTTGATTGGGGTTTTTGAAGGTGAAGCGATCGCCACCTGCACCCCCTGTTATGGTATCATTACCAGTACCACCAATCAAGGTATCATTTCCCGCACTTCCTGTAAGGGTATTTTTACCACTATTACCAGTGATAATGTTATTTAATGTGTTACCTGTCCCATTAATATTTGCGGTTCCCGTTAACGTGAGGTTTTCTAGGTTATTTCCCAGGGTATAAGTAACTGATGATTGAACAGTATCTGTCCCTTGGTTGGCATTTTCCGTAATGGTATCGGTAGTAGTATCAACTTGATAAGTATCATTCCCTAAACCACCGATGAGGGTATCAATTCCTGTTGCACCATTAAGAATATTGTTACCACTATTACCGGTGATAATGTTATTTAATGTGTTACCTGTCCCGTTAATATTTGCGGTTCCCGTTAACGTGAGGTTTTCTAGGTTATTTCCCAGGGTATAAGTAACTGATGATTGAACAGTATCTGTCCCTTGGTTGGCATTTTCCGTAATGGTATCGGTAGTAGTATCAACTTGATAAGTATCATTCCCTAAACCACCGATGAGGGTATCAATTCCTGTTGCACCATTAAGAATATTGTTACCACTATTACCGGTGATAATGTTATTTAATGTGTTACCTGTCCCGTTAATATTTGCGGTTCCCGTTAACGTGAGGTTTTCTAGGTTATTTCCCAGGGTATAAGTAACTGATGATTGAACAGTATCTGTCCCTTGGTTGGCATTTTCCGTAATGGTATCGGTAGTAGTATCAACTTGATAAGTATCATTCCCTAAACCACCGATGAGGGTATCAATTCCTGTTGCACCATTAAGAATATTGTTACCACTATTACCGGTGATAATGTTATTTAATGTGTTACCTGTCCCGTTAATATTTGCGGTTCCCGTTAACGTGAGGTTTTCTAGGTTATTTCCCAGGGTATAAGTAACTGATGATTGAACAGTATCTGTCCCTTGGTTGGCATTTTCCGTAATGGTATCGGTAGTAGTATCAACTTGATAAGTATCATTCCCTAAACCACCGATGAGGGTATCAATTCCTGTACCTCCATTAAGGATATTGTTACCACTATTACCGGTGATAATGTTATTAGCAGCGTTACCTGTCCCATTAATATTTGTAGTCCCAGTTAGGGTCAGATTTTCCACATTAGCGGGTAGGGTAGTGGTGACATTAGCGGTTAAGGTGTCGCTGATGGTGACAATTCCCTTGTTATTGGTAAGAGTTGCATTGATGGGATTACTGAGGTTAATGGCAAAAGTTTCGTTTGCCTCATTGAGGTTATCATTAAGGATGGGAATGGTAATAGTAGCAGTGGAAGTATTAGGTGCAATGGTGATAGTTCCGGTTTTGCTAGTGTAATCTACATTAGCGGTAGCGTTAATGGGTGCAGTGGTATAGTTGAAGGTAATTGGTTGTGAATTGGGGTTATCAACTGTGACGGTGAGGATGGCATTATTATCTTTACCTTCCACTACGGTGATATTATTGATGGAGAGTTTGGAGAAATCGTCATTAGTAATTGTCCCCGTCACTGCGGTGGCGGTCCCCACTGTATAACCAGTACCTGAAGCAAGAGTTAAAGCGACGGTTTCGTTATTTTCAACTGTAGTGTCAGCAGTGGGGTCAACTGTTACGGTAGCAGTGGATGAATTAGCAGCGAAGGTGACTGTATTGGTAGTCCCTGTACGAGTGTAGTCGGTATTGAGGGTAGCTGTCCCTCCGAGGGTGTAATTGACTGTTAAGGAATTAGTGGTTACTCCGCTACGAGTGAAGGTATAAACCAGATTTGTTGTCCCGTCTTCGTTAACACTTGCAGGGGAGACTGCTAAGCTAATAACGACAATTGTCCCTTGCTCTTCAAATGCACCAATATCTACTGTACCACCAAAGATGCGATTGAATCCTGTTCCTCGTTGATCAAAGGGAATTTGTTCGGTCGTGTCACCATCACCATCAATATCTTCGCTATCAACAAGAATAAGGCTATTGTTTCCTGCATTAATCGCCGGACTTCCTGCTAAAAGTGCATGGGTCAGAGTTAAACCCCCATAGTTAGCTAAAGGAGCAAGTCCAGGATTAGAATTAACAATATCAGTTCCTGTGCCAATCGTTCCTTTTGCACCAGTTAAATCACCGATAAGGTTGTAGTTATTGCCATTAAATATCGCACCAGATAACCCAGAAGAAAGTAAATCGAAACCATTAGTTGTATTATCTATATTTCCAGCAACAATTGTGTTTTTAAGAAAAAAGGTTGTACCAAGACTATAAATGCCGCCTCCACCGCGTCGTCCAACAAATTGAGTGTCAACGACAGTATTATTGGTAATTGTGCTATTAATCAAATTAAATGTGTCACCAGAAGAATATATGCCACCTCCAGCATAACTTGCATTATTGCCACTAACGGTTGTATTGATCAAAGCCATTGAAGTACCGTTGTTCGTTATGCCTCCACCATTTCCCGCACTATTACCACTAACAGTAGTATTGATCAGAGTCAGCGATCCAGCTACACTTGATATGCCACCTCCATAAACGCCTCCTTGATTATTATTAATTGTCGAGTTGATTGCAATTAGTGTTCCGCCTGAATTGTCAACGCCTCCGCCTTCCTGAAAACTACTACCACTAGCTATATTATTACTAACCACGCTACCCTGACGGAGATAGACAAAACCACGATTCTGAATACCACCACCATTGCTAGAAGAACCAAGTGCCTTATTTCCACTTACAGTTGTGTTGTATAAGTCAAGAACACCTGTCGCATTAACACTAATACCTGCGCCGGAAGAAGATATAATTCCCCCGGTTACTACGACATTCTGTAAGCTTAATGCACCTCCACTGAGAACATGAAAAACCCGATCAGAATTTAATAATCCTGACGCATCAATAGTAGCTTTTTGTCCATTAAATGCTCCAATATAAAGCACATTATTACGAGACTTAATATCTAAGTCTCCCTTTTTTCCCTCATTTTCATTAACGCCATTACTCGTTAGAGTATAGGTTAAGCCTCCTGTTAAATGAATTTCATATTCAGTATTCGGGTTAGCATTAGCAATTAAGATCGCATCCCGCAAAGATAATCCATTATCAGCATTGCCATCATTTTGATCGGCGGTCGTATTAACGGTTAAAATAGTTGGTGCAGATTTTTCTACAGGAACATCATTTCCTGTGATTGTAATATTGGCAAAGTCATTTTCAGTTGTAATTCTTGCTACTTCTTGCGTTGTTAAATCTACTCCACGAACTAATGCTGCGAAATATTCTCCCTCATCTCCCGCGCTATCCACCTGATTAATTTGAGCATCCACATAATGCCCAATTTCTTCTAAAATTACATTAATTATCGTTGCTGACGAGGCCGTATTCAAAAAAGATGCTGATAGATAAATCTTATTCTTACTGCTGGAATATGCACCATTCGCAGTCCCCAAAACCTCATCACTGAGTACCTCAATTGGGGGAAGTTGACTAAAATTTCGACTTTGCCACTGTTGTCGTAATTGCGTCGCCTTAACCACATCATAACTTGTCCCAAAAGCGGTTTCTAAATTCACCCAAAAGCCATCAGATTGAGCGAAATTGAACAAAACATCGTCAACAGCAGGAAGAATCGGCAACAGGGTAGAAGTCATGACGTTAACTGCAACAGTTTATTGCTAACAATTTTAGCCTAACAAGTGCAAATTTTTCAAGGGTGCTGTAACAGAAATTAATATTGATTACAAGAAAACGGGTTTCTTTAAGAAACCCGTTTTCTAAGAAACCCGTTTTCTAGATATTGATTTTTGCCAAAGACTGCTTAAATTCTGCGAGAGAATTAGCGGTAGCTGCTAATTTTAGTAGCTCTTCTAAGATAGTAGGGTTAGTCATTTTGCCGATTATCTCTTCAATTTCTGAAGAAATCTGTCCAAACCGCACAGTTAAAACTGTTTTTATGTCATCACGGCTTTTTTCTAGCACCCCAATTTCTTTACCGCGTTCGATTCCTCGTAACTCCATATTACTCATTAAAGGCATGGTTTTTTCCTCCTCAAATTGTTTAATTTTACTCTCTAAGCTTGACTGCAATTCAGGGGATAAAGTCATCATATTGTCGATGATTTCAAACAGTTTAATTATCTGTTCCCTCTCGAACTCCTTTTCATATAATCCCCTGATTAACTTCCACTTCCACTGTTCCCGTTGTGGCAGCTTCCCAGTAGTCGCTTTTGTTTTCAGGTGTGCCATGACTATCATAGCAAAAGGATTGCTACTTGCTTCTAGTTCTGTCCATCTTTCCTCATAGTCCAGTAATTTAACCGTTGGGAATTTGAGGCTGACTTCACAACCGGCGATAGTATAATTATAGGAATCTGGTCGCCAATTTACTCGTTCATCTCCTAATATAGCGAGACTGATAACCGGTTTCTGATACAAATCAAAGGCCCGATAGTTATAAATATACATCCTCTGAGGAAAATTTTCTTCGTATTGACTTTGAATTTCAATATGAATCAAAATCCAGACTTCTTCACCCCTGAGTAACCAAACTTTATAGAGTTTGTCAGCGAAACGTTTTTTGGTCTTTGCTGAAGCGGTAATCCGTTTGAGTTCTTTTTCTAGGGATTCGGGAATTTTTGTCCAATCAATTAATTGGTGAACTTCAGGAAAAAAGAAGTATAAAAACGCTTCAAAATACTCGCTTAATGCTTCTTTCCAGGGTTCATCATAATTGGCGGTTGTTGGGTTCATTTGAGTTGTTTGCTTACTCGTAGGCTGTGAAGCGCGATAGCGTAACGCACCGATTTAATAATAGAGGTGGTGGTGGTAATCTGGGGATTTTGTGGTAAAAAAGCGGATATTTGTTCGATTCCGTCTTGATTGGGAGAGAGAATAACCGTGGCGACTTCTGGAATTACTCCAGCTTGGAGACTTTGATAATCGCTAACACCAGCATCGAGGAAAACTACGGTAGCGGTTAAACGCTGATTTCTCACACTATCCACCCGATTAGCTTGACTCAAGCCATCAGATTGAGCAAAATTGAACAAAACATCGTCAACAGCAGGAAAGCTCGGCAACAGGGTAGAAGTCATGACGTTAACTGCAAAGGATTAATGCGACTATTTTATGCAAACAATCGCCAATTTTTCAAGGGGGATATAACAAAAATTAACATTATACAGAAAACGGGTTTCTTTAAGAAACCCGTTTTCTAAGAAACCCGTTTTCTAGATATTGATTTTAGCCAAAGACTGCTTAAATTCTGCGAGAGAATTAGCGGTAGCTGCTAATTTAACAATCCCTTGTAATGTAGATAGTACCGAAACTTTATTCAGGTATTGTTCCACATCTAAAGGAACTTCACCTAAGCGAGCTTGCAAAACTGTTTTGACAAAATCACGAGCATTTTCTAACGCTCCGATTTCCTTGCCTATTTCTTTACCGCGTTCTATCCCTCGTAACTCCCCAATTTCCTTGCCAATTTCCTTACCGATTTCCTTACCGCGTTCTATTCCTCGTAACTCCATATTACTCATTAAAGGCATCGTTCTTTCCTCCTCAAATTGTTTGATTTTACTCTCTAAACTTGACTGCAATTCAGGGGATAAAGTCATCATATTGTCGATGATTTCAAACAGTTTAATTATCTGTTCTCTCTCGAACTCCTTTTCATATAATCCCCTGATTAACTTCCACTTCCACTGTTCCCGTTGTGGCAGCTTCCCAGTAGTTGCTTTTGTTTTCAGGTGTGCCATGACTATTATAGCAAAGGGATTGCTACTTGCTTCTAGTTCTGACCATCTTTCCTCATAGTCCAGTAATTTAACCGTTGGGAATTTGAGGCTGACTTCACAACCAGCGATAGTATAATTATAGGAATCTGGTCGCCAATTTACTCGTTCATCTCCTAATATAGCGAGACTGATAACTGGTTTCTGATACAAATCAAAGGCCCGATAGTTATAAATATACATCCTCTGAGGGAAATTTTCTTCGTATTGACTTTGAATTTCAATATGAATCAAAATCCAGACTTCTTCACCCCTGAGTAACCAAACTTTATAGAGTTTGTCAGCGAAACGTTTTTTTGTCTTTGCTGAAGCGGTAATCCGTTTAAGTTCTTTTTCTAGGGATTCGGGAATTTTTGTCCAATCAATTAGTTGGTGAACTTCAGGAAAGAAGAAGCATAAAAACGCTTCAAAATACTCGCTTAATGCTTCTTTCCAGGGTTCATCATAATTGGCGGTTGTTGGGTTCATTTGAGTTGTTTGCTTACTCGTAGGCTGTGAAGCGCGATAGCGTAACGCACCGATTTAATAATAGAGGTGGTGGTGGTAATCTGGGGATTTTGTGGTAAAAAAGCGGATATTTGTTCGATTCCGTCTTGATTGGGAGAGAGAATAACCGTGGCGACTTCTGGAATTACTCCAGCTTGGAGACTTTGATAATCGCTAACACCAGCATCGAGGAAAACTACGGTAGCGGTTAAACGCTGATTTCTCACACTATCCACCCGATTAGCTTGACTCAAGCCATCAGATTGAGCAAAATTGAACAAAACATCGTCAACAGCAGGAAAGCTCGGCAACAGGGTAGAAGTCATGACGTTAACTGCAAAGGATTAATGCGACTATTTTATGCAAACAATCGCCAATTTTTCAAGGGGGATATAACAAAAATTAACATTATACAGAAAACGGGTTTCTTTAAGAAACCCGTTTTCTAAGAAACCCGTTTTCTAGATATTGATTTTAGCCAAAGACTGCTTAAATTCTGCGAGAGAATTAGCGGTAGCTGCTAATTTTAGTAGCTCTTCTAAGATAGTAGGGTTAGTCATTTTGCCGATTATCTCTTCAATTTCTGAAGAAATCTGTCCAAACCGCACAGTTAAAACTGTTTTTATGGCATCGCGGCTTTTTTGTAACGCGCCAATTTCTTTACCAATTTCCTTACCTATTTCTTTACCGCGTTCTATCCCTCGTAACTCCCCAATTTCCTTGCCAATTTCCTTACCGATTTCCTTACCGCGTTCTATTCCTCGTAACTCCATATTACTCATTAAAGGCATCGTTCTTTCCTCCTCAAATTGTTTGATTTTACTCTCTAAACTTGACTGCAATTCAGGGGATAAAGTCATCATATTGTCGATGATTTCAAACAGTTTAATTATCTGTTCCCTCTCGAACTCCTTTTCATATAATCCCCTGATTAACTTCCACTTCCACTGTTCCCGTTGTGGCAGCTTCCCAGTAGTCGCTTTTGTTTTCAGGTGTGCCATGACTATTATAGCAAAGGGATTGCTACTTGCTTCTAGTTCTGACCAGCTTTCCTCATAGTCCAGTAATTTAACCGTTGGGAATTTGAGGCTGACTTCACAACCGGCGATAGTATAATTATAGGAATCTGGTCGCCAATTTACTCGTTCATCTCCTAATATAGCGAGACTGATAACCGGTTTCTGATACAAATCAAAGGCCCGATAGTTATAAATATACATCCTCTGAGGAAAATTTTCTTCGTATTGACTTTGAATTTCAATATGAATCAAAATCCAGACTTCTTCACCCCTGAGTAACCAAACTTTATAGAGTTTGTCAGCGAAACGTTTTTTGGTCTTTGCTGAAGCGGTAATCCGTTTGAGTTCTTTTTCTAGGGATTCGGGAATTTTTGTCCAATCAATTAATTGGTGAACTTCAGGAAAAAAGAAGTATAAAAACGCTTCAAAATACTCGCTTAATGCTTCTTTCCAGGGTTCATCATAATTGGCGGTTGTTGGGTTCATTTGAGTTGTTTGCTTACTCGTAGGCTGTGAAACGCGATAGCGTAACGCACCGATTTAATAATAGAGGTGAATGGTGGTAATCTGGGGATTTTGTGGTAAAAAAGCGGATATTTGTTCGATTCCGTCTTGATTGGGAGTGAGAATAACGGTGGCGACTTCTGGAATTACTCCAGCTTGGAGACTTTGATAATCGCTAACACCAGCATCGAGGAAAACTACGGTAGCGGTTAAACGCTGATTTCTCACACTATCCACCCGATTAGCTTGACTCAAGCCATCAGATTGAGCAAAATTGAACAAAACATCGTCAACAGCAGGAAAGCTCGGCAACAGGATAGAAGTCATGACGTTAACTGCAAAGGATTAATGCGACTATTTTATGCAAACAATCGCCAATTTTTCAAGGGGGATATAACAAAAATTAACATTATACAGAAAACGGGTTTCTTTAAGAAACCCGTTTTCTAAGAAACCCGTTTTCTAGATATTGATTTTTGCCAAAGACTGCTTAAATTCTGCGAGAGAATTAGCGGTAGCTGCTAATTTTAGTAGCTCTTCTAAGATAGTAGGGTTAGTCATTTTGCCGATTATCTCTTCAATTTCTGAAGAAATCTGTCCAAACCGCACAGTTAAAACTGTTTTTATGGCATCGCGGCTTTTTTGTAACGCGCCAATTTCTTTACCAATTTCCTTACCTATTTCTTTACCGCGTTCTATTCCTCGTAACTCCCCAATTTCCTCACCAATTTTCCTTCCTCGTAACTCCATATTACTTACTAAAGGCATGGTTCTTTCCTCCTCAAATTGTTTGATTTTACTCTCTAAGCTTGACTGCAATTCAGGGGATAAAGTCATCATATTGTCGATGATTTCAAACAGTTTAATTATCTGTTCCCTCTCGAACTCCTTTTCATATAATCCCCTGATTAACTTCCACTTCCACTGTTCCCGTTGTGGCAGCTTCCCAGTAGTCGCTTTTGTTTTCAGGTGTGCCATGACTATTATAGCAAAAGGATTGCTGCTTGCTTCCAATTAGTCACTGATAACTGATAACTGATAACTGATAACTGAATAGAGTTTGTCAGCGAAACGTTTTTTTGTCTTTGCTGAAGCGGTAATCCGTTTAAGTTCTTTTTCTAGGGATTCGGGAATTTTTGTCCAATCAATTAGTTGGTGAACTTCAGGAAAGAAGAAGCATAAAAACGCTTCAAAATACTCGCTTAATGCTTCTTTCCAGGGTTCATCATAATTGGCGGTTTGTGATGTCATGTTTTAGGTTGTAACTCTATTGTATAATCTCATCCGAGATGTCAGTACAAGGGGGATGCTTCCCGCGTTAACCCTTCTCTTTCAATCAAAACTCACTTGAAGTCCAGAAAACGGGTTTCTTAAAGAAACCCGTTTTCTCGATAATGGTGTTGAGACTGAAGCTTATCTGTTAATTCCCCCCTGAAAATGACAATTTTACAGGGTAATTAAAGTATTTAACCAATTGATTAAATCTTCAACCGTAGAAAAATCGAATAAAGCTTCTCCTAATACTTCGACATCATCAATACTTAACTGCATAATTTTAGTTTCCAATGAAGGATTAATCTCCCCTAACTTGCGTTTAATTTGACGAAGAATCAATGTCTTTTCGCGTTCGATACCTTGTTCGATACCTTGTTCAATACCTTGTTCAATACCTTGTTCAATACCCCGTTCGATACCTTGTTCAATACCTAGTTCAATACCTTGACGCATCCAACTGGTAGTAATTTGCATAACTCCCTCCTGTACGGGTTGACTAAATGTGCTAATCTCTTGTTGAAATTGTATCTCTTCGACCGGATTTAGATTGAGATAAGTATCAATAAATCCAGAAATTAATTCCATTTTCGCAGGATTTAACCTTAAAGTAATTAACAAGCGCAGACATTCGGCCTTAACTTTTGCTCGCTCTTTCTCGGCAATGTTCATCTTCGCCATCAAAGCTGAAGCAACCGGATTCGGCTGATTGAGAAAATCTCGCCAATTTAATCGATTTAACTGCACTACTTGATAGTTAAATTCTAAGACTTTTAAATCAGGAAAATCGACTACATATTGACTAATCGCTTCTCTTTTTGGCTTTGAATAAGAAAAAATTACAATCGGATAAATCGGTAAGACAAATTTCTCATGAAAGCGAGCAAAATAAGTAAACATTCGCCGGTTAAACCACTTTCGGGAACTTTCCTGCGCCTCTACATGAATCAGAAAAAAAGATTCTTTTCCTCGAAACTTAACCTGTGCGACTAAATCACTTTCATACCTTTCTCCTTCCGTGACATCTGTAAATACTTCTTTGTCTAAAAAAGTAATCGATTCCCTATCTAAATAATCTATCAATTGAGGGAAAAACAACTCGATAAATTCGACAAAAAAGGTGGAGATTAACTCCTTAAATAAGCGATAATGGTCAATATTATTAGTCATGTAATGTCATCTTAACTAATCTGAGCGATGAATGACTACTCTTCTCTGTTGTATTCTGAAAAGTCGGTTTTGGCAACGGATTGTTATGACCTCACCCCCTTAACCTACAGCGATTGCCAAATTCGCCCAAAAACCATCAGATTGAGCAAAATCGAACAAACTATCGTAAACAGCAGGAAAAATCGGCAAAAGAGAAGAAGTCATGACTATAACTGCAAAAGTTTATTGCTAACAGTTTTAGCCCAACAATCCCCAATTTTTCAAGGGTGCTATCACAAAAATTAACATTTATTACAAGAAAACGGGTTTCTCGTAATGTTCACTACCCGATGAAATTGCTCTGGTAAAATGTCCATAATAGACAAGAGAGAATTTACTTATGAGTGTAGCCGACGAAATTTACAAAATCGTGAAATCAATGCCTGAAGATCGAGCGAATAAAATTTTGGATTTTGCAAAGTTTTTGCAAGCTAAACCAGAGTTAGAAGATAAGCCATTAGATTTCCGCGATGCGGCGGGATTGGGGCAAGAAATGTGGCAATCAATTGATGTAGATGCTTATATTCAGCAGGAGCGATCATCATGGGAATAGTTTTACAACCGGGAAATATTGTATTTTTAGATACGGCTCCTTTTATTGACTTTTTCGAGCAACATCCCATCTTTTTTCCTTATATGGAAAAGTTATTTTATGATGTCTCCATTTATCAGGTTAAGGTTATCACTTCGATGATCACTTTTATCGAAATTGTTACCCATCCAGCAAGGATAGGTAATCAGGAGTTGGTAGAACAATACCGGACATATTTCACCCGTTCGAGCCAAATTACTCTGTTACCAATCGATTTATCTATTGCTAAGGAGGCGATCGCTCTTCCTACCCAATACACTCTCAAAACACCCGATGCGATTCAACTGGGAACAGCGATCGCATATTCAGCAACCTACATTATCACTAATGATAGGCAATGGAAACAGTTAACTCATCAAAATGTATTGCTAGTAGATGAAATGTAGCGAATCAGTTCTGGAAATGAATGATTTTACCTCTCCCCCTAACCCCATCTCCTCGTAGGAGAGGGGGAATTGCGACTCCTGCGAGGAGATGGGGAAATACACTGATAACTGTTAACTGTTAACTGAAATTCATACCTGAAAATGACAATTTTACAGGGTAATTAAAGTATTTAACCAATTGATTAAATCTTCAACCGTAGAAAAATCGAATAAAGCTTCTCCTAATACTTCGACATCATCAATACTTAACTGCATAATTTTAGTTTCCAATGAAGGATTAATCTCCCCTAACTTGCGTTTAATTTGACGAAGAATCAATGTCTTTTCCCGTTCAATACCTTGTTCGATACCTTGTTCAATACCTTGTTCAATACCTTGTTCAATACCTTGTTCAATACCCCGTTCGATACCTTGTTCAATACCTAGTTCAATACCTTGACGCATCCAACTGGTAGTAATTTGCATAACTCCCTCCTGTACGGGTTGACTAAATGTGCTAATCTCTTGTTGAAATTGTATCTCTTCGACCGGATTTAGATTGAGATAAGTATCAATAAATCCAGAAATTAATTGCATTCTCGCCGCATCTAACCTTAAAGTAATTAACAAGCGCAGACATTCGGCCTTAACTTTTGCTCGCTCTTTCTCGGCAATGTTCATCTTCGCCATCAAAGCTGAAGCAACCGGATTCGGCTGATTGAGAAAATCTCGCCAATTTAATCGATTTAACTGCACTACTTGATAGTTAAATTCTAAGACTTTTAAATCAGGAAAATCGACTACATATTGACTAATTGCTTCTCTTTTTGGCTTTGAATAAGAAAAAATTACAATCGGATAAATCGGTAAGACAAATTTCTCATGAAAGCGAGCAAAATAAGTAAACATTCGCCGGTTAAACCACTTTCGGGAACTTTCCTGCGCCTCTACATGAATCAGAAAAAAAGATTCTTTTCCTCGAAACTTAACCTGTGCGACTAAATCACTTTCATACCTTTCTCCTTCCGTGACATCGGTAAATACTTCTTTGTCTAAAAAAGTAATCGAGTCCCTATCTAAATAATCTATCAATTGAGGGAAAAACAACTCGATAAATTCGACAAAAAAGGTGGAGATTAACTCCTTAAATAAGCGATCATGGTCAATATTATTAGTCATGTAATGTCATCTTAACTAATCTGAGCGATGAATGACTACTCTTCTCTATTATAGGGTTTGCTGAAAAAGTTTCTCGTGGGGGCAGGGTGTGGGGTGTAGGGTGTAGGGTTTTACCCATTTTCAGGTGGTCAATTACCTAATTTTCAGGGAAAAAGTACCTGAATTTTACCCCCGATCACTCCGATAGCCAGTACTTTTTGATTTCCCAAAAGTCTAAAAGTCTTACCCAACAAGGTTTTTAGATTTATTCAGCAAGCTCTATTATATTCTGAGAAGTCGGTTTTGGCAACGGATTGTTATGACCTTACCCCCTTAACTTACGAGGAGAGGGGGATGCTTCCCGCAAAAAACCCCACAGAAAACGGGTTTCTTGAAGAAACCCGTTTTCTCGATCAGAAATTAATTACATTTTCGCTAGATTTAACCTTAAAGTGATTAACAAGCGCAGACATTCCGCTAACCGATCACAAAAAAAACTGGAGCGAGCGCTTTTCGCCACCCCAGTGCTGTCACGGAATTCAATTCTGTATCTAAATTAACACATTATTGGCAGCAAGCATAATTAAGGAAATTGGAAATTTTTCCGAAAGGGGTTTCCAAAGGCTGTAACCTTTACTGACAGGGGATTTCGAGCCTGATAAGGCTAAAGTTTTTGGAGTCTATCCTCGAAAATTAAACTTCGGCCCTGAGATGTTCCCCCAGATGAACGGTTTTCACCCATTTTAAACGTTTAGGACGCAAAGCCATCCGCAGGCTGACACTGGGAATAATAATAAACCAGTGCATCATATAAATCATGCCACGAATGGTTTGAGCAAGGATGTCCAAACCGAGAGCGAAAGTGAATTTTTTACCCGTATTAACTCGGATTAATCCTGTCACCATCCCCCAGAGAGAAAGGGAAAGAGCCAAACCAGTTAAAGGCGTTAAAATCGGAGCTTGATGACGAGTAATAGTGATTAAAAGATCGGGAATAGCGGCCGCAGGTAAGATATATTGAACGATCAAAAAAGCAATTAAATCAAACTTTTTCGGCCAAGGCATGGGAGACTTTAAAATTGCTTTCCAATAGTCGAGATAACGCTGAAAACCACCTTCGGCCCAACGATTGCGCTGATGCCATAAAGCGATCGCAGTTGTCACCCCTTCTTCCGCTACTGCGGGAAAATTTAAGATATTAATTTTCCAATTATCGATATGGAGACGAATAGTTAAATCAAGATCGTCGGTGATCGTTTGTTCATTCCAACCCCCGCAACGATTTAAGGCACTACGACGGACAAATTGACCATTTCCGCGCAATTCTCCGATCCCTCCCACCGCGATCCGTTGCTGTTGGAAACAGCTATCAAAGATCATTTCTACCGCTTGTCCTTTTGTCCAGAAGTTTTCGGCGGCATTGGCGATCGCTTTTCGCACCTGTACCGCACCCACTTCTCGATCGTCGAACATCGGGACGACATGACGCAGTAAATCGGCGGATAATCCCGCATCGGCATCGAATACGCCGATAATTTCCCCGTTAGTCAGGGATAAAACCTGATTCAAGGCGCCGGATTTGCCACCTCCGGCATTAGCAGGACGATGGAGAATTTGTAATTGGGGATATTCTAGAGCCAGGCGATCGAGAATCGCCCCCGTGTTATCGGTGCTATAGTCATCGACGATCCAAACTTCTAATTTATCTTGGGGGTAGTCTAGATGACAGAGATAATTAACCAGTTTCGTGATTACGGTTTCTTCATTTTTGGCCGCTACTAAGAGGGACACCCTAGGTACAGAGGCTAAATCCTTATCCAGTAAGGGAATTGGCGGCGTTTCTGGTTTCGTGAACAGCAGCCGCAAAGCTTGTCCCGATAGTACCATAGTTAAGGCGATAATTGCCCAATAACCCCAACTAAGCCAATGAAGTCCGATAATTATTGTCCAGATCGCCATGAGGCTAAAAGCCGCTTTCTGTCTGCGTCCCGATCGGCCTTGAAAAATTTCGCTCCTAAATTCGTCCTCTTCGTCTTCGGGATCGGACCAGTCAGATAGGAGGGAACCAATCGGGTCTAATTCTTCGTTATCATCCTCTCGCGACCAATAATTTTCTGCCATAATCGACTCAGGTTAAGTAACTGTTCCAGTAGACGCTTGTTTCTTGCTTTATTTTACCGAAAATTGTTAAAATTTTTAACAGAATCTTAAGTTTTTTCGGGAAAGAAACCCTAGTTTTTCAGGCTATTGGTTTTTTTTGCCCGATAAATGCGCTTTTTCGGCTAAGATTGCTCTGTTTACATTCGTTGAGAAAATTTAACATTTATCCCCTATGTCAAACCTGCTCCTCTGTGTCGGACTGATTTGTGGCTCAATTATTTGGGTGGAGATCGTGCGTGATAGCTATCATGCTCTGGCCCACCATTGGCAGCCCCTTTATCGTCTGCACGTCTGGCATCATCGGGTTTTTCGTCCCGATCTGTCGGTAATGAGCGAGGAAATTTATCGTCGGGCGCACTGGTACAATGATGTACCAGAGGCCTTGGTGATGTTGGCTGCCAGTGTTTTACCTGTACTACTGGCCTACTCTTGGGGGTTCGATCGCCCTTGGTTGGGTTGGTTAGGTTCCCTTTATACTTTGACTTTTCTCAGTACGGCGATCGGTCGAGGTTTAGGCATCGCCAATCTGGAGGAATTAACCGATTTAACCCATCGTCCGGGGCAATTTGAGAGTTTACCGGCTCAATGGCGCGTTAATCGTACCTACCACTGGCGACACCATTTTGATAACCAAAAGGCTTATTATTGTGGAACTTTCACCTTTATGGATAAATTGATGGGGACGGCACTTTCTCTTAAGGGTAAAACGATCGCCATTACCGGAGCGAATGGAACCTTAGGGCGATCGCTGTTAAAGTACCTACAACTGAAAGGAGCTAAGGTAATCGCGCTCACTTCCAGGGAGAATGCGATCGCTATTGAAATTAACGGCGAATCAGTACCTGTAAAAACCGTGAAATGGCAAATCGGTGAAGAAACGCAACTTGAGGACTTATTTAGGTCTGTAGATATACTGATTTTAAATCATGGCGTTAATGTCCACGGCCAAAGAACCCCAGAAGCGATCGAATTAGCCTACCAAGTGAATACTTTTTCCGTCTGGCGTTTAATGGAATTATTCTTCAAAACTGTCCGCACTAACGAGCAAATTGCCCGCAAGGAAGTCTGGGTGAATACCTCGGAAGCAGAGGTTAATCCTGCCTTTAGTCCCCTCTACGAACTCAGTAAACGAGCGATCGGTGATATGATTACCCTGCGTCGTTTAGATGCCCCCTGTGTGGTAAGAAAGCTAATTCTTGGCCCTTTTAAGAGTAATTTAAATCCTCTGGGTATTATGTCCGCCGATTGGGTGGCTAAACAGATTATCAAGGCGGTACAGAGGGATAGCCGCAATATTATTATTACTATTAATCCCTTGACTTTTATCACCTTCCCAATTAAGGAATTCTCTGTTTCTACTTACTTAAAACTATTTACTCGTTCCCCAAAAAATCGGGAAAATCCCTAACTATTTAGGGTTTGCAGCAAAAAGTTTGTTGGTGGGGACAGGGTGTGGGGTGTGGGGTGTGGGGTGTAGGGTTTTACCCATTTTCAGGGGGTTAATTACCTAATTTTCAGGGAAAAAGTCCAGGGATTTTCCCCCCGATCACTCCCATATCTGGTACTTTTTGATTGACAAAAGGTCTAAAAGTGTTACCCAACAAGGTTTTCAGATTTATTCAGCAAACCCTAACTATTTATCCTTAATCGGGGATCAGGACTATTTTTCCGCGCACTCTTTCCGATTCACTATAATTATGAGCTTCTACCACCTGGGAAAAAGTATAGGTGCGATCGATTCTAACAGTTAATTTTCCCGATTCGATCGCTTCTTTGAGAAATTGCCAGTCAGACGCTTGTGCTTGAGCAAAAAATATCAGTTTCCCTTTTTGGGGCAACCAAGCACCGAGATAATTTAGGAAGATAATTCCGGGATTTGGGAGGGTGGTTATATAGGTCCCTTGGGGTTTTAAAAGCTGACGACAGTGCCAAAAAGAAGACTTAGCCACAGCATCGAAGATTATATCATATTTCTGCTCGGTTTTTCTCCAATCTTCTTGGGTATAATCGATAACTTTATCGGCTCCTAAAGAGGTGACATAATCGATATTTTTACTACTACAAACTCCATCTACTTGCGCGGAGAAAATTTTTCCTATCTGCACGGCAAAGCTACCCACTCCTCCCGATGCACCATTAACTAAAATCCGATTTCCTGCTTGAATACCGCCAAAATCCCGCAAGACTTGCAAAGCGGTAGAAGCGGCTAAAGGAGTGGCGGCAGCTTCAATAAAACTCTGATTATGCGGTTTTTTAACTAATAGGGAAGCGGGAATAATTGCATATTCAGCATAGGTTCTACCGGGTAATTGATTGAGAAAACCAAAAACCTCATCTCCGATCTGGAATTGTTCCACCTGACTGCCTTTTTCAACGATAATTCCCCCATAATCAAAACCTAATTGCAGGGGAAATTTATTACCTGTGGCTATTTTGAGCATCCCCCGACGAATCTTCCAATCAATCGGATTAATTCCCGCTGCCATAATCTTAATTAAGACTTCTTTCCCTTGGGGAATTGGCTTTTCTATTTCGGTGTATTGGAGAACATTACTATCGCCATAGCGATTAATGATAATAGCTTTCATAATTAAGAAAAAAGTTGATAAAATAGTAGAGGAGCAAAAGTAATGACCAAGAGAACCAAAATCCAAACTCGTCCCGCTAAAAGATTATAATCTTGCCCTAATCTTGACCAAGAGTGACCGGCGATAAAATGGCCGAACAGAAACTCAAAACCCACTGTTAATACTAACCAAATTAAACCGATAGTAATTGCTTGACCGGAGGATTCTAGACCCAAAAAATAGACAAGAGTGCCAATATAAAGACTAAAAAAGAGGATTCCTGTCAGGGTAGAAATTTGATGAGCGCGTAGTTCATCGAGATATTTTCCGTAGGTGGTTTCTCGGAGGATACCGTTACTAATTCCTATTACGATCATCGGGAGCCATGCGACAATGTAGCGACTAATCATAAGTTGTTGGTTTAGAACTCGCTCTAATTGGATTATAGCTATATTTGGCTGATAACTTGAGATATTTTCGTAAAAATTAATATTGTTACTTGCCTAAATTTTCAGCCAGATAATCAACTAGCTTTTTCACTGTTGTAAATTCTTGGCATTTTTCGTCTGAAAGTTCTAGATCAAATTCTTCTTCTAAAGTCATGATTAATTCAATTGTATCAAGTTCATCTCCTCCCCAATTTGATAATAAGTCAGACCAACTATTCCGGACAAAAGAACTACAAGAACTATAAGAACTATAAGAACTATAACTACCGACGTTTTCCTTAGATTTTAAATAAAATAGTTCATCATCAATATGTATCTCAGACTTTTCCACATCTAATTGATCACTAATTATCTCTTGAACTTTGATAAAAATTGCCAGTTTTCGTTCATTGTCTTGTGACGTTATTTTCTCGGTATCATCATTGTTTTTATCGTTAATAACAGCATTAGCTTTTTGTGATGCTATTTTAATAGCTTTCTCTTCATTGATTATCCTTGATTCTAATAGACTGGATTGACTGAAAAATAACTGATATCTCATAACTTCAATTCTAGAATTAATTAAGTTTCCTATTATATGAAGTTCTACTTTATGACCACTTTCCTTGTAAATTCTTGTGGCTAAATCCCAAACAATCTGATCGCGGTTTGCTTCTAGCTGGTTTAATTTTTCTTCACTCAGAGATACCATATCATCCAAATACTGATTGATCATCATTGCCAGAATTTACATCTCATAATTTTTGCTGTCTTCATTCATTCGACTAGATCCTCTGCTGCAAAAAATCTCAACCATATTGTATCTTAAGATAAATACTTTTCTAAAAAATCTAGGGGTGCATCTCACATTTGCAGAAATACCGACAATCAGCAATTATCAGTGACTCTTAGATGATTACAAATGTATCAGCATCTGTCTTTAAGCATCCCACCGAAAAGCTAATGCGCTCCGGGGTTTGGGTAGGGTTGATTCATGAATCAACCCTACCTTGAATCAACCCTACCTTGAATCAACCCTAGGGTATCGTCTCGGAGTCTCCCCAAATTGTTAATTTTTTTGCTAATTCAGCTACATTATCCGAAAAATGTCACACTAGAGGTAGAGGAGCGTCAACTATCAGTCATCAGCTTTCAGCAATTTTTGGCTATTTCCCCAGGGTATTGCTGGCAGCCGGTGGGAAAAAAGATTAACTTCAACCCTGACTTTATCTGCTATCGAGGAGGTTAATTCGATGAATAATACGGAAACACTCTCAGTCGATCGGGATACCAACAAACTCTATAATAAAATTCTCGTGGCTGTGGATTATCAAGATGTCACTCCAGAGGTATTGAATACGGCTATTCTCTTAGCGAAAACCTACGCTAGTGAGTTGCGGATTATTTATAGTCTGTCTAAACCTTTGACTCCCTACACGGAAACTTTTATTTATGGTAATCTGATCGGTTATGGTGGCGGTTATCCCCCCGATATGATCGCCTTAGAACAACAAATCACCGAAGAAATGCAAGCGGAATTACAAGCTTGGTTAAACGGTTTAGTCGATCGAGCTAAGGAGGATAATATCATAGCCCGGGCTGATTATTATATCGGTGATCCGGGACAGAAAATTTGTCAAGTTGCCCAGCAAGAGGGGATAGATTTAATTATTGTTGGTCGTCACGGTCGATCGGGTTTATCTGAGTTAATCTTAGGTAGTGTCAGTAATTATGTGGTACATCATGCTCCCTGTTCGGTTTTGGTGGTACACATCACTCATTAATTAGAAAGGGTTGAAATCCATTTTTTGCTGTCCATTGAATCGCTCCATCTCTCCCGGTCCAGTAAGTCTTAATCCTAGCCTTTCTCAGTTGATTTCTGGCATTACGGGAGAGATTGGTGGTGACAGCGATTGCTGTTTGTGGTCGAATTGACTCTAACCATTGTTTATCTAGATTGCTTCCCTGCCATAATAACACTAGGGGGCTGAATTCTTGGGATAAATTAACGGGAATTTTCGGGTTGATAATCCAGAGCCAGGATTGATTTTTTACCTGAAATTTAAATAAATTTTTCTCGATCAATTGTCCAGTAATTTCGCCGAGATTAAATTTTTCTAACTGGGATAAAGTAATAGTTTTTTTGATCGGTATGCTCTGACTGATAGTTGAGAATTGCGCCGAATTATTGACGGTTATTGCTCTTTGTATTTGATTAATTCCCTCCTGTCGCAAAAAGGGCAAAACTGTATAACGTGCTGTTGCGGGTTCCTCCCCATTAATTAAGAGAGTATTTCCTCGATTTTGAATAATGATTACCGGTTGCGATTTGGTGGCTAAAACTGTCACCTGAGTTAAAGTTAAATGCTGATAAATAATCGGTATTAAAATTAAAGTGAGGATAAATAAACCGATTAAATGCCACCGTTGACGAAACCAGATATTAAAGCAGATTAAGGTAAGGCAAATATAAATAATTAACATCACTCCTAAAGATAATTTACCTGTGGAGTAGGTACTAAAAGGAAGCAGACTAAAAAAGGTGGTAATTTGCAGTAATAACTCTAGAGGGTAATAGAGAATACTAGCACTGATACTGCCCAAAGGGGGATAAATTAAGCCTAAAAAGGCAGTAAAAACTCCTCCTAAACTAATTAGGGTAACTAGGGGAGTTGTGATAATATTAATGGGGATATTATAAAGAGCGATCGAGTTAAACGTAAACATTAATAAAGGCATAGTCCAGAGAGTAGCAGCCAGACTAATAGCTATAGGTTCAGCGATTAAATTAGGGAAATAGTCAATTTTATTTTTCAGCAAAGGAACGGTAATAATTAATCCCAAAGTTGCTAAAAAACTTAACTGAAATCCTAAATCCCAAATCCAGAGAGGTTGCCATAATAATAGAATTGTAGCCGCTAGTAACAGGGATCCTAAACTATTAACTTGTCGATTATAAAGCAGACCGATTAATGCCCCAATTCCCATCAAAATCGCTCGCAGGACTGAAGGTTGTAACCCGGTTAAAGTGCCGTAAATTATTAAGATAGTAAGGGCAATAATAAACTGTTTTTTGGGGGATAAATTGCGAGTAATAGTTAAAACAAATCCTAACAAAATAGCCACATGAAAGCCAGAAGCTGCTAAAATGTGAGCTAATCCAGTTTTAATAAATAAATCAGTTATTTTTGCTGGCAAATTAACCGCTTGTCGTCCGAGGGTAATCGAACTTAATAAAGTCCCTTTTTCTTGGCCTATTCCCTGAATTTGTGCCTCAACAATGCGCTGACGAATCTGCCAAATTCCCCAAGTAGGTGATTTTTTATCGATAATTATTTCCCCTTTTAAACCTGCAAAAGCACCCTGACGCGCTAGATAATTAGCAAAGTCAAAAGCATTGGGATTATTCGCAGGACGGGGACGATAAAGTAATCCTTTAATTGTTATTTCTTGTCCGGGATAAACCTGATTTTCTGCTATATTTGGTAGAGTAACGTAGAGTTTACCCGTGGATTTTTCTGTCGGTAAATTCTTGAGGCTAAATTCTTTTACTTCTAACCAAAATTGTAAATTTTCTCGGCGATTGAGACGAATTTCTGATATAATACTGCCCGTGATTTCAATAGAGTTAACCACATTATTTTTTAAAAGATGACTGATATCATTCCCAGCGGGGTAAGGAGTACGAATTTCTAGATAAACAACGGCAAATATAGCTATTAATCCCCCCATCAGCCAAATTTTTCTAGGGGGACTTTGCCACCAAAAACGACGGATAAAAATCGTGGTTAGTAGGGTAATTAGACTAAGAATAACAATTCTAATTACCACTTCTTGCCATCGGTTTAACTGGGGACTAAAATCTACCAGACCTGTAGATAACAATCCCAAAATATAGGCTAAACCGAGAATAACGCTATTAGGGCGATTCATAGAAATTTTTGTTAAATAATTTCAGAATTAGCGGGCATTATTTTTACCTAAGTATCAGCGAAAATCGAGATTAAAAAGTAACTTAGCATAAACACTATGGGGATCATTAAATGTAGGTAACTTCAATAATTCCTGCTGAAAATTTTGCCATTCCTGCGTCAAAGGGTGATTATTTTTAGTGAGAGGAGGAAGATAGGTTTGCAATAAATTAGAGAGAAGTTCTTCTTGCCAACTTTGCGATCGAGGATATTCTTTAAGACTCCAATCATCTCCTAATTTAGCTGTTTTGGCCGCGTATTGTACTGCCGCTTCTAGGCCACCGATTTGATCAACTAAACCAATTTTAACCGCATCTTTTCCCGTCCAGACGCGACCTTGGGCCACAGTTCTAACCTTGTCTGGGGATAATTTTCGCCCCTTGGCCACCGTCTCGATAAATAAATCATAGAACCGATTAACTGCCGCTTGATAAATTTCTAATTCTTGGGGATTTTTCGGTCTGGTAATAGTAGATATATCGGCTAATTGTCCAGTTTTCACAGTATCCCAATCGATGCCATTATTATTAGCAATCTTCTGGATATTTAACAATAATCCAAACACACCGATCGAACCAGTAATTGTATCATTATCGGCAAAAATTCTTTGACCCCCCATCGCAATCCAATAACCCCCAGAAGCAGCCACATCACCCAGAGAAATAATTACCGGTTTTTTCGCATCTAAACGCTTAATTTCCCGCAGAATCACCTCGGAAGCGGTGGCACTTCCCCCCGGACTATTAATTCTCAAAACTACCGCTTTTACCTCCTCCTTCCCTTGTAATTTTCGCAATTCCTTCGCCAATTTATCCCCACCGATTTCGCCTCTATCTCCCTGACCTTCTACGATTGTCCCTTCTGCATAAACTATCGCTATTTGATCGCTACTATCTCCCCCCTCATCATCGAGAGAACTAGCATAATTAGCTAAAGAAATTTGCGAAAAGGAGCCAGAGGTTTCCTCCTGATTAGTTTTATTTTTTGCTTCTCCTGTCAAATCCTTTGCTAAAGCAATTACTCGATCTAAATAGGCCACTTCATCGACAAAACCCGCCTTTTTCGCCGTGGTTGCTTCCAGAATACCTTGAGTATCAGAAATAGTTTGCACCTGTTGGGGGGTTAAATTGCGACTTTTGGCCACTGTGGCACTATAATTAGACCAAATTGTATCGAGTAGGGTTTGCAGCTGCTGACGATTCTGGACACTTAAATCCTGACGCGTATAGGGTTCCACCGCACCTTTAAAAGAACCCACTTTTACCACTTGTACCCCCACACCATACTTTTCTAGTGCATCGGCAAAAAAGGTTTGTTGACTACTTAAACCATTAATTTCCATTCTCCCCACGGGATTAATAATCACCTTTTCAGCAACGGAAGCGAGATAATATTCCTTTTCCGTCCATTCCACATCGTAGGCGATAATTTTTTTACCCGATTGGCGAAATTTTGCCAAAGCTTGCCGCACTTCCGTCAGGGTAGCATAGCCATATTCACCGACAGTGCCGCGACCGTAGAGTAACAGACCGACAATACTATCATCAAGGGCGGCCTTTTCGATCGCCGCTATCACCTGTCGTAAATTTAAAGTGGTCCGACTCTCACTGGTCAAACTATCGGCTAAACTTGAACTAGGGGGAGCATCGCTGATATTGGTGGCTAAGTTAAAGACTAAGACTGATTTTTCCTTAACTGAGGAGCTATCGCTAGAAATCAGGAAAGAAAGCAGTAGAAATGCTAATCCCCCCACACCTAGGGACGAAAATACCAATAATCCCAATAAAGTTCCCAAGCAACTAGCGAAAGTTTGTTTAAAAAACTGACCCATCGGTTTTCATCTACTACTAATTATCCTGTTTCCTATTGTAGGGATTCCCCGCCCAGAAACAAGTTTTTTATCTGACTGCCTGACACATCTTGCTGAATCACCGACAGGTTAAGACACGGATGCGAGAGAACCAAATTCGGTCAAAGAAATCTTGTTTAGCTGGCTTGGAAGCAAAAATTGGTTCGAGGGATGAAACCCTTATAGAGAAAGACATTCGGCTATTTTTGTCAATTGTTTTCGCTCTAGAACAAAAGTGGTCTAGATTTTTTACTTCTATCTTTGACATTTTTCTTGACTTGAATATTTTTTGAGAACTTTTTTAGTTTCTCACTTTTTCTACTCCAAGAGCATAAGTATAAATACTTAAGCTATTTTCATTTTATATGCTACCAGTCATAAGCTGTTGACTATCTAAATTGCTCGTTAAGACTGCAAGGGAGAAGGAGCAGGGAGAGGAAGTTTGAGCATTTGTACTAAAATTTTCAATCCGCAGTTTAAATTCAGTACAGCTTACTACAATTGGAAGTGCGGAATGTGGGTTAGAGGTCTATTATTGTCGTGCCTCTATCGGCTGAAAATACCGAAAAAAAACTCTTAAGTTATACTAAAATAATTAATACAGACACACATCTTCCCAGATGGTGAAAAGGAATTATTTACCCTTGAAAACCACAGTTAAAGTCAGCACACAAACCCAATTACCCCTACATCTAGTTATCACCCATCCCCAGTATCGTTTTATCGATTTATTCGCGGGAATCGGTGGTTTTAGAATCGCTTTGGAGAAATTGGGAGGACGTTGTTTAGGCTATTCAGAAATCGATAAACAGGCCATCCAAGTTTATCAACAAAATTTTATTAGCTATCTCAACAGCAATGAAATTGCTTTCGGAGATGTGAGTAAAATTAGCAATTTACCCGATAATCTCGATTTTATTGTCGGCGGCGTTCCCTGTCAACCTTGGTCGGTGGCGGGATGTTTACGGGGATTTGAGGATCCCCGGGGAAAACTCTGGTTTGATGTGATTAAATTAGTCCAGAAAAGTCAACCGAAAAGCTTTATTTTCGAGAATGTCAGTGGTTTAGCTAGTCCTCGCAATCGGGAGAATTTAGAGTTAATTATCGATGAATTAACCGGCTGTGGTTATCAAGTTTACTGGCAGTTATTAAATGCCTACGATTTTGGTTTACCCCAGAATCGCGAGAGAGTTTTTATCGTAGGAATTAGAAAAGATATAGACAACTATGAGCGGTTTAAATTTCCTTTACCTTTGGGTATCCATCCGAAGGTTTTGGATATTTTAGAAGACATCAAGAATATTCAACCGGTTAAGAAAGTCAAGTTATCTGCGGATACTTTATTTAATGGTTTTGTTCCTCCATCAAGAACTCGTTTTCAAAAAGAAGATGAATTAAATGACTTTTTTATTTTTTCTGATTTAAGAAATGGCCACACAACTATTCATTCTTGGGATATTATCAAAACTACGGAACGACAAAAAAGTATCTGTTTAGCTTTGCTGAAATTAAGACGCAGTAAAAAGTATGGCGAAAAAGATGGTCATCCCGTGGCTTTTTCTACTTTTTTGGAAATTATACCCGACCTAAAAATCGAGGAACTAAATCAGTTAGTTTCTCTGGGGATTTGTTGGCAAACGCAGGAGGGTAAGTATGAATTTATTAACTCGAAAAATATGACGGGAATTAACGGCATTTATCGGATCATTTTACCGACGGCCGATATTATTCCTACCCTAACCGCTACGGGTGCTAAAGATTATATTGCTACTATTTCAATTACCGCTACTCATCCCCAAGAATACAAACAATTGTTTTTAAAGAAAATCTATAAACCCAAAAAGTTTCGAGAAATTACTCCCCAAGATGCGCGTAAATTACAAGGATTCCCCGATAATTTTATCTATCATCCACAGTCAGCTATCGCTAAAAAACAATTCGGAAATTCTGTTCCTATAACTGTAGTGCAAGCAGTAGCAAGAAATTTACTAGAAATAATTCGTCCCGATTATTAGACTGCGGGATACTGACTCATATTAAAATATTTAAAGGCTTAAAAATCCAAGTTTTCGTTGTGGGGACTCCCTCGTCAGAAGTCAGTCATCAATACCAAATTAAGTTATACTTCATCTTTATGAGAAAGTCTGTCAATTATCCTAATTGCTAAGGAGGTTAAAAATTGAGACATTTCCTAGTAAAAATCTAACTACTTTAAATTGAAAAAATGATCATGTTTAAACGATACGAAGCTGATGAGCAAGTTATATTTCATGGTGATTCTTTGCCGATTTTATCCAGTGAGATTGCCTCTAATTCTGTAGATCTAATTTTTCTCGATCCTCCCTATAATATAGGTAAGCACTTTGCCGATTTTTACGACAAATGGGAATCGGAAAATGATTATATAAATTGGGCAAATCAAATTCTTGATCAGTGTCTTCGCATCTTGAAACCCCAGGGAACATTATATGTTATGGCCAGCACTCAAGCAATGCCTTACTTTGATCTTTACTTAAGACAAAAAATGACGATTCTTAGTCGCATTATCTGGCATTATGATAGTTCAGGAGTACAAGCAACAAAATACTTTGGTTCGATGTATGAACCAATACTTCACTGTGTGAAAGATAAAAATAATTACACTTTTAATTCAAAGGATATTAAGATAGAAGCAAAAACCGGAGCAAAACGAAAACTAATTGATTATAGAAAAGCGATTCCGAGTCAATACAATACAGAGAAAGTACCGGGCAATGTCTGGTATTTCCCTAGGGTAAGATATCGCATGGATGAATACGAAAATCATCCCTCACAAAAACCTGAATCATTGCTAGAAAGAATTATTTTGGCCAGCACTGACAAGAGTGGAATTGTGCTTGATCCCTTTGCAGGAACTTTTACAGCTGCAGCTGTAGCTAAACGTTTGGGAAGAATTTCTATTAGTATAGAATCGCAAGAGGAGTATTTAAAAATTGGTCTTCGACGGATTCTCGGATGGCAAGAATACAAGGAAGAAAAGTTACTACCACCTCAAAAAAGCTATAGTAGAAAAAGCGAAAATAAACAAGAATCTAACTTTGTACAGGAGAGTCTTTTCGATGTCGATAGTCAAGCATGAATTCACCAAGATAATTATTAAAATTATCGATAATTACTTTCCCAATCAGGGAAATAGCATTTTAAATGCTAGTGAGTTATTGCAATATTTGAACATTAAAACTAGAGCCGCTAATCGAGGTTCTAAATCCCGAGCAGGATTGGCTAACCATTATGCCATTTATGTTTTAGTGGAAGACTATATTAATAATGAGTTTCATCTTAAGGATGGATACGACGAGTATCAAGGCGCTCAGTATATGACACTTTTTCGCAGGCAAAGGGAGCTTCCTTTTGGCGATAAATTACAAAATCATGCTCTCAATCATCGATTAAATCAGGAATTTAACAAGTATTTTCCCACTTTATCTTATCTGCCGATAATTAGAGATGTTAAAACCAATAGATACTGGATTAATGAGAATTTAATTAAGTTTTCTCTAGAGGGTAATCAAGTTAATATTGCCCTGGTAATTATAGATATAATTGATGCCTATGTGCAAACAAGACAAAAAGCATTTAATCAATTTATCAGCTATTGTCAACAGATGATTGATATTCAACAGCAAGATCCCCAGAGAGCCATTGAATTTATTCGGAGTTTACTCAGACCAAACATTGATGCTAGAGTTTTTGAGATTGTCAGTTATGCAATTCTTAAAGAGTATTATGGGGAACGGAAAATATATTGGGGATGGTCGCCTGATCAGTTAAACTCTGAATACTTACTTTTATATAAAACTGGTCGAACAAATGCCAATGACGGGGGGATAGATTTTGTCATGAAACCCCTAGGTCGATTTTTTCAAGTTACGGAAACGATAGCTGCTGATAAATATTTTTTAGATATTGATAAAGTGCAAAAATATCCCATTACTTTTGTGGTTAAAACCGAGCAGACTTGCGAGGAAATTTTAGAAAAAGTTGCGGAGCAAGCTAAGATAAGATACAAGATCAGGGCAATTGTCGAAAGATATCTAGAATCGGTAGAGGAAGTGATCAATATTCCCGAATTAATCAACCGTTTTGAGCGGGTTTTAGCTCAAGGTAAAGGAGGAGCGGTAATTGCAGAAATGGTTTGACAGAGCCGGATTGAGTTTAACCTAGAATCAGAGCCATAAAGATATCTAACTCCCCAGCTAAACTAGAATAGAAAGATAGGAAAGCGATCGAAATTAGAATGACGACCGAAATTGAAAAAGAACTAGAAACCAGCGAAGCTGTCTTGGAAAAACGGCGAAATTTTGCCATTATCTCCCACCCTGACGCGGGAAAGACCACCCTGACCGAAAAACTGTTACTATACGGGGGTGCAATCCATCAAGCGGGTGCAGTCAAAGCAAGACGCGACCAACGCAAAGCCACCTCCGACTGGATGGAAATGGAAAAACAACGGGGAATTTCGATTACTTCCACGGTTTTACAGTTCGATTATCGTGATTTTCAGATTAATCTCCTCGATACTCCCGGCCACCAAGATTTTAGCGAAGATACCTATCGTACCCTGGCCGCTGCCGATAATGCGGTGATGTTAATCGACGCGGCCAAAGGTTTGGAACCCCAAACGAGAAAACTCTTTGAAGTGTGCAAACTGCGGCAGTTACCCATCTTTACCTTTGTTAACAAAATGGATCGCCCCGGCCGCGAACCTCTGGATTTATTGGACGAAATCGAGCGAGAATTAGGATTACAGACCTATCCCGTCAATTGGCCGATCGGAATTGGCGATCGCTTTCGGGGAGTTTTTGATCGAGCCACCCAGACCATACACCTGTTTGAACGTCGCTCCCACGGCTCTCAGGAGGCGCAGGAAACCGTGATCGAGCTTGGCGACCCCAAAATTGAGGATTATCTCGAAAAAGACCTGTATTACCAGTTAAAAGAGGATATAGAACTACTCTCGGAATTGGGTGCAGAATTGGATTTGCCAGCAGTTCACGCAGGAGAAATGACCCCGATCTTTTTTGGTAGCGCCATGACCAATTTTGGGGTGAAATTATTCCTAGAATCCTTCCTCGACTATGGATTGGCACCCAGAGGACGCAATTCCTCCCTCGGTGTCCTTGATCCCACCTATCCCGATTTCACCGGTTTTGTCTTCAAACTGCAAGCAAACATGGATCCCAAACATCGGGACCGGGTAGCCTTTGTGCGGGTATGTACGGGGAAATTCGAGAAGGATATGGTAGTAAACCACGCTAGAACCGGTAAAACTATCCGTTTATCCCGTCCTCAGAAACTTTTTGCTCAAGATCGCGCAGTTATTGAAGAAGCTTATCCCGGAGATGTGATCGGATTGAATAACCCCGGGGTCTTTGCGATCGGTGATACCATTTATATGGGTAAAAAGCTCGAATACGAAGGTATTCCCTGTTTTTCTCCGGAATTATTCGCCTATCTCAGAAATCCTAACCCTTCCAAGTTCAAACAGTTTCAAAAAGGAGTCTCGGAATTACAGGAAGAAGGGGCCGTACAGATATTATCCTCGATCGATGAATTTAAACGCGACCCGATTTTAGCCGCCGTCGGTCAATTACAGTTTGAAGTGGTGCAATTCCGTCTTTTAAGCGAGTACGGAGTCGAAACTACCCTCGAACCCCTAGCCTATAGTTTAGCCCGTTGGGTCGCCGGGGGTTGGGCCGCTTTAGAAAAAGCAGGTAAACTCTTTAATACTCTAACTGTCAAAGATTACTGGGGTCGTCCCGTCTTATTATTCAAAAATGAGTGGAATTTACAGCAAGTCAAAGAAGATCATCCCTCTTTGCAATTAAACTCGATCGCACCGGTAGGATCGGGAGTGCAACCCCAATCCTAACCCTTAATCCCCCAAGACAATTGCCGAACTGGTCAGGACAAGATAGCGACCCCCCAGACAACTAGACTAAAGTAGAAGTGGTCAGAAAGTCTCGATCTTTCCTAACACTCGGATGTCTCAAAGCACTATCGTTGACGAGTCCCTCACCATTAGAAAAAGTCCTGCTGTCAATTCCCGAATTAATCCCTGTTTAATTCGCTTTTGTTATTTTCTGGGAAATTATCTGGTTTTACCGGCTTTTTTCGGCAAAATAACGGTGACAGGCCAAGAAAATATTCCCCTAACGGGGGGGGTCATCCTTGCACCTACCCATCGGTCCCGTTGGGATGCGCTGATTTTACCCTACGCGGTGGGACGCTTAGTTAGTAGACGCGATTTGCGCTTTATGGTTTCCGCTAACGAGATGAAAGGGGTGCAAGGTTGGTTTATCCGACGTTTGGGGGGTTTTCCCGTCAACACCGATCACCCCGGTATGGGTAGTCTGGTCCATAGCGTCGAACTTTTGGCCGCGGGGGAAATGGTGGCGATTTTTCCGGAAGGGGGTATCTGTCGCGATCGAGTGGTTCATCCTCTTAAACCGGGGGTAGCGCGGATCGCGTTGGAAGTTAAGACCATGAAACCCGATGCAGATATCAAGATTTTGCCGGTAAGCATTAGTTATAATCAGCCTTACCCCGGATGGGGAAGCGAAGCGACAGTAAACATCGGTCAAGGGATTAATGTGCTTGATTATCAACAAAATTCGCTAAAACGGGAAACTGTCCGCTTAACCAAAACCTTGAGCGATCGCTTAAAACTTCTCCACGAGGATCAATCCCCTTAATCAGCTGTTGACTATCTACCGCACAAGTGGGATTTCAAGGACGGATTAAAATGATTGTTTTAACTATTTTTAAGCAAAAAAGTGGCTTTTTTAGTTTAAATAAATAATATCTTGTTTTTTTCTGCTTCTAGCTCCTGAATACTGCCTCGAAGACCCATCAGATCGGTGAAAATGTCCGATTGTTGCAGGGGGTCTAATGATAGAATGGGCATCAGCGAAAGTAGTTTGTGAGCGAAGTGATCCGATGCAGTTCCAAATCCAGCCAGACAGTGAAATACCCGCCTCTAAGCAATTATTTGACCAAATTCGCTTCGCTATCGCCTCTCGTCAGTATCCCCCGGGCCATCGTTTACCTAGTACCCGTCAACTAGCTATGATCACGGGATTACACCGTAATACGATAAGTAAAATTTATCAACAACTGGAAGACGATGGGTTAGTGGAATCCATAGCAGGTTCGGGGATTTATGTGAAGGCTCGCGGGCATGAAAACGATAATTTATTGGGTTCGCCCCTATTGGAACAAAATCCAGAAATAGGCCGACTAATTCGCCAGAGTTTGGCTGGTTTTCTCGCTCAAGGTTTAACTTTAGAGCAAATTCGCGAGTTATTACTGGCGGAAATCGATTGGCGATCGCAGTGTGGTTCTCAAGTTCTTGTCACCATTCCCCGTCACGATTTGGGTGCAGGAAAACTAATGTTGAGAGAATTAGAGCAATCCCTCAAAATTCCCGTCCAATTAGTGGCAATGGAGGATTTAGCCCAAGTTTTAGCCAATACTAAATCTGCCACTGTTGTCACCAGTCGCTATTTTATCAGTGTGGCGGAGGAAATTGCCGCTCCTTTTCACCTGCGAGTCATTCCCATCGATATCTACGATTACAGCAAGGAATTGGCATTAATCAAAAAATTACCCACCGATAGCCGCTTGGGGATTGTCAGTATTAGCACCGGTATTATTAAGGTGGCCGAAATTTTAATTCATAGTTTACGGGGCGATGATTTATTAGTTATGTCTGCCCAAATTCATGAAACGGATAAGTTAAAAGTTTTAGCTCGAACTTCCCAGACAATTATCAGTGATCAAGCGAGTTATACTTTAATTAAAAATCTGATTAATGAAGTGCGATCGGATTTAATTCGTCTGCCAGAAATTATCTGTAGTGATAATTATATTGGGGATAAATCAATTCAATTGCTAAGACGAGAATTAGGATTAGGTGGTTAGAGGATAAGCTAGGACACATTTTAACCGCTAAATCTCTCCCAATCCCTTTACTGTTACCTCTTGCCTTATCTCAACAAGCAATTTAAGTAGGGAGGCACAATTATTTGTAGGATGGGTTAGCGGTAGCGTAACCCATGCTGGCGTTGGGTTTCATGCTTCAACCCAACCTACGTTCATCTTATATTTAATTCCACTCACCCACTTAAATGCGCGGGCGGCTGAACTTTAAAATTTATTTTAGTCTATGGTTACTATTGACAATAACTTAGAGCAAATCGAGAATAAAAGCGAAAAAAACTTTTAGGAAGTATTAAATTTTTAGTACAATGGCGAAAGAATAGGGACAAGCTCAATTTTTCACTCTCGAACGAGGCTAAATGAAAAGTGCTGACTGTTTAACGGTATCCCCCGGGGAACCGCTTACCGATTGGCAAAAACTGGGATTAGATTTGGTGGCTCGTTGGCAGGGACGAGATGTTATCCTAGCGATCGATCTTACCGGTAGTGTTAACTTTAATGATGAAGGACGCACGCGCCTTGGTCAAATTATTCGCGATAGTTTAAAAAATAACGATTCGGTTTATTTAGTACCCTTTGCTGATAATGTCCAACCGATTGAAGAACCGATTTTAATTCGCGGAAGGGAAGATATAGACGCGGTTTTAAAAGCGATTCCCTGGCAATCTAGCCAAAGTGCTAAAAATACCGATATTCAGCGCGCAGAATGGCACGTTTATCCCCGACTGGCACGCTTAAATCAGTGTCGTTTAACTGCCAATCAAGCTATCAAACCCCAGTCGGTAGTTTGGATTACCGATGCACCCCTTTCTACCGCTGCGGGGATTACTTCCCAACAGTGGATAGAAACCCCAAAAAATAGCCCTTTTCGTCTTGCTAATTCTCCCGAAAGTTTGGAGAGACAAAACTGGCTTAATTCCCTACCAATTAATCTAAGAACCCAAGAAATTACCGCCACTAACGGCAATAAATATAAACTATCAGTGGTCGATATTGCTCCCACAGCACAAGAGTTTTGCACTCCCGCACCGGGAGGACAGGAAACCTGTTTGATTAATTCTTATCTCTTGAGTCAGTTATGGTTGCCAGCATTGGCAATTACATTAATGGGAATTGGGGGAATAGTAGCGAGTATTTTGGGAATTCGTCATTGGTTGCTGTTAAATACTGCTTGGACTATTAAAGTCTCATCTAATGATGATGAGAATGAAATACAAAGATATACCCTAAAAACATCCCAAAGAATTAACATCGGTGGGGAAGGAGTTAATACCATTGATTGTCCGGGAGAAGAAACCCGTTGTTATTTAGAAAGACGCGGCAATCAGTTATATCTGAAACCCAGTAAACAAGCAGAGATTTTTTATCGAGGTAATCAACTAACTCAGGAGGTGAAGATAGATAAAAATTACCTGACTTTAACCTATCACCATAACCATCAAGATTTCGACCTACAAATTCAGATTAGGAAAAAATAACTTCAGGAGATTTAAACCATGGCTAACACCAGTCAAACCCGCGCTATCAAACGGACAATTATCATCGGATTAGGTGGTACTGGTCGAGATGTGTTGATGAGAATTCGTCGCTTTATTATTGATAAATACGGGAAGTTATCTAACCTACCCGTTGTCAGTTTTGTTCATATTGACACAGATAAAAATGCTTTCAATGGTTCGGGTTTACCCACAGGAAATAGCTATCACGGAGAAGAAATTATTCTATCAGCTGCCGAAAGAGTATTCATTAATATGAATGCTCAGGATGTTAACAATCTCACCTATGAACTTGAACACCAAACCCTTTTTGAAAGTCCCTTTTCCCATATTGAAAGCTGGTTAGACCCAAGGCTAAAAAAACAAATAACTTCCATTGAAAATGGTGCGGGGGGTATTCGTCCCGTCGGTCGTTTAGCTTTCTTCCATAACTATCAAAAAATTCAAGAGGCAATTGAAGCAGCGGAAAGACGAACTTCTGGTCATGAATCCTTTATGTTTAGCGGTAAAGTTAATGGTCAAAGTTTTAATGTCCAAGAGGGTTTAAATGTCTTTGTTGTCGGTTCTTTGTGTGGGGGAACTGGTAGCGGTATTTTCCTCGATGTGGCCTACACTTTGCGTCATATTTTACAACAAACCGCCGAATATACATCCTTTGGTTATTTGGTAATTAGTCCTAAACTTTATGGTGATGGTGCAATTATGAGAGCTAATACCTATGCAGCTTTGAAAGAGTTAGATCATTATACCAATGAAAGTAATTCCTTTCAAGTCTGTTATGATAAACAAAATTTCGTCAACATCGATGAAAAACGTTCTCCTTTTGATTTTGCCTACTTAGTTTCTAATCGCACTGCGGGAGATTACCGGATTAATAACAAAGGTAAATTATGTAATGTCATTGCTTACAAGATTTTCTTGGATTTTGCCGATGAGTTATCTCCTCGCATCAAAGGCAATCGGGATAACTATAAAAACTCGATGATTAGTCCAGATAATCATCCTTTTCAGATGTGTCAAGGTTATATGTCCTTTGGACTAGCGAGGATTTATTTTACTCGCGACCGAATTGTGCAGATTGGTCTCAATCGTTTTACGCTCAAGTTAATTAAATTTTGGTTAGAGGGATACGGTCAAAGTCCCAGTGGACAAGAGTTATTAAGTAAGTTCCTAGCTAATTGGAGTACCCAAAGTAATAAGGATTATTTTACTGCCAGATTGGAAGAAGCAACCCTAGAGAATAATAAAACTTTTTCTAAGACTTTAACCTCTTGGAAAAATTCCCTAGAGGAAGAAATATCTAATAGTCAAGATTTGGAGAATTTACCCCAAACCGTCAAGCAATCCCTAGAAAAAGAGTTTCGCAAAGTACAGGGGGGAGAAACAGATAGCAGTCGCGGAATCTGGTTAACTCTGACCCAACAAACTCAACCTAAATTAATCGAAAAATTTAAGTCAGATATTGACCAATTTTTGGAGATTCTTCTTAATCCTGATAGCTTAGAATTTTCTTTGGAAAATAGCCTATCTTTTTTGGTCGCTTTACAAGTACAGATTAATACCTACAAGGGTAATCTAGAGGAATTATCTCAGGATAATAAAGGGTTTCATTCCTCGGAAAAAATTGATAACATTTGGCGAAATGTTAAACAAACTCTCGAAGATATAAACGGGAAAAAGTCTGTCTTCAAGATGTTCAGTAAAAATGCCAATAGCGAGAAAATCAAAGCTGAGTTAAGAGACTACGTTCAAAGCGGACAAAAATTAATTCAGCATAACTTTAATTTCAGCATCAATGGGGAATCCAGAAAGATTGTTGAAGCGATTCTCAAGCATATTTCTAGTCGAATGCTGCAGATACAACAACTGAAAGAAACCCTATATCAGCTAATCACAGAATACGATAAATACGAACAGGAGTTAATGCAGTTAAATCTCGACGAGATGACTGGGGAAGCTATTTTCCCAGAGGAGAATATTGATAACTGTATCCCTGACAGTAACTCCCGAACTCAATACATTTCCGTTAGCCAAAAAGTCACCAATAATTTAGGCTATAATACTTCCCTATTCAGTTTATTTAGCCAATCTTTTGTTATTGATAATGAAACTCTCAAAGAGAACCTAACAGCAACAATCGAGAAACAGTTTCAATCAGTAAGCACTAATAAAATTGATGCAGTAATTAAGCGATTTATGGGTCAATATAAACCCCATGATTTTCCTGAACGTTTGGCGCAAATTTTGCGAGAAGCTGATTTAATGTTACCGATAAATGTTAATGATGCTTACTATCGCTTGCATCCAGATAAAAAATTACTAATTGGGACTAAGGACGATAATTCACCCACCATGCAAAGATTTATGAAGACTATTGAATCTGATTTAAATATTAATCGGGGGACTTCTTTTGAATCAATTCAAACGGACGAAGAAATCCTAATTACCTACGAGTTTGGTGGGTTTCCCCTAAGAATCATTACTGATTTATCTGGGTTACAAAAAATCTATCAAGACCAAAAGAGAATCAGCATTTTACATAATGATTACAGGATAGATTTTGCTGATATTATCCCACCACCTGCCAAATTAATTGAGGAATTAGAGTTTATTTTCTATCCCGCAATTGCTCTCGGTTTACTAGAATACGATGAGGAAGATGATACTTATCAATTAGTCATCGAAGGCGATTTATTTAACAATAAGTCCATCATTGACATTAGCGGTAATTGGCGACTTGCTTTAGAACAATTTGCTTCTCGTAAGGACATGATTAATGCTTTGCAGGTACTGCTTAATCAGGCAAAAAATGAGATTTTGGCTAATCCTCCTCTATTATTTACTAACGAGGGTGATTATTTCCAGAAGGTCAGCTATTTTGTCAACAATGTCAAAAATTTACCCGACCATCACCCCAATTATCGCTACAAAGATAAGGTAGTTGGACAAGATGGAAATCATATACAGGAGGCAAAAGAAGGAATTATCACCCGTTTTGTTAATCAACTGAAAATGGAACTAGAAAAACGTGCTGCTGAACAGAAAAAACTCGAAAAACAACAGCAAAAGCAACAAACTTTACTGGGAACAAATAATAACAGTAGTCAACCCAGTTTACCCGCAGAGATTAGCACTGCTGATGAATTGTAAAATTAATCAATCTTAATAATGTTTCCCCAGCTATCTGAGGAAACATTCACCCCCAACTCTCTCTATCAACCACAATTCGAGGTATCCAATAACTATCATGGCATTATTTAACCTTTTTCCTCCCTATCTGATTGTTTTAACTCTAGTCTTGGTTATTTTTCCCACCGTCTTAGCTGTGGGAATCCGGATGACTCTCTATAAATATCTCCAAGATTCAACTGTAAAAGTCAAGGGTTTAATTCCGGGAACAAGTCTCAAGGGTTCACCTAAAATTATTTCTAATCTAGAGAATAGATTTAAGATAGCCAGTAGTCAACTAGATGATGTTAATACCGCAGCTTTGGTGGATGGTTTATACCATGAAGAAAAATTTACTTTCATGTCTAAATCCCTCAGCTGCGAGAAATGGGATTATTTTGTGAGAGTGTTACCCAATCTCCTCCTCGCTTTTGGTTTGTTGGGAACTTTCTTCGGAATTACTCTCAATCTGACGGGAATCAGCACACTTATCGATATCAATAATGTCGATATGCAAAGTTTGGGAGAAAAGCTCAAAACTCCCCTAGAAAGTATGGGGATTGCTTTTATCACTAGCTTAATTGGTTTAGCTTGTAGTTCTTTACTGACTGTGATTAACTTAATCTTTAACACCAACCTTGCTAAAGTAAATCTAATTAGTTCCCTAGAAGACTATTTAGATAACATCTTGCAGCCGACTGTAGAAGGGAATAGTCGCTTGGATAAAGCGGTTAATCGCATGGTGGATACACAGAAAGCATTTCTGACTAACTTTCATAGCGAGGTGACGAGAGTATTAGAATCTTCTTTAGAGAAAGTTGCTAAAGAAATTGCTGATGGTAATCAGGAAACCGCTAAGTTAGTCACCCAGGTTTGTGAAAGATTAACTGAAACTGCGGGAACCTTATCTACCGGTGCGACGACTTTTCAGCGTTCAGCTTTTGAACTTAACGAGCAAGTACCAATTATCACGCAAGCAAACCGAGAGTTTACACAATCCTCTCAGGAACTAAAAAATAGTGTACTGCTTTTTAAACAAGCATCAGAGTTAATTGAAAAAAGTAACTTCTCTGGTAATATCGAAAGGTTTACCGCTAGTTTAGCAGAAACCCAAGGAAGATTCTCTCAATCCACTGCAATACTAGAGCAGAATATCGGGGAGATTATCAGCAGTAATAAAAGAGCTAACGATTTAGCAGAACAAGTGTATTTAAATATCCAAGAATCTTCTCAAAAATTACAAAATAGTGCGCTAGGTTTTCTGGAAGCTTCCGAAAAAATCGAAAGTAGTCAATTTGCCAATAAGTTAGTGCAAGCAACCGCAGATTTAATGACTGCTCATCAACAGTTTGCCGATTCTACTACAGATTTAAACCAATCAACTCAATCTCTAGCTTCTTTAACTCAAGACTTCCACCGTTCAATGACAACTATGGTTGAGTTAGGAATAAAAATTACTGACTTGAATCAAAAATCTGAGACAATCCTAGAACAAAATCAGCAACGCTCAGTCACCGAACAAGAAAAGTTATCTAACATCCAGGGAGAATTAGTAAAATTAATCGAAACCGTGAAAACCTATCAAGACAGTTTTAACTCCGAGTCGAAACAATTAGGAAACCAACTTATCAATAGTCTCGAGGAAAAACTCCCCCAAACCTCCGATAAAATCCTCACTGCTTCCCATGGCATTGAGCGCTCTAGTAATAATCTCGATCACCGAACAAGAAAAGTTATCTAACATCCAGGGAGAATTAGTAAAATTAATCGAAACCGTGAAAACCTATCAAGACAGTTTTAACTCCGAGTCGAAACAATTAGGAAACCAACTTATCAATAGTCTCGAGGAAAAACTCCCCCAAACCTCCGATAAAATCCTCACTGCTTCCCATGGCATTGAGCGCTCTAGTAATAATCTCGATGTGACTAATGCTAACTTGTCTCAGTTAATTGATACAGTGACAGAGCAACTTACTCAAGTCTCTGAGACAATCCTAGAACAAAATCAGCAACGCTTAGTCACCGAACAAGAAAAGTTATCTAACATCCAGGGAGAATTAGTAAAATTAATCGAAACCGTGAAAACCTATCAAGACAGCTTTAACTCCGAGTCGAAACAATTAGGCAATCAACTTATCAATCGTCTTGAGCAAAGACTCTCCCAAACCTCCGATAAAATTCTCACTGCTTCCCATGGGATTGAGCGCTCTAGTAATAATCCAGAGGTGACTAATGCTAACTTGTCTGAGTTAATTGATACAGTGACAGAGCAAGTTACTCAAGTCAAGGAAGGCTTACAGTCTGAGTTAAACCAATCAACTCAATCTCTAGCTTCTTTAACTCAAGACTTCCAGCGTTCAATGACAACTATGGTTGAGTTAGGAATAAAAATTACTGACTTGAATCAAAAATCTGAGACAATCCTAGAACAAAATCAGCAACGCTTAGTCACCGAACAAGAAAAGTTATCTAACATCCAGGGAGAATTAGTAAAATTAATCGAAACTGTGAAAACCTATCAAGACAGTTTTAACTCCGAGTCGAAACAATTAGGAAACCAACTTATCAATCGTCTTGAGCAAAGACTCTCCCAAACCTCCGATACAATTCTCACTGCTTCCCATGGGATTGAGCGCTCTAGTAATAATCTCGATGTGACTAATGCTAACCTGTCTCAGTTAATTGATACAGTGACAGAGCAAGTTACTCAAGTCTCTGAGAAAATCCTAGAACAGAATCAGCAACGCTCAGTCACCGAACAAGAAAAGTTATCTAACATCCAAGGAGAATTAGTAAAATTAATCGAAACTGTGAAAACCTATCAAGACAGTTTTAACTCCGAGTCGAAACAATTAGGAAACCAACTTATCAATAGTCTCGAGCAAAGACTCTCCCAAACCTCCGATAAAATCCTCACTGCTTCCAATGCAGTTGAGCGCTCTAGTAATAATCTCGATGTGACTAATGCTAACCTGTCTCAGTTAATTGATACAGTGACAGAGCAAGTTACTCAAGTCAAGGAAAGCTTACAGTCTGAGTTAAACCTTTTAAGCAATAACTTAGGGATGGTAGTTGATGATAAATTAACTAAGAACTCAGAACAATTAAAAGCAGTTTCCCAATCTATTGAGAAAACAGCCAATCAATTTGGCAGCCTTAAATCAGATTTTTCTCAAGTAATTAACGCGGTGAACACCAACACCAGTCAATTAACCGCTAACTTAGAATCTTTGCGAGATAAGTTAGAGAAAGTTATCGCTAAGGAAAATAAATCGAATCAGAAAATGATTGAACACATCTATGGAGAAATTCAAAAATGTTTAGCAGAACTGGAGAAAATTAACGATATGCGTTCTGACTTTTCTAATTTAAATGATAAGATAGAAAAACTTTTTGAGACAATCCCTAATCCTGCTCAAAAAAATGTTCAGGATGACATTTATAAGTTAAATAAGAAGTTGGAAGAACTTAAAAAACTTTTTGAGACAATCCCTAATCCTACTAAAAAAGATGTTCAGTCTGACTTTTCTAACTTAAAGGATAAGATAGAAAAACTTTGTGAGACAATCCCTAATCCTACTCAAAAAGATGTTCTGGATGACATTAACACCCTATTTGAATAACTTCACCAACATATAAGTAACTATGTCTAGACGTACCTACTACCGAGATGAAGATAAATCGGTGGATGTTTATCCCGCATTTACCGATTTAATGTCCAATGCTTTCATGATTCTGAGTTTATTTCTCCTCTTGGCACTTTTTCAGTCCTATAATCTCATCAGCAAACTGGAGGAAGCTAACCGAAAACTGCAAACAGCAACCCCGATAGTTATCGATGAAAAATCAGGAAAATTCAAATTTCAGTCGGGAAGTGCTGAATTAAACCCTGCTTTAAAAACCTATATTCGTCAGCGCATTATTCCCGCTATCGAAACCATTACCAAAGACAGAGAAATCGACTTTATTCAAGTAATTGGACACACCGATGGACAGGGAATACAAAAGACAAGTAATCTCGATAAAAATATCGAATCGGTTGCCAGCAGAAAACAATCTGTTAAAATGCTAGTACCCGGTTCTAACACTGATTTAGGATTAATGCGAGCTTTAGCAGTAGTGCAAGAAATCGAAAACACAGGTAAACTCAAAAACGTCAAATTTCGAGCTTTTTCCGCAGGACAGTTATACCTCCCATCGGGTAACTTAGCTGCGGTTAATCGTGACGCAGATGCAAGCAGACGCAGAATTGAAATCCGTTTTATTCCCCCTGGTAGAAAACAATAAGACAAAAAAATTCTAGAAATTTGTTTTTTTATCTTTTGCTTGTTACACTGAGGAAAGAACGAAATTCAAATCAATATCTATGGAACAAAACACTTTAGAGGGGACTTGGGAAGAAATTTTACAGCATAGTGCTAAATTAGCAGGTCAGCGAGTGAGATTGACCATTCTACCTAATCAATCTTCCAATTCTTCCACTCCAGAAACCCTAGACCAAAAATTAAAAGGAAGAGTTGGACGAGTTTATTTTCAGCCATCAGATTTATCTGAGCGAGTAGAAGAAGTTTTTACAAATATTTTAGATGATAAAGACTAATCAGCATTACATCAATGACTCTTTGCGACGCTTCTCCACTTATTGCCTTAATTAATGAAGCTGATAAAAATCATCAGCGTTGTGTTGACATTTTATCTTCGCTATCGGCCCCCCTTGTCACGACTTGCGCTTGTTTTACCGAAGCAATGTATTTATTGCGTCGATATGGTGGTTGGTTCGCACAACAAGAATTATGGGGTTATGTGGTAGATGAAATACTGGTAATACACCATCATAATTCAGATGAACTAAAAAGAATGGAAACCTTAATGATACAATATCAAGATGTTCCTATGGATTTAGCAGATGCTTCTTTAGTAGCCATGGCTGAAGTTCTTAATCAAAAACAAATATTCACTCTCGATAGCGATTTCTATATTTACCGACGGTATGGAAATCAACCTTTTGAGGTTGTACCTTAATTATTTTTCATTCCCTAGAGGGTGACATCCTCGTATAAATCCCGAAAAGATGCCTTCAGATTAATACTCTGCAAACTAAAACTTTCTTCCTGATAGGTTTGCAGAATCCATAAACCCTGTTCACCCCGTCGAAAAGTTTCCACTCGTTGGTGTTTACTATTCACTAAGACATATTCCTCTAAACTTTCTAGAGTTTGATAATCATTAAATTTATCACCCCTGTCAAAAGCTTCTGTGGAATCGGAGAGAACTTCGATAATCAATTTAGGAAAACTTTTGTAGGTAGCGGTTTCTCTATCTCTGTTATCGCAGGTGACAATAATATCAGGATAATAAAAGTGATTGCGTTTCTCTAATCTGACTTTCACATCGGCAAAATAAACCCGACAATCGGAACCCCGCAAATGATTACGAATGAGAAAAGTGAAATTGAGTCCGATAATATTATGAGTATCCGTTGTCCCTGCCATGGCGTAAACTTGTCCATCGATATATTCATGTTTAATGGGACTTTTTTCTTCAAACTGAAGATATTCTTCTGGAGTGAGATTATTATAGTTAGATAAAGCAATCATGGGTTTAATCGTTGAAGGAGATTTTCTTAAGTACTTTCGGGAGTATCATTAACCGTTTCTAGGGTGACATCCTCGTATAAATCCCGAAAAGATGCCGTCAGATTAATACTCTGTAAACTAAAACTTTCTTGCTGATAGGTTTGCAGAATCCATAAACCCTGTTCACCCCGTCGAAAAGTTTCTACTCGTTGGTGTTTACTATTCACTAAGACATATTCCTCTAAACTTTCTAGAGTTTGATAATCATTAAATTTATCACCCCTGTCAAAAGCTTCTGTAGAATCGGAGAGAACTTCGATAATCAATTTAGGAAAACTTTTGTAGGTAGCGGTTTCTCTATCTCTGTCATCGCAGGTGACAATAATATCAGGATAATAAAAGTGATTGCGCTTCTCTAATCTGACTTTCACATCGGCAAAATAAACCCGACAATCGGAACCCCGCAAATGATTACGAATAATTGTGTATATATTCCCCGAAACAATATTATGAGTATCCGTCGTTCCTGCCATGGCGTAAACTTGTCCATCGATATATTCATGTTTAATGGGACTTTTTTCTTCAAACTGAAGATATTCTTCTGGAGTGAGATTATTATAGTTAGATAAAGCAATCATCTTTTTTTCTGCTAGTTACAACTATATTTAAGTACCTAGGCAAAATTAATTATACATCTAAGCTGTCAGCCTTTTCCGTAATCAGTAAGCAGTATTAAGTAACAGTAACATTCCCTGATTACTGTTCACTGTTCACCGATAACCGAAAAGTCTCCCCTCTCCCAGTCTCGACTAGGAAATTAACTTTGCAGGACTAGATACCTGTTCAAATACTGTCTAGGAGAACCAGCAAAAAGAGCCTAGAATGGTTAATCTATATGCTATTACCCTTGTAACTCTCTATAACTACTGCTATGACAACCCTAATTGACTATTCAAATATTCAATCTTTACCCGAAGTTTGGTCAATAGTTGCCCAACGTTTCCCCAATATTATCGCCCTGCACGATCCCCACAGTAAACCGGAAGTAATTCTCACCTATCGGGAACTTTATCAACAAATTCAGCAATTTGCCGCCGCTTTGCAAGCATTAGGAGTCACAGAAACCGAAAATGTCGCTTTATTTGCCGATAATAGTCCCCGGTGGTTTATTGCCGACCAAGGTTCCATGGCAGCCGGGGCTGCCAATGCGGTACGATCTGCTCAAGCAGATGCAGAGGAATTAGCCTATATTCTGGCCGATAGTGACAGTCAGACGCTGATTGTCGAAAATAACAAAACTTTAGGGAAATTACTGGCGAAAATCCCTGAATTGCCCCTAAAATTAATCGTGCTGCTCACCGACGAAGACCCCGCTACTGGGGCGATTTCCGTGCAGACCTTAAATTTCAAGCAACTAATGGCGATCGGGGCTGAGAACACCCTTAAACCCATCACCAAGAGCGAAAATGATCTGGCTACCCTCATCTACACATCGGGAACGACGGGACAACCAAAAGGGGTGATGCTAAGTCACGGTAATCTGCTGCATCAGGTACGCAACTTAAATGCTATCTTTCAACCGGATCCTGGCGATCGAGTTTTAAGTATACTACCTTCATGGCATTCCTACGAGCGCAGTTGTGAGTATTTCAGTCTAGCTCAGGGTTGCACCCAGATTTATACCAGTATTCGCACTTTTAAGTCCGATTTAAAGCAATTTAGTCCGCAATTAATGGTGGGAGTTCCCCGTCTTTGGGAATCTCTTTACGAGGGTATCCAAAAACAATTTAGCGAACAATCGGCCACAAAACAGAAATTAGTGAGATTTTTGCTAGAAAAGTCGGAAAAGTACGTTATTGCTAAACGTATCGCCGATAATCTCAGTCTAGATCATCTTCACGCTTCCGAGATCGAAAGACTAAAAGCAAGAATTCAATCCCTCTTACTCTATCCCCTCCATGCCATCGGTGATAAGCTAGTTTATGGCAAAATTCGCCAAGCAGTGGGAAATAAAGTTAAAATCTTGGTTAGTGGCGGTGGTTCCTTAGCCAGACATCTAGATACTTTCTATGAGATTGCCGGAATCCCGATTTTAGTTGGTTATGGACTGACAGAAACTTCTCCTGTGGCTACCGTCCGTCGTATCGATCATAACCTGCGCGGGTCTGCCGGTCGTCCCGTCTTTCAGACAGAAATCTGTATTGTCGATTTACACAGCAAAGAAGTCTTACCGACAGAAAAACACGGTTTAGTCTTGATTCGCGGTCCGCAGGTGATGCAGGGATACTATAAAAAACCGGAAGCAACCGAAAAAGCGATTTCTCCCGATGGTTGGTTTGATAGCGGTGATATTGGTTGGTTAACCGCTGCCGGGGATTTAGTCTTAACTGGACGGGCCAAAGATACAATTGTTTTGAGCAATGGTGAAAATATCGAACCGCAACCGATTGAAGATGCTTGTTTACGCAGTCCCTTTATCTCCCAAATTATGCTAGTGGGACAGGATCAAAAAGCTTTGGGGGCTTTGATCGTGCCTAATCTTGATATACTGGCCAATTGGGCGCAAGAACAGAAAATATCCTTAAATTTACCCGATCTTCACAGCGATCGCTCAACGATTCTTTCTAGCGATCTCTACAGCAAAAAAGTCTTAGCTCTCTACCAACAAGAATTAAAGCGCGAGGTAAGAAATCGGCCCAGTTATCGTACCGATGACCAGATTAAAACCTTTGAGTTAATTTTAGAGCCTTTTTCCCAAGAAAACGGCATGATGACCCAAACTTTAAAGATTAAACGACCGGTAGTAACGCAACGCTATCGCGATATGATTAACGAGATGTTTGCCAAGTAAATATTTCTGGCAAATATTCCCTAACCCCTTGACAAAAAGACCTTTTTAGGATAAGCAAATCATGGATGACGCACAAACCAGTTTATTACTGAAGCGCCCGGTGACAATTAAAGTCATCGTGACTCCGCGCTGGAAAGAAGAAGCACAACAGCAATTACAAGCACAAATGGCTCAAATTGACGCACAAATTCAACAATTAGAAACCCAAGGCCAAAGAGCGATCGCCGAAATTCAGCGTCAGAGTCTGATCCCCTTACCCCCCGCGGCTGCCCAACAGATTGACAATATTCAAATCCAAGTCAATCAACAAAAAAGTGAGTTTCTCGAACAAAAAAACCAGTATCTGCAACAATTGCAACAGGTACAACTCTTGGAACTCAATCAAGAAGTCGCCCAAGCACAACTAGAAAGCTTTTTCCGGGTCGAAAAAGGCGATAACTTAGTAGCCAAAATGAATGTGGAACTCGTCCTTAGAGATGGCGTCGTCGAAGAAATTCGCGGCGAAATTTAAAGCTAGGGTGAGCAGTTCCCGTCACTGTCAACGTAACGGTTAAAATCGGCAATAGCAAGGGTTATTCTCCCTTGCTAACCCATAAAACCGCCCCTAGCTCACATCACCCCTGACATGACTTGATCAGGCCTGAAAAATATATTAAGATTCTTTATCGATCGCCCGGACACCCTCGCCTATATTGTTGTATAACTTCATATCTCCATCGACTCACCCTTAATTAGATCCTATAAATATAGAATCTCTATGCTTTCTTTCTTACCCACTATTCTTTTAGCTCAGTCCGCCTCGGTCTTGCCCCAGATAGAGAGGAAATTAGTCACCCAATATCAGGAAGTGCGTCAGTTACCCGGTCAACTGAATGATGTGCTGGTTTTTAATAGCAATAGTCCCGAAATCGTAGAAAAAGAGGGAATTCTCCTCTCTACTTTCCCCGGCAAAGGAAAACGTTATCCCGTAGCCCATCTCAATCATCCCCTACAAGGACGTTTTGACGTTTTCACCCACCACATCGCCCGTCAAACCGATCCCAATCGCGACTTACACCAGGGCCTGATCGTTACTAATCCCACCTCCAGAAACCTGGTTATCCGCATCCTGCAAGGAGTCAGTTACGTCACCTCCGCCGATGCCCCTTTTGTCGATTTACCCCCTCTGGTGGAAGATCCCAACGGCCGGGTTTTTTCTGGTCCCGGTTCCCGTTTAGCCAGCGATATCATGCGTCGTCGCCATGATACCCAATTTCCCGCCCAGATCGTCATTCCCCCAGGCCAAAGTCGGATGCTATTCGATCTGGTTATCCCCAGAAGTAGCGCCCGCTCGACCCTCCTGCGTCTCTACAGCGATGGCCCGGTCTATATGGCCAATTTAGCCCTCTACGAAGTTCCCCAAAAAGTCAACATCGAAGACAGGGAAATAGAAACCTTTCGTCCCCCTACCCTAGAGGAATGGCGTACCCTATTAGTTAGAGGTGATTTAGCCGCTCCTCGCGATTTTCCCCCCACTCCCCCCGATCAATGGTTCCCCGGAAGAAGAAATTTTTATGGTCGCGTGGCCGGAATTTCTGTCGGTTCGGAATGGGCAACCCGCATTGTCGATCCCAAAGGGGGAATTAATCTCACCATTCCTCAACCCGGTCAAGCTTTTGCCTATCCTTTAAGTACGGTGACAGCAGCTACTTTCGGAACCAGACAAATTCAAAGCGCCCCCATGTTAGTGCGTTATCCCGATACGGCTTTCAAAGCTCACGGTAACTACGGTGTTCACTACTATCTGACTTTACCTCTATATAACAATACCAGCAAAACCCAGGTGGTGGCTTTGAGTATTCAAACCCCAATTAAAGAAGACAATTATCTCGATCGCTTGCTATTTGTTGAACCCGTCCAGGGACCGGTATTTTTCCGGGGTGCAGTGCGCGTTACCTATCGTAACGCACTGGGACGCACCGAGGAACGTTTTTTCCATCTCGTTCAACGGGAAGGACAACAGGGAGAAGCTTTAGTACAGGTGGAACTTCCCCCCGGAGCCAGACGCGACATTAATCTCGATTTTCTCTATCCCCCCGATGCCACACCCCCCCAAGTTTTGAGCGTTAAAACTTTGGAATAAATAGTTTTTCTCGAAAAGTTAACGGCTGATTGTCGGGGGTAATAAGTAAGATACACTGAAATTAATCTCTCTGTGAATCGGCCGATGAATATTAGCAAAACTTGCTTTATTTTCTGCTTATTATCTCAATTTTTGGGCAATGCAGCTGCGAGTTTAGCCGTGACTAAACTCGATTTTGATACCGGTCAACCCCTAACAAATCAAGTGGTTAGATCGGGGAAAATTAAGGTACAAGTTAGCTATCAACCCATCGACCTAAACGAGAGAGTTGATGATAATTATGATATTAATAATGTTTCTTATCAAATCTTTTATAATGAGCAAATTTATCAGGAAAATAGCGGGTATAGTGCCTTTGGATCCGGCTATGTCGAATTAAGAGATTTAGATAATAATGGCATCGATGAGATTATCGTCTCCACCTATAGCGGCGGCGCACATTGCTGCACATCTTTGGTAATTTATACTTGGCAAAAAGATAAATTTATTAGAGAAGAAACGGGTTTTTTAGATGGTAGTGGTGGTTCCTTTGAAGATTTAGATGGAGATAATAATTATGAATTTGTCACCGTTGATAATGCTTTTTTGTACGCTTTTAGTTCCTACGCCGCCTCTTTTCCTCCCTCCAAAATTTATACTTTTCAACAGGGTAAATTAGCGGATGTCACTAGAAAATATCCCCAAGAATTAAGAAAAACTTTAGCAGCAATGTTGAAAGCCTTTCAGTTAGCTAAAAAAGAAAAAGCCGAAGTCAATGGCATTTTGGCCGGTTATGTCGCCCAAAAAATTCTCCTAGGAGAATACGAAGACGCTTGGCAATTTCTCCTCGCTAATTACGATAAAAACTCCGATTGGGGTCTCGATATCTATGGCGAAAGTACAGCGATCGGCAAATATCCAGACTTTCCCACTGCTCTAAGAGCTTTTCTCCTGAAAAATGGCTACTTAGGGTCTGCTGAAAAAGTTTGTTGGCGGGGGCAGGGTGTGGGGTGTGGGGTGTGGGGTGTAGGGTTTTCCCGATTTTGAGGTAGTCAGTTACCTAAAATTCAGGGAAAAAGTCCCTGAATTTTACCCGCGATCACTCCAATGGTCAGCACTTTTTGAGGGGAAAAAAGTCTAAAAACCTTATCCAACAATGTTTTTAGATTTATTCCAGCAAACCCTAAGTAGAGGCGATAAAATTCCATGTTCCAGGAGGGTTTTTTCGGCTGGTGGCAGTAAGCAATCAAACCAGAGAGGAGATTAAGGCAAAAATTAACAGAGCTACCGTGGCGGGAATGTTCAACGGAAGTTTCCCTTTGACAAAAAGCGACAACCTCTGCTGTGGCAGAATCTGTATGGGGGAACTTCCGCTAAAAACAGACAAATTTAACGGAGTTCGCGGTTCGGCATCACGCTTCGAGCGAGCGGCTGTTAATAGCCTTGAACTCAATCAACCTCCACCACCACAACCACCACCACCACCACCACCACAACCACCACAACCGCCACTGCCGCCGCCATCACTGCCGCTACTGCCGCCACAACCGCCGCTGCCGCCATCACTGCCGCCACTGCCGCCATCACTGCCGCCACTGCCGCCATCACTGCCGCCACTGCCGCCATCACTGCCGCTACTAGCAGCGGCTATGGGAGTCAGCATTTGATACAAGTCTGCTAAAGCCATATCCGCCATCAGAACTGTTGCTCCAAACAACGCAACCGCAAGTACAAGTTCAGAATCGCTGCTATTGGCTGTTTTTAAAGGTTGTAAGCGATTTGTTAAATCATTAAAAATGATCTCTCCATAACGGCTGCGCTGACGCTGTGGTTTGACAAAAAACCTTGCTCCCAAAACTAGAAGCCCAAATATACAGATGAGAAGTAAACCAACTGGCTTATCGCGAGAAATTCCCACAGCCATTTTGCACAAGCCTATTCCTAGAAGAATAACCACAATCAATGATGGATAAATTTGGGCTTTGAATGCTTGGGCATCGCTCAGAAACAAACCAAGTTGTTCTAGGCGGGCACGAATGCTATCTTTCATTCCTGTAGACTTCCGGAAAACCTGTTCAATTGCCCCATCAGTGGCCAAAATATCTTGTGCAACCGCCTTTTCTACAGGATCGGCAATAGCATCGATCTTTCCTGTCACCACCAGTTTGCTTTGTGTTCTTCCAAATGGTGATTTTTCTTTTAATACCTCCACATAGCCTTGTTTTACCAAACTGGTGATTGCGGCCATAATCAGGCGATGATTGCCACCCGCCAAGAAAGCTATCTCGTAAGTATTTAAATCAGGTTGCTGCTTTGTATTAGTGCTAACTAGGCACAGGGAAAAACGTAGCCAGGCTGCCAAAGCGATTCCCATCACTACTAGGGAAATATAGAAGGTTAAAAATTCCGGACCTGTAAAATTCATTGGGTTAGGAATTTGGGAGATTATCTGACAGCCAGTTATCATCAGTGAAAGGAAGGCTAAAAAGGTAAAGATGCCTATTTTTCGCAGTTGTGGTTTCAAGAAGATTGTCAAATTAGGTTTTGACAAAACCCAGCTTTGTTGAGTGTTGATCCGGATAAAATGCAAATCTCGCCCGAATCGGTCTTTGGGTTTAGGCCAAATATCTATTGGGGGAATATGTCCAAAAAACTGTTCGTAACTTTCTAGCGTCTTGCTATACCAACTGCCAAATTTTAATTGCTCGGATGAACCCCCACGAGTCGGCTCGTGATGTAATGTGGTTTGCAAAATTTTGGGACAGAACTCTTGCCAGTACAATCGCGTATAGGTCAGATGTAAATGCCAAACTTGATCGATTTGGTCGGATGGCGTGACCGGATGTCCTGCTGCAACGGCTAGAAATATAAACTTTTTGTATTCCTCGATCGCTCTCTGAGTATAGCCTAAGGACCAGCCGTTATCTTTTGCTAATCGTTGGCTGAAAGATAATTGACTATCTGGCCGATCCAAGGCAAATGCCTGAATTCTTTTGTATAGCTCTGTCTGTTGAAAGTTCATCGTCCCTAATGGGCTATCCATAAACCCGGCCTCCCGAAAAAAACTGTTTCTAGTCGTTTATTTAGGCCGAAGAGGCTTAACTAGGGTTTGCTGAAAAAGCTTTTCCTGGGGGCAGGGTGTGGGGTGTGGGGTGTGGGGTGTGGGGTTTTACCAGTTTTGAGGTGGTCAACTACCTAATTTTCAGGGAAAAAGTACCTGAATTTTCCCCCGATCCCCGCAATGGCTGGCACTTTTTGAGGGGAAAAAAGTCCAAAAGTCTTATCCAACAAGGTTTTTAGATTTATTCAGCAGACCCTAACTATGCGTGAAGTTTAAATTTCTTTACAAAAAGCTGGATGCTAACTATCCCTCTTTCAACTGGGCAATAAGTCTCGGAAACCGAAAAGAAAGTTGAGGAAACTGACAGAACCGGTTAGGTGAGGATAAAATACCAGTGGTCGCTTTAATATCACCTGAATAGTCGGTTTTTTGTGTCTTTCCCGAAACTATCGGCTGCTACCACTGGTTTGCTGTTGTTTGTTGTTGTAATCTGAGGAAATATAGTTCTTGCGTTCCCAAGCGCCTGAACTGCATTTGTCTCTCTAGTAACAATTGTAACAGACAATACCCATTTTGTGTAAAAAAAAGTAAACAATTTGGTAAAAAATTATTTTTTGCGGTAATCTTCAACCCTCTGAGGACAGCCCCAGATTACCGTTTCCTGTTTGTAAACCACCATACCGGGCTTGGCGCCCTTGGGTTTATAGACGTATTTGGGACGGGTATAGACGACGGGAACCTGTTCACTATGGCGAGCGCGGCTATAATAAGCGGCGTAATCGGCGGCAAATTGCAGATCGGCGGCTTCTGGAACTGTACCGGGGGTTAAACGGAGTAAAACGTGACTACCAGCGATTTCTTGACTATGAAACCAGATATCGTAATCGCTGGCGCTACGAAAAGTTAGCCGATCATTTTGACGGTTATTTCTGCCAATCCATAATTCTACTCCAGAGGGAGTAGTAAAGCGCATGGGTTCGGATTCTTTGTTATTCGTCCGATTACGCTGGTAATTGCTTTCTAGATACTTCTGTTGAATTAATTCTTCTTGTATCTCGTCTAGGGCCTGTAAATCTTCGCTGCTGCTATAATTTTCTAGTTGACTTAAACTCGATCGCACTTGTTCGAGATAATTAATTTCACTGACCACTTCCTCTAATAAAGGTTCCACCGCTAACCGCGCCCTTTTTAATTTCTGATGTTGTTTATAAAAATATTGGGCATTCTGCACGGGATTTCTTTCGGGATCGAGAGGAATAATTACAGGTGTTCCTGTCTGGAAATCCGCCAAACTAATGCTAGTCATTCCCTGCTGTATTTGCTGCAGATTTGCCATTAATAAATCCCCTTGCTCTTTATAGCGATCAGCATGAGCAGATTCTGCTAGTCTTGTTTGAAATCCCGCCGCTTTAGTTTGCAGTTTAGTCAGTAAAGAGATGACTTTTTGATTTAATTTTTGCTGTAGTTGTCGAAAGCTTTCTTGATTAATTTGGTCGCTATAATAACGGTTTAATAATTCTTGAACATTTTTAGCCGCTGCCAGTATCTCCCCACCGATCACCGTATAACCTTCTCTTGTCCATCCGGGTTGAAAGGTGTTATTTTCCAAGATTTTTAACCATTCTTGCCAAACTGAAAAGAGCTTTTCCCAATCAGTATTATCTAACTGATCCGTGTTTAATTTCGGGTTAATATTGGCTTTTTGCAACAGCGATCGAGCGATGACCGGACTAACACCACGATAGGTACTAACTAACTGTTTTTCGATAGTTTTAGGGATTAAACTAACTCTGGCTTGCCAACTGCTCAAGGATTCTTCTAAACTGGGATTTGTTGCCAATAAAACGGGGGGTAGTTGATAGATTTGTCCCGTTTGTACGGTGCGAACACTGGACTGGGTGGCATTGACTTGATGGGCAACGGTGACAATTTGATTGTCAGCCGCAGTTAAAATAACATTGCTATATTTGCCCATAATTTCTATATACAAATGCCCCAGGGCCGGATCATCCGGACGTTGGGCAAATTGCAGATCGATCACTCTTTCCCACGGGGCAACAAATGCTAATTTTGTCAGCGCCAAACCATTGAGTTGATGACGCAATTGATCGCTGAAAGTGAAGGTATCAGGGACTTTCGGCGGTGGATCACCAATATGCAGCCGCGCTCCTTGGGGATGCCAAGAAATAATTAACCATCCCTTGCGATCGAAGGTTCGTAAATAGAGGGCGATCGTTTGGCGATCAATTTGATACACTTGTTCTAGTCTAGCCGGCAGCCAAGTGGCGGCAATTTCGGCACAAGTGGCGCTGAGGGTGGTAAAGTCTACGGATTGCATTTTCAGTTATCAGTTATCAGTCATCAGTTATCAGTTATCAGATTTGAGTTTTAAGTGGACAGTGTTATCTAGCAGTTGCCGTTTTCTCTTGACTGATTACTGATTACTGTTCACTGAAAAGCCACCTAACCCCCATCACCTTTTTAATTTTTACTTTTATAAAAGGGTTTTTTAACGACGGTAGCGGGGTAGGTAGTGCCGCGGATTTCTACTTCGATCGCTTGTCCGATCGCGGCGAAAGGTGTGGGAAGATAGGCTAAAGCGATCGCTGTGTTTAAAGTTGGTGATAAAGTGCCACTGGTGACTTTACCCACCACTTCCCCAGCGAATACTACCGGATAATCGTGACGGGCGATATGTTTGCCGGACATCTGCAATCCCACCAAGCGCCGATTCACACCATTAAGTTTTTGGTCTTCAAGGACATTGCGACCGATAAAATCGCCTTTTTCTGGCAGATGAACCAACCAATTTAAGCCTGCCTCTAGGGGACTGGTGCTATCGTCGATATCCTGTCCATAAAGGGCTAAAGCTGCCTCTAAACGCAGGGTATCCCGGGCCCCTAAACCGCAGGGAGTCACCCCTAAATTTAAGAATTCCGTCCAAAGTCGCTGCCCGATTTCAGGAGGGGCCATAATTTCAAAACCATCTTCTCCCGTGTAACCGGTCCTAGCGATAAAAACTTTTTCCCCGAAAAGCTGGCTTTCCCAGTGATTAAATAGGCCAAAATCGCTTAATTTTTCCCCGACCAAGGACTGTAAAATTGTGGCTGCCTTGGGTCCTTGCAGGGCAATTAAGACCCTTTCTTGCGATAAATCCTTTAATTTGACCCCCGAACCCTCTAAATTGCCTAAAATCCATTCTCGATCTTTATCGGTGGTTGAGGCATTAACAATTAATACGCCTTGGCTTTCGCTTTGGTAGTAAAAGATAATATCATCGATTATGCCACCGTCTGGGTTAAGTAAAACGCTATACTGTGCCTTTCCTGCGCTTAAACGGGCTAAATTAGAAGGAACTAGGGTTTGGAGAGATTGAACCAGATTATCTCCAGTTAAGATAAATTTGCCCATGTGGGAAATGTCAAACATCCCCACACCGTTGCGGACAGCATTATGTTCGATTTTTAGGCCGCTAAACTGTATCGGCATCTCCCAACCCGCAAAAGGGGTAAATTTGCTGGTTTGTTGGGCAATTAGGTCATATAAGGGGGTACGAATAGCGGGGGAAGTTGCTTCTTGGTTAGCCACGGTGATCTCGATCGACTGGTTTTCTGCCTAGACTAGCATAGCAGTTATCAGGAGACAGGAGACTCCGAGACAGGAGACTCCGAGACAGGAGACTCCGAGACAGGAGACAGGAGATTATTTTTATTTATACTTCCCACACCCCACACCCCACACCCCACACCCCACAACCTACTTCCCCACACCCCACACCCCACACCCTACACCCTACACCCCACACCCCGCTTCCCCACACCCCACACCCCACTTCCCCACTTCCCCACTTCCCAATTCATAATTCCCACTCCCTTAACCTTTCTCGCACCCTGTCAATGGGAATTGCGAAACCGCAGCCCAATCTAACGGCATTTTCTAGGGGTTTAGGAGTGGAGGGATTGGCACAAAATAAACCCGCTTGAGACATCACTCCCACCACTTGATTTTTATCGTTTAAAACTGGACTTCCCGACTGTCCAGAAACGACAAACATGGACAAACTTAAGGATTTTTCGTCATTATCATTAACCGTGCCTTTGCTGACAGTCCAATCTTTTTGATTAAAAGGATTACCGATCGAGATTACTGGTTGATTAGCGGCAATTGGTAGGGGCGCTAAAGCTAAAGGTTTTAAATCCGGGGGGGGATTTTTTACCTCCAATACTGCTAAATCGAGCCAGTCGTTAGCGGGGGTAGTGTGGAGAATTTTAGCTTTTGAACGCTTGGGAATTTTTCCCTTGGGTGGTTGGCTATAATACTCGACAAAAATGCGCGCCCCTGCATCGATTTCTTGACGGTAATTCGTCACCACATGGCGGTTAGTCACGATCCAAGCTGTATCTTGATCTCGTTTTAATAACCAACCAGTGCCGATACCATTGTTATTTTTGCCACGAATGACAATTTTAACAATTGAGCGTTTTAAATTCACCAGAGGATCACTCTTAACACTGGGAATTATCTCTGGCATTTTTAATAATTCGGGATTGTCGTGAATTAATCGCCCCCGTTGGATTTCCTGTAAAATAAATCTAACTTCTGATAAATTGGGATCAATTTCTACGGCCTGCCGACACCAATTTAGACCCTCATCGATCTGACCGCTATTGATATAGATATAACAGAGATTTTCGTAAATCTCGGCATTTTTGGGGCTAATTTGGCGCGCCTGTTGAAAAACTGCCATCGCTTCCCCTAGTTTTCCCTGTTCCGCTAAAGCTTTGCCTAAATAATTATAAATATCCCCATCTTTAGGGGTGTAAATTAAAGCCTGTCGATATATTTGCTCTGCTTCCTGCCATTTTCCCTGTTTTGCTAGGGTTTCTCCTAATTTTTTGTAGGTTTCACCCTGACTAGGTATCAATTCTAGAGCTTGCTGATAGGCATAACTGGCCTCTGGCCAGAGTTGCTGTTCACTGTAGGCCTTTCCCAGATAAAAATAGGCTTTTCCCTGACTAGGATCGAGAAAAACCGCTGCTTGCAGAGCTTTCGCCGCCTCATCCCAACGTTGTAAACTATAGAGAGCTTTTCCTAGCTGAAATTGCGCTTTAAAAGTTGGTTTAATGATCATTGCTTTTTGGTAAGCATCGAGTGCCTCTGACCATTTTTCCTCTTGCGCGAAGATGTCTCCCAAAGCCACTAAATAATTACGTTGGGAGGGTTCCATCGGTGGTTTATCGTTAACGATAAAGGCATGATTATAGGCTTGTAAGGCTTCAGAATAGCGTTTTTGACTTTGTAAGACCTGAGCGATTTTTATATGGGCTTGGGCCGAATTTTCGTGAAAAGATAAAACTGTTCGGTAAGCAGACAGAGCCGATTCCTTCTCCCCCGCGGCCAAAAGTTGATCGCCTTGCCAAAGATAAGCCAAGGCAATAAGATAAAAAATAGCAAAGGGAGCGGCGGCGATGAAGGCAATAATTACAAATATTTGCCAGGATTTGCCAGAATAGCGGCGACCGATTTTAAGCTCTTTTCTTTTCATTTCTTGGTTAGGATAGACAACAGGCCAGAGGTGGTTCGATAATCGCCCTAGACCAATTTAGATGCGCGGGCCGCTTACACATATTTTTGCTTTTCCTGTTGCCCTTTCCGCAGTTCTGCTCCTCCTTCTTTCTGGGGTATGAATGTAATTTTGTGCAACTACTTACCGATTACTGCTGCGAGCGCTGGGTAGGATTAACATAGCATCACCGAAGGAATAGAAACGGAAATGTTCTTGGATAGCTTCTTGATACAATGCCAGTAGTCTTTCCCGTCCGATTAAGGCACTGACTAACATCATCAAACTGGACTTGGGTAGGTGAAAATTAGTGATCATGCCGTCGATAACCCGCCATTGATAACCAGGATAGACAAATAAATTCGTTTTTCCCTGAAAAGCGGTTAATTTCTCGCTCTTACTTTCTTTAATTGCCCCTTCCAAGGCGCGAGCTACCGTGGTTCCCACGGCGATAACCCGGCCACCTCTAGCCTTTGTTTGGGCGATTTTTTCGGCAGTTTCGGCGGAAATCTGCAAAAATTCTTGGTGCATTAGGTGTTCTGTAATATTTTCCACTTCCACGGGACGAAAGGTTCCCACTCCTACATGAAGAGTGATATAGGCGGTATCTATACCCTTCTGGGCGAGCTTATGGAATAATTCGGGAGTAAAATGTAATCCTGCCGTGGGAGCGGCCACAGAACCCTGTTTATCGGCGTAAACTGTTTGATAACGGTCTTCTTCCGCCTCTGATTCGGTGACGTAGGGGGGGAAAGGAATATGACCGTACTCCTCCAACATATCCCAAAAACTGCGCCTGGGATGACGTTGAAATTGCAGCAGACGACCACCGGTGTTCAGATCTCGATCGATTACTTTCGCTAACCATAATTTTTCTTGGTCTTCCGTCGGCCCTGTTTTCGGATAAAAAAGGACTTCTGAACCGACTTTAAAGCGTTTTCCCGGTTTCACCAGAGATAACCAACGATGGTCATCTTGTTCTTCTAATAGTAATATTTCTACGGGTGCGCCCGTGGTTTTACGTCCAAATAAACGGGCCGGAATCACGCGGGTATCGTTGAAAACCAGCAAATCCCCCGACTCTAACCAAGTGGGTAAATCCCGAAAAATAGCTAAATTATGACTATTGGGAGAATCTACCACCAAAAGACGGGAACTATCCCGGGTTTCTGCGGGATTTTGGGCAATTAACTCCGGAGGAAGGTGATAATCGTAGCTGGAGAGTAATTGGTCAGGGATCATCGTCATTATCATCATAAAAATCTTCGCAAAAGTTGGGTAATCCTACCCAGGCGAACTTCACTAAATCGGGGATTTCTCCCCTTGGTATCGAGAACGGTTTATCGTCAGACTTAGATATATAACACTAATCGTGACTATTAGCCAATAGCCCGGCGGCCACTATGGACTATCTCTATTTTCTTGCTAATGCTAGTTTAACGCTACGAGTCACCGAATACCTGCGATCGATGACTCATCTGCCTTCCTCCGTGATGACGGTTATCCATCAGATTAACGGTTGGGTGGTCAAGGTAAAGTTTAATCAAATGCTGACTCCTTGCCAACACGGCGATTTTCGCGCCTACATGAATGAGTTAGGGATTACCTATCAACCGGAAATGCGTCTCCAGATGGTTTTTTGGAGTTTGGAAACAGGACAATCCCCCATTGATGTCATGCGTCGTTATCAAGTGGCGATCGTGTCCCATGGTACCCCGGATCAGCAAGATATAGAGGCTTTTCGGCAACAATTTACTAAGGGTTTAGGATACTGTCCGGAAACTCTGGCCTAGGGTTTATTTTCTCTCGGGATGCTCTTCTAGGGCAACTACAGGACTTAAATCGTTGATGTGATCAATTAACTGATACAAGCGTCCGTAACTCTTGCCGTTAAAGTAAAAAACTAGACGAGGTAAATGGTGGGTGGAATCCCGATTCTCTCGTTCTAGAATTTGACTAGGTGCGATTTTCCCCTTAACTAGGATATCGCCGAAGTTTTGGTTAATTTGTTCGATCTGTTCCCCGCTTAGTTCGTGGTTAAGACGAATAACAAAGGATTCTCCCACAAAACGGCTGGAGTGATACACCCGATAAAAGTGGCGAATTGTTTGACAAGCGTGGTCTAGATCGTTGGTAATTGTATAAAAATTCCGATCTTCGGCGGATATCAGTCCTCTTTTTTGCAGATTTTCACTAATTTGTTCTTGCCAAGTTTGCCAGTAATCCCCATCAGGCTCATCAATTAATACTAGGGGTGCAGGTCCGTATTTACCGGTTTGACAGAGGGTAAGCGTCTCAAAGGCCTCATCTTGGGTGCCGAAACCACCGGGGAATAAAGCTACTGCGTCACTTTCCCGCAGAAAAAATAGTTTTCTGGTAAAGAAATATTTAAAATCGATTAATTTGGCATCATTTATGATATACGGATTAGCTCCCTGTTCAAAGGGTAGCTGAATATTTAATCCGAAGGAATTTTCCCGTCCAGCGCCTTCATTCCCTGCTTGCATGATACCACCCCCAGCACCGGTTAACACCATAAAACCGTATTGACTAATACAGCGAGCGAAGTCCACTGCCAGACGGTATTCACTGCTGTCGGGTTTGATGCGTGCCGAGCCAAAAATGGTAAGTTTACGAATGTGACGGTAGGGGTAAAATACCTGAAATCCCTTTTCTAGATCTTCGATCGCGTAGGTTAAAATTTTCCAATCCAGGCGATCGATTTCCTCCTCGGCAATTCTGACTATTGCTTCCAGAGCTCTTTGAATCCATTTACCATCTTTCAAGTGGGGTAAATGTTGCACCAATTTCAGCAAGTCTTCGGTTAATTGAGAATAGGAATTTTCCATTGGTGGGTTGGGTTTTGGGTTTTAGGGTGTTGGGGTTTTAGGTTTTTAGGGTTTTAGGGTGTTGGGGAAGATATTTCTTAGTCCCCATTTCCCCATTTAAGTAGGGAGGCACAATTATTTGTAGGATGGGTTAGCGGTAGCGTAACCCATGCGGGCGTTGGGTTTCATGCTTCAACCCAACCTACGTTCATCTTATATTTAATTCCACCCACCTACTTATATGTCCATTAGTTAACTATTCAAAGACTTAAAGATCACTGTTCAGGATTATTTATTGCTTGATTAACTTGGGTGATTTGGGTTTGAAAATATTGTTCACGATAACGGATAGCTTGGGCTAATTCCGCACCTTTTTGGAAAGCGAGTAAAGCTTGGGGATAATTTTTTCTCTCTAGATAAATTTGACCGATTTGATCGTAGGTATTCATTAAACCGTAGTAATTATAACCCAATTCATGGACTTTAATTAATTCTTGATAGATTTGTAAAGCATAATCCACCTGTTGATAACTTTTATAGAGTTCGGCCAACTTATTTAAAGCTTCTCCTGCGCTGCCGTACTGTTGTAAAGCAAAAGCGAGAGAATAGGCTTCTTGAAAGTTTTGGCTGGCTTTATTTGCATCTTTTAAAGCTTGGTAATCTAAACCAATTTGAATTTTTAGAGCGGGGATTAACTGTATTTGCTGATTTCTGATCTGGGTTTCAGCTATTTCTTCTTTAATTTTCACGGCGTTAGCTGGTTGCAAAGATTCTCGATAAATTTCTGCTAGTCTTTGCAAATAAATTCCTTGAGTTAAAGAATTATTCTGCGCCTTAGAAATAGTTAATAATTCCTCATAGACTGGGGCTGCTTTTTGATAATCAAAACGGGATAAATGAATTTGACCAAGTTTATTTAAAGTGGCTTCTACTGCCACATTATCCCGGGATTGTCTGGCATTAGCTAGGATTTTATCATAGATAATTATCGCCTCATTAAAAGCTCGTACCTGTTCATAGGATGTACCTAGTAATGCTAATAATTCCCCGTCCATTGTCTGGTTAGTTTCCGCAGTTTGTTGCAGAGCTTTTAAACGAGCAGTAATTAATTTAACATCCTCGGTTCGATCTCGATTCCAAGCTGCTAACCCCACTTTTCCCAAAGATTTTACTTCTTCTTTTGCTCCTAAATAACGATTTAATTTAATCACTTCATACCAGATAGGAAAAGCTTCCTCATTTAATCCCGCATCGTATTTAGCTTGAGCTTCAGCATCGCGTTGATCGATGTATAATAACAGTTGACGACGCTCCAAGGGAGTTAAAGGGCGATCGATTGCGGGTAATAAAGGACTTTTTAGGGGAGTTTCGAGGGGATTGGGTGCAGGGGTTTCTGTTTGTGCTAGGAGAGGAAGGGAAGTAGCGATCAAACAGAGCCATAAACTGAGAGAAAAACGTAGCATAATAGATTGATAGGAGCGTAGTAGAGGATGATATTTTGTGATCGATCGATTCTATAAGAGACTGACTGCCGAAAATTTGCGTTTCCCAATTTTGGGTTTAATTGCTAGTTTGATTGTAACCTTTAGTCTGGGGGCCTGTGGTGTCTCCCCGCAAGTTTTAGCAGAACAACGAATGTTTCTACCCCTCTCGGTCGAGTTTTTGGGAGAATATCAATTGCCACAAGCGGATTATCAAGGGACAAGGGTGGGGGGATTATCGGCAATTACCTATGATCGTGCCAATAACCGCTTTTATCTCCTCAGTGATGATCGTTCTCAGAAAGCTCCGGCCCGCTTTTATCGAGCTAGTTTGCAGATAAATGGTGAAAAAATCGAAAAAGTGAATTTAGAGGCAGTCACGTTCCTAAAAGATGGCAAGGGAGAAACGTTTAAAAAGGGATCGATCGACCCGGAAGGTATCGCTTTTTCGCCCCGACAAACTTTGTTTATTTCCAGTGAAGGTGCGGTTAAACAGGGAATTGCTCCTTTTATTGCTGAATTTGATTTGCAGGGACAATTAAAGGAGTCTTTGTTAATTCCTAATCGCTTTTTACCAGATGATAGCAATCAAAAAGGAATACAGGATAATTTAGGGTTTGAATCCTTAACTTTAGGGATTACCAGCACTCTCAAAGACGATCCTTTTCGTTTGTTTACTGCCACAGAAAGCGCGTTAATTCAAGATAGTCCCACGGGAAAAAGAGCAGAAAATCTCAGAGTGCGACTTCTTCATTATGTGATCGATCCGATTGGTGCGCCTGTGTTAGTATCAGAACAATTGTATGTGTTAGATGAGCCACCCAGTGGTGCGAGATACTACGGTTTAACGGAATTATTAGCTTTAGAAAAAGAGGGTTATTTTCTCAGTTTAGAGCGAACTTTTGGTTTAGAAGGTTTTGGAGCGAAACTATTTCAGGTAGTTAATGGGAGTGCCACTGATACCTCGAAAATTGCTCGGATACCGGGAGAATTAGAAGCTTTACAGGTGCAACCCTTGCGGAAAAAATTATTACTAGATTTAGGGACTTTGGGGATTGATTTAGATAATTTGGAAGGAATGACCCTCGGTCCAAGATTAGCTGATGGCAGTCGCTCTTTGATTTTAGTCAGTGATGATAATTTTAATCCGAATCAGGTCAATCAGTTTTTACTATTTCGACTCAAGGAAAAATAAACAAGAGATGGTTAATTCCCTCACCTATCCCCTTCTGGGAGAAGGATTGGGGTGAGGACTACCAATAAAGAAAAATGGGATAAATAGCCGGTTTAAAGAGAAAACGGCCGATTAATAATCACTTTTTTCGATATCTTTGCGAATATCATTCAGGTCAATATAGCGATCGGTGGCATTTCGCAATTCCCTAGCGATCATCCCTTCCGTAGAAACTACGGTAATATGAGTATTTTTAGAGCGCAATAGTTCGATCGCTCGTTCAAAATCGCCATCACCGCTAAATAAAATGACTCGATCGTATTGATCGACGGTATTAAACATATCGACGACGATTTCGATATCTAAATTAGCTTTCTGGGAAAAACGACCGGAACTATCATCATAATATTCTTTCAAAATTTTTGTTCTCACCGTATAACCCAAACTAATTAAAGCATCGCGAAAACCTCTTTGATCTTGGGAATCTTTTAAACCCGTATACCAAAAGGCATTAATTAACATAATATTCGGGTCGTTGGTGAAGTAATTTAACACCTTGCGCGGGTCAAAAAACCAACCATTTTTTTGTTGAGCATAAAACATATTATTGCCATCCACAAAAATCGAAAGGCGATCTTTCGGACGGCCGCCACCATTACAATGACAAAGACCGGCTTCTGTCATACAAAATACATACCTAATTTTTTATAGAGTTTAACTATAAAATTACTTTTTAGTAATTTTACGGGGGAAAACGACTATTCTTTGAAGAATAGCGGTGATTTGAGAGCAAAAAGATAGCAACTAAAATAAAAATTAGCTTTTTTGTCTAGGAGACAAACTAGATAATAGTTTGGGAATAATTAAAAGTGATAATAGAGGGATTGTACAGTAATTAGGTCATTTTGATAATCTTTCTCGATAGATGGGTATCAACAAGGCTGGTTAGATCAGGTAGGAACACCAATCACTCCAACCTCCAGAATATAGCTTAACATTGTCGTATCCGGCTAGGGTAAGGGAAAGGATATTGACACAGGCTGTCACTCCCGAACCACAGTAGAGGATAATTTCTCGATCGCCTTGCCGCTCTTGCCAACGTTGTGTTTGCAGGTCCTGGGGTTGAGAAAAACCCTGACTATCGGTGACTTCTAACCAGGGATAATTCAGCGCCCCCTCGATGTGGCCGGCGATCGGATCGATCGGTTCCCTTTCACCCCGATAGCGATCGCTTTCCCTGGCATCAATTAACACCACTCCCGCTTGCTCTTTGTGCCTTTTTACCTGCTCAATTGTGACTACCCAATCCTCTTGAACTTGGGGGAGAAAAGCGCCGGTTTTCGGCACAGGTATCTGATTAGAGACGGGATAACCGGCATTTAACCAATTTTGCCAACCACCATCGAGAATACTGACTTTTTCATGGCCCAGATAACGCAATAACCACCAGAGACGACTGGCAAAGGCAAAACGGGAGGCATCGTAGGCGATGACATGGGTTTGGCCGGAAATCACCCCTAGAGAGCTTAATTTGGCGGCTATTGTCGGCGGATTCGGTAAAGGATGACGTCCGCCATGACGGGCAACGGGAGCCGATAAATCGCGATCGAGGTGTAAATAGAAGGCATTTTCAATGTGATTGGCTAAATACTCTTGATAACCGAGATCGGGATCATTTAATTGAAAACGACAGTCAATAACCATCAGATCGGGGCGATCGAGATTAGTCACTAACCAACTAGGAGAAACGAGGGGCGCGATCGGATTCATGGCGGGAAAATTGTTTAATAATTAACAGACAGTTGCGCTGATCTTTGCTGCGAGTATAACTGAGTTGATCGGCGATTTTTTGGAGGATCGGCAGTCCTTGCCCATGACCAGAGAAACTATGGTCAAGATGGGCATTTTTCTCGATAAAGCCCTCTAAATCGAAGACAGAACCCCGATCCCAGATGCGAATTTCCATCCGGGATCGGCTAATCTCGATTTCGATCTCGATCGGGATTTCGGGGGGGAGGTGTCGGTGAGCGTGACGGACTGCATTGGTAAAACCTTCGGCAAGAGCAAGCTGACACTGGAGCCAGTCTTTTTGGGCAATGCCCGCTGGTTCGAGTTGCTCAAAATACTTTAAAACGGTATCTAAGGACCTGAGATCGCTATCTACCTGAAAAGAAATCTTCACCCCCAGTTTACCTCTGCAATGCCTTACGCTAGAAGTTATACCATTTTTCCAAAACGATGACTGATGTATTAGCTCGATTCTGGATTTAATCCTGTCTTGAGGTACAAGCAAAGTCGTCCACTCCCCTCTAGTGTAAGCAGTAAGATTGAGATAGTCGAGTCACAAAAAAGATGGTACGAATTCTAGTAATTGATGATGATGGAGTAATTCAAACGTTTTTGAGCCGCGCTTTGCAGAAGGAATACGAGGTTTTTGTTGCCAGTGATGGGGAAGAAGGATTAAAGCAAGCGGGGCAAATAAAACCGGCGATGATTATTTGTGATTGGATGATGCCGGGGATCGATGGGTTGGAAGTTTGCCGGCAAATTAAGCTCAATCCCCAACTGTCAACGACTTTTTTTATCCTCTTAACTTCTTTGGGATCGGTGGGGGATCGGGTGAAGGGATTGGATGCGGGGGCAGATGATTTTTTATGTAAACCGATCGAGATTAATGAGTTAAGAGCGCGCGTGCGGGCGGGAATGCGTTTGCATCAATTAAGTCATGATCTGCGAGCGCAAAAACAATTACTAGAAATGGAGTTAGCGGAAGCTGCGGAATATGTGCGATCGCTGTTACCAGAGCCTTTCATTTCTCCAAAACTTGCTATCGATTTTCGCTTCCTTCCTTCTCGTCGATTGGGGGGGGATGGCTTTGATTATTATTGGTTAGATAATGACCATTTGGTGTTATATCTTTTAGATGTGGCGGGCCATGGTTTGCGAGCGGCTTTACCCTCTCTTTCGGTGATTAATTTACTCCGTTCTCGTGGTTTAAGTCAGGTGAATTACTATCAACCTAATCAGGTTTTACAGGGGTTAAATCAAGTGTATCAAATCAGCCCTAGGAATGATAAATATTTTACTATTTGGTACGGAATTTATGATCAGAAACAACAACAGTTAACCTATGCCAGTGCCGGTCATCCCCCGGCAGTTCTCCTGACTCAAAAACCTTTTGGACAGATGATTGAAACCAGACTGAAAGCCCCCGGTTTTCCCATCGGGATGTTTCCAGAAGCAGAATATATCAATCAGGTTCAATCCCTGAATTTCTCCAGTAGCCTTTATCTTTTTAGCGATGGAATTTACGAGATCGATTGTGCTGATGGTAGGATGTGGGGACTAGAAAACTTTATTCAATCTTTACGAAATTATCACTGTAATTCTGCTAAAAATCTTGATAATTTTATTGAAAAAATTCAAGCTTTACAATTTGATGGTAATTTTAGGGATGATCTTTCGATCATGCAGGTGGATTTTCGTTAATTAACTTCCGAGGATTTTTTGTTCTAATTCTTCTCGGTTATTAAAAATTTCAAAAACTCGATCCATATCGGTCAATTCAAACAACATTTTTATCTGATCATTAATCGAGCAGATCAATAGTTTACCCCCCGCAGAACGTACGGTTTTTAAGGATAAAACTAGCGCCCCTAAACCAGAACTATCCATAAAGGTGACATTCTTGAAATCAACGATAATAACTTCTGACCCTTCCTGCACGGCTTCGGCAATTTCTTGGCGAAATTCGCTGGCTTGGTTGCCATCTAAAATACCGGATGGTTGAATAACTTTGATGGAAGAACTCATAAAAAAAAGTAAAAATTAAATGTTTTCTACCTGCTCACTCATAACGACTCGCTGAAATCTGCTGACAGCAGCTAATCTTTAACTATTTTTAACATATTAAGGCCAAGAAAAGCGCAAAATTAAAAATAGGAATTTTTGAAACTGTATGGAAAGTTACGATGTCATCCTCATCGGTGCGGGGCATAATGGTTTAGTTTGTGCCGCCTATCTCCTCAAAGCCGGTTATCGCGTCCTCCTTCTGGAACAGCGTAGCGTACCAGGAGGAGCGGCTACCACAGAAGCGGTTATCCCAGATCTGGCCCCCGATTTTAAGTTTAATCTCTGTGCGATCGATCACGAATTTATCTTTTTAGGACCGGTAATTGAGGAATTGGAGCTAAAACGCCACGGATTAGAGTATTTATTCTTCGATCCTACCGTTTTCTGTCCCCATCCCTCTGGCCAATATTTTCTTTCCTATCGCTCTCTGGAAAAAACTCACGCCGCAATTGCCCAGTTTTGTCCGCGAGATGCCGATCGCTACCTTCAGTTTATCGACTATTGGGCACAGTTGCTGAATGCGATCGGTCCTTGGTTTAACGCTCCGCCCCAAGATTTGCTCAGAATCGCCCGCAATTATAACTCTAGTGCCTTAGCTAGTGTCTGGAAAGCGATCGGCTCGAAAAAGAAACTGCTCGACTTCATCCGCACGATGATTACTTCCCCCGAAGATGTCCTCAATGAGTGGTTTGAGAGCGAATTTGTCAAAGCACCCCTGGCTCGTCTAGCGGCGGAAATTGGCGCTCCTCCCTCCCAAAAAGGCATTACCTCCGGGATGATGATGATGGCGATGCGTCACTCCCCCGGGGTGGCTCGCCCTCGTGGTGGTACGGGCGCACTAACCGAGGCTCTGGTGAAATGTGTTGTCAGTCTCGGTGGGGTAATTTTAACCGAGCAGAAGGTTAAACAGATTCTAATGGAGGAAGGACAAGCGATCGGGGTTAGAGTGGACTCTGGACAAGAATATCTGGCAAAAGCGGGTGTTATCTCTAATATTGACGCTAGACGAGTCTTTTTACAGTTAGTCGCCCCCGCCGATGTGGATGCCGCCGATCCAGAATTGCGAGAAAGGGTAGAACGGCGAATTGTCAATAACAATGAAACAATTCTTAAAATTGATTGCGCCCTCGCCGAAGCACCAAGGTTCGAGGCTTACGATCACAAAGAGGAGTATTTACAGGGAACGATTCTCATCGCCGATTCCGTGCGTCACGTTGAACAGGCCCACGCTTTAACGATTTTGGGGCAGATTCCCGACGAAAATCCCTCGATGTACCTAGATGTACCCACTATTCTCGATCCCTCCATGGCTCCCCAGGGCAAGCATACCCTCTGGATCGAATTTTTTGCCCCCTATCAGATTGCCGGGGCCGAGGGAACAGGATTAAACGGCACGGGATGGACGGAAGAATTAAAAAATCGCGTGGCCGATCGAGTTCTTGATAAACTGGCCGATTATGCCCCAAATCTCAAATCCGCCATTATTGCCCGTCGGGTGGAAAGTCCGGCCGAATTAGCTAATCGTTTGGGTTCCTATAAAGGTAATTACTATCATCTTGATATGACCTTAGATCAGATGATTTTCCTGCGTCCTTTGCCGGAAATAGCTAACTACAAAACCCCAATTAAAAACCTTTATTTAACTGGGGCAGGAACTCACCCCGGCGGCTCAATTTCGGGAATGCCGGGGCGCAATTGCGCTCAGGTTTTCCTGCGGGATCGAAGCACTTTTCTGCAAAGATTATTCAACTAATACTAAATCCGTTGAGTATAGGCTACATATTGGGAGAGGCACTCATGCAAAGGGGGAGAAGACATAATCAGTTTTTAATAACCGGATTTAGTATTGTAAAGTTTCAATACAAATATAGTCAGATATAGTCAGGTAAGGTAATATATAGACATGAAACTATCAGACTAGGCAAAAAAAACAGGAATAAGTTATCGAACGGCTTGGAGGTGGTGGAAACAAGGGAATTTAACAGGCTATCAATTGCCTTCTGGTACAATTATGACAACGGATGACAACCCTTCAAAACCCGACGCTGAGTTAAAAGACAACGAATAATAATGTTAGTAGCAGAAAGACACATTATCAAGAAAGGACATCGATTTTGGGCTGAGATAGATAATTTATCTTGGCAGTCTAAAAATCTTTACAACTCAGCCAATTATTTAATCCGACAAAACTTCATTTATGGTCATGGCTATTTGACCTATAATCAGATGGCTTCTCTGATGAAAAAGACAGAACAGTATCAAGCTTTACCCGCTAAAGTTTCCCAACAAGTTTTAAGAGGATTAGACCAGAACTGGCAATCATTTTTTGCCGCTTCATCAGAGTTTAAAAGTCACCCCGATAAATTTCTGGTCAAACCCAAAATCCCTGGCTATAAGGAGCCAAAAAAAGGACGAAATCTCTTAGTTTACACGATTCAAGCTATAAGCAAAGTAGGTCTTCGGCAAGGGTTAGTCAAACTATCACCGGACTTCAATTGCCTTGCCGACGAGAGTGGTGGAGCGCATAGCAGAAGTCAGAATAGTTCCTAAATGTGATTGTTATGTAATCGAGGTAATTTATGAGAAAACTGAACAGTTCTTAGCTCCTAATGAAAAGATAGCTGTGATAGATTTAGGCATAGATAATTTGATGGCTGTAACTTCAAATCAACCGGACTTTATCCCTTTGTTGATTAATGGCAGACCGTTAAAAAGCCTGAATCAATTTTATAACCAACGTCGGGCTAAGTTACAATCTCTGTTAAAAGGCAATCGTCAAAGTTCCCAGAGGATTCGCCGTTTAACCCGTTGCCGTAATCAGAAGATAGATAATTATCTTCACCGAGCTAGTCGTTATTTAGTCAATCTCTTAGTTGACCAAGAGATAACAACTTTAGTAATTGGGAAAAATGACGGTTGGAAACAAGAAGTGAACTTAGGAAAAGTCAACAATCAAAAATTTGTGACCATCCCTCATGCTCGATTAATTGAGATGATTAGTTATAAATGTCAATTAGAAGGAATCTCTGTGATTCTTCAAGAAGAATCCTATACCTCAGCTTCTAATTTTTTGAATTTAGATCCGCTACCAGTGTATGGACAGATAACTGAAAAGCCAGTGTTTTCAGGAAAAAGAATTTCGCGAGGTTTATATCGTACAGATAAGGGGATTCTGGTTCAATCTGATGTCATGGGTTCCTACAATATTTTACGAAAAGCATTCCCAAATGCGTTTAACCGCTATGGGATAGAGAGGTGCGTAGTTCACCCAAGGAGAATCAATCTCTCGAAGTAAAAGTGAAAGGAATTTCTGAAATGGAATTCAGTCTGTCTATATTTGACTATACTTTTACTAACTATGACAACAATTTTTGATTTTTGCAGGAGAGCTATCGAGTCGAGGAATACTCGTAGTCTTCGATAATATGGAGAAGTCGCATGGCTGAACTACAGGATTCTTCTAAAATTTCCTGTTTCTCCTGAGAATCTTCGATTAAATCTTCAGATACTAGACGCAGAGAACCTAAAAGACTATTAAGACTACTTCTCGCTTCGTAGGATAAATAAGCTTTTCTTTTTTGCTCATCTTCCCTATTCTTAGAGTCAGCCTCTTTGCTATCACTAAATTGCAGAGCGTGTAAACGGGCATAATGACCACCTTGAGCTAATAATTCCTCATGATTGCCGATTTCTGCCACTTTTCCCTTGTCCAGCACCACAATTTGATAGGCTTTTTGAACTGTGGAAAGACGGTGAGCGATCACAAGAGTAGTCCGCTCGCGACAGAGTTCATCGATCGCTTCCTGTACTAAACGCTCAGAAATTGTATCCAAAGCACTGGTGGCTTCATCGAGAATGAGAATATCCGGATCTCGCAGTAAGGCACGAGCGATCGCTAATCTTTGTTTTTGTCCCCCCGAAAGTCTCACTCCCCGATCGCCAATTTCCGTATCCAGTCCTTCCGGCAGTTTGCAGATAAACTCGTAGGCATTCGCCCTTTTTGTCGCTGCTAAAATTTCTGCATCACTCACATCGCTTAATCCGTAGGCAATATTAAAACGGAGAGAATTATTAAAGAGAAAAGTGTCTTGACTGACTATTCCCATGGCTTTTCTCAGAGATTTGATCTCATAATCCCGTAAATCGTGACCGTCAAAAAGAATCCTCCCGGCTGTAGGATCATAAAAGCGTGGTAATAAATCAGCAATTGTCGATTTTCCCGCCCCCGAAGCACCAACAAGAGCGATCATTTTTCCTTTTGGAATCCAAAGATCGATGCCCTTGAGAACTAATTCTTGATGACCAGGATAGGAAAATTGGACGTTATCAAAATGAATACCTGTCTCTAATCTTTGATAGGGAATAGAGCCATTGCTCATAAATGGTTTATTCTCTCGAATGAGAAAGTCCGCTACCACCTCTACTGCGGAAACATCACCCAATAGACTACTCCTAGCACTGTTAATTTGACTAACTATCGGCAGGGCCCGGAAAAGTACATAGAGATAGGTTAATAAAATCGTCGCTAAAGCTTGAAGTTGTTCATTAAAAAGATAACGACCAGCAATGATAATTAAAGCAATAATAATTACCCCACCGATCTCATTGAGCGGAGCGATTACAGCATTATTAGTCTGGGCATCTAAACCCGCTTTCTCCCGGGCTTCGATATCTTCCACGATAGATTCTAATTCGTATCTCTCATTGCCTACCGCTTTAATTAGGCGAATTCCCGTTAACAGTTCCAACAGTTTATTAGTTTGCTGTTTAGCCGTTACGGTGATAATCTCTCCAAACTTTTTCGATCTCTTGACAAAGTATTGATTAAGCAGAACTAAAAAGCCACCCAAAACACTTGAAAGAATAGTTAATTGCCAAGAAATTGATAATAAAATAACTAAGTACATGAAAGCTGTAGCGATAATCTTAATCAGGTTTATGTAATTTCTAATTGATGCTACAGCCCGATTAATCTCCGACATGAAACGATTAAAAATATCTCCTATTTTACTTTTTACATAATAATCTATATCCACTTCTAGCAGCAGAATAACTGAATCAATTCGCATATCTTTTGCCATAATTAAAGACAAGTAAGTGCCTAGCAAATTACTGACAAAATTGGTAATGTGCTTGAGAATTAAAATTCCTAATATCGCCGCAAACATCCAGAAAAAACGAGTATCGACCGAGAAAACCTCGAAAACGGAGAGCAGCTTTTTGATAATTTGGGGGGCATTTTTTAAGATATCATTTTCGGGATTAATAAAAGAAATTAGCAAAGGGATAACTAAAATAGCTCCTACCCCATTAAATACGGTACTGACAAAGCCGATAACAATGCTGGAAACCACTAATATCCAGTGTTTCAGCGTATATTTAAGGAGAATTTGCTTAGGATTCATCGCTATAAGTAAGAAAGTAAATAGTCAACGGTCAATTATCCTACTCGCTACAATCTAATAAGTAGGGAGGCACAATTATTTGTAGGATGGGTTAGCGGTAGCGTAACATGAGCGGGCGTTGGGTTTCATGCTTCAACCCAACCTACGTTCATCTTATATTTAATTCCACCCACCTACTTATTTCCCTTCCAGAGAAGTGATTATGCCAGAGAGAGTTGTTGCCATGGCGGTGGTACTATAGGAGGCGATACAGCGCTCTCTCGCTTTTAGTCCTCGTGCATTAGCCGAGTCGAGATGATTAAAAACTTCGCTAATCATAGCAGCTAGTTGCTCTGGTGATCGAGGTTCGACTAAATAGCCAATATCAGCTAAAATTTCGGGAATATCTGCCACTTTAGTGGAAATAATTGGTTTAGCCATCGCCATACCATCGGTGAGTTTAATCGGAAATTGGGCGTTAGCCGTGGCTTCATCCCTCTGGGGAACGATAATAGCATGAGCAGCGGCAATAACTTCCGGCATTCGATCGATCGGTTGAGCAGGTAAATGAATTAACCAAGGTTGACCTTTTTCTAGCAAACTATCCAGATAGCCATCCCCGATTTGGCGACCTCCCACCAACACCAATTTAAAATCAGGATCACCAATTTGATCTAAAGCGATTAAGACATCTTCTAAACCTTTGTGGGGTCTAGCTGTACCCGGGAACATTAAAACTTTATACGCGGATAAACCGTATTTTTGACGACAAGCGACAGGATCGTAGAGATTGGGATCGAAAAGTTGCGTATCCTTGCCATTCGGTAAATAAATCCCCCCATAACGCTTTTGCAAAAATTGATTATTAACCGTCACTGCATCAGCGCGGTTAATTAAATTTTCCATCCAACGCAGATAAAGAGGGTGATTCGGATCCCTAAGCGCACCATTTTTTTTGAGGATATCCCTAGCTAATTGTCGAGGATAAGGACGATAGGACCATCGATCGCCACCAAACCAACTCATTTCCCAATCGTCAATATCAAGAATTAGGGGACGTGGGGAAAAAAAACGTTTCAGTAAACCGATGCCGAAACTGGTGGGACGGGGTTTAACCGCATAGATAATCTCTCCAGAGATGCGATCGAGTAAAGTTTTGATCTGGCCAAAAAACTGGGGATAATTATTGCCTTTGACCGATACCACGGGTAAATTCCCCGGTGGGGTGGGATAGATGTCCCGTCCAAAAATCGGACCATAAACCGTCACCTGACAGTTTAGCTGTTGCAAGACTTGAGCAATCAAATAGACTCTTGTGCCACCACCACCGGATAAATCTGGTGCTAAAACAGAGATTTTTTTGTTCACGATCGCCGATCAATCCAGATTATCTAGCACGATAGGAGAATGTTAATCAATGTTAACGTTTTTGTCAATCTTAGGCGAACTTAACATTATAGACTAGACAAAGAAAACTAACATATACATAGCCGAGACGACCAACTGAGTAAACATCACGGGTAAACCGTAGCGCAGAAAGGTATGAAAGGTAATTTTGCCCCCGTGTTGTTCAGCGATGCCAGCGGCGACAATATTAGAAGAAGCCCCCACTAAAGTACCATTACCCCCTAGGGTGGCCCCATACATCATCGCATAGAAAAGCGGTAAAACTTCCGGGGGAAAAGAACCGGCATAATCGGGGGAAAGAACCTCAGTCCCGACTAAATTAACATTAACAAGGTACTGTTTCAGTAGTGGAACCATGGCTACCACTAGGGGAATATTCGGAACGACACTGGAAATAAGGCCAACAAAAAAGAGTAAGACTAGAGAACCTAAAAAGATATTTTGGCCTAAAATTATCGCCAGAAGTCCCGATACACTATTAACCACCCCAGTTTTTTCTAAGCCACCAATTAGGACAAAAATTGACATAAAAAATAATAGGGTACTCCAGTCCACATCCCGGAGAATATTATGCACCGTATCGATTTTCGATTGCTGGGCTAAAAGTAGGGCTAAAGTGGCCCCCATCAAAGCAACGGCCGCCGGAGAAATGGGTACGGGAAAAGATTCACCAACGACGAATAAAAATAAGACCAAAAAGACGATAATTCCCCCCACCGCCAAGACGCGAGGATGATTAATCTTCGGATGGGGTAAGTCTTCTAAATGCTCGAATTTTGTCCGCCAGATTTTGGGGAATAACCAAGGTAACATAACCAGAATGGTAATCACTGCCAAGGCACCACCTAAACTCAACCGTTGTAGGTATTCCATGAAGGTGATATTAATAGAATCACCGACGATATAAGTAGCGGGATCACCAACAATAGTTAATAACCCGGAACTGTTGGCCACGAAAACCATCAGGATTAAGAGCGGCACAAAATCCACGCCTATATCTTGAGCTAAGGGCGGAATCAGCGGGGCTAATAACATCACCGTGGTAGCGTTGGGCAATACCGCACAGATTGGGGTAGTAATGGCGACAATTCCTATTAGTAATAATTTGCCCTGTCCCTTGGCTAAAAGCACCATTTGTGCTGCTAAATAATCAAAAATTTTTGTTGGTTCAAAGGCTCTTACTAACACCATCACCCCAAAAAATAGGGCGAGAGTGGCATAACTACGACTGATATAACCCACCGCTTCCTGGAGAGTCATGATATGGGTAAAAACTAAGATTAAAGCTCCTAGTAAAGCCGCTACGGTAATATGAAGCCACTCGAACATAATAACCACAATGACTGCAATAAAAGTCATCGCAGCAATCCACATTGGTAAAGATTCCAGCATTTTTGATCCTGTTTTTACTCTTGGTTTCTCGATACAACTAAAAGTTTGCTCGAAAAATGTACAGCAAACTCATAGAAAATATGGTTATCTACGGAAAATCTTAAAATTGTTGTGATCGGTAAGCTGATATGAGAATCTCCATAAACAATGTCTCCTGTAAGTTATGACTATCAAGTAGTACCAGCGACATAACTGAACCGATCAAGACATTACTAGGAATGTAGTGATGTTTCAGTCTTCCCCCCACGCCGACGAAGTTAGCTGACGGGCTAGGATAGAGAGATATCCTTTTCTAGGCTACAAAATCTAGAAATACGCCCCCAAATGTGGTTCCTCCGCTCCGAATTTGTCTAGCTAATATCTAGCATAGAAACTTGGATTAGGCTGACTTACTCTGTTTAGTGATCCACCATAGCATACTAACCTCAAAAAAACGATATAGCTCTATACTAGACCTATCCTGTCGGTTATCCCCCGGGTTGCTAGGATAGAACAATGATAAGCTAATAGCTAACGACTGACCGCCATAGCGGCCACAACAGAAATTTCGATGAATAGAAGACCTCGTTATACTCCTCCCCGATCGCGTGATCGTGATTATGACCGCTCCTATGGCGATGACTCCCGCGCTTCGTCCCCCGGAGGCCTATTGGCAAAATTGAACTATGCCATGATCGCCCTGATTGGCGGTATTTTTGTACTAGGGGTGGGTCTCGGTCTGGTATTCAGTTCTACCGCTAATTTTAGCCCCGAAAACGTCGCTTCCCGAGAAGTAATTGATCGCAGCGCCCCCAATGCGGAATTATGCGTGCAATTTGGGGCCAGTGCCATTGTCACCGATTTGCGGGTTTATGTCACTCTTAACCCCTTTAATGTTTTTGTTACCCAACCGGTTATGCAACCCGGTTGCGTTTTGCGACGCAACAACTGGTCAATTTTAGAACAACAAAAATTAGTCGATGGACAGCAGGTACAAAGTTGTAAAAACCGGATGAATACCTTTGGTTATACCGGCCCCTTGGAAGGCAAACCGAAAATCGATTGTATCTTCCAAAATGAAGCTGGGGGTAATCTTTTTGTTAATCCCGCCGGTGCTGTTGGTCCCAGACCAGATACAGATAAATTCTAAACCGGAAAAGATCGTTCTCCTGACTGCTGACTTGAAAGAGGGTGTGGGGTGTGGGGTGTGGGGTGTGGGGTGTAGGGAAGGAAACCTCTTTTATCTGTGGGGGTGAAATTTTTTCATCGGGACTGACTCCTAATTAACTACGACAATTTTTGATTTTTACGAGAGGTCTAATGAGTTAGCCATTGGCCCGTAGTCACCACAAAAATTCCGCCGGCTTTTTTTAAAAAAGGCTGAATTTTATCGATCAGACGACCAAGTTGTTCGTCACTATTACAAACCGTCATAATGTAGTTACCACTGTAATCACAATCCAAGTCATCACAGGATAAACCTCGATCACCTTTTCCCGAAGTACTGCCAAAGACGGTATAACCGGAAACTCCGACAACATCAAGAACGCTTAAGGTCTCTTCCAGAAAAGCATGACTAACAATTATGTCCACTTTTTTGACAGTTTGTAGGGAAGGATGCGGGGATTCAAGCATGGTAGTTAAGTACAAAAAGGATAAGTGAAAGAGAAAACTTTTGACAGGAATTATTTAAAACCCACCGGGCCTTTTAGACTCCACAGCCAATGATTTTAATCATCTCTAGGTACAGAGGAATACCGATGATGATATTGAAGGGAAAAGTTAAAGCCAAGGCCATAGAAACGTATAAACTAGGATTCGCTTCGGGAACAGTCATTCTCATGGCCGCAGGAACAGCAATATAAGAGGCACTGGCACACAAAACAGCGAATAATAAAGCATTGCCCTGTTCAAATCCGAGAACCTTAGCGATGAGAATCCCCACCATAGCATTGATGACGGGAATGAATACCGCAAAACCGATGAGAAAAGCACCAGTTTTGCCTAATTCCCGGATTCTTTTCGCAGCCACTAATCCCATATCCAGGAGAAAGAAAGTTAAAGCACCATAAAAAATCCCTTGAGTAAAAGGTTCTAATTTTTCCCAGCCTTTTTCCCCTGTGAGCATACCAACAACAACACTACCGACTAAGAGAAATACCGAACCATTTAAAAAGGCTTCATGTAGAACCTTTGACCAAGAAAACGCTTCTTCTTCGCCATTTTTCTCTTTAAAGACTCGCACCAGGATTAAACCCACTACAATCGCCGGCGATTCCATTAAAGCTAAGGCCGCTACCATGTGACCGCCATAGGAAATATGAAGTTTTTCTAAAAAAGAACTGGCGGTGATGAAAGTAACGGCACTAATGGAACCATAGGCTGCGGCGATTGCTGCTGCATTGGCACTATCGAGTTTAATTTTCAGGATAAAGAAAGTGTAAATGGGAACGATGCAAGCCATAACCACAGAGGCAATCAAAGTTAAAGCGATTTGGTTATTGATGCCACTTTCCGCTAGTTCATAACCTCCCTTGAAACCAATCGCCATCAAAAGATAGAGAGAAAAGAGTTTAGGCAGTGGTTGGGGAATCTCTAGGTCGGATTTAAAAAATACTGCCAGCATTCCCAAGAAAAAGAACAAAACCGGCGGATTGAGAATATTGAACAGGATTAAGCTGCCATCCATAGGTTTGCGTACATTGAGTTATTTCCATCTATACTATTCGATTTTGACAATACTGGGAAAATGTTAAGAACCGGATTAAAACGCTTAACGATGGCCGCCCAAAAAAATTAAGATGGGTGATGTTTCAGTGATCGGTGATCAGTTATCTTGAAACCGTCAGCTTTTCTCCCCTCTCCCCCTCTACAATAATTACTCGCAGCCAGGAATCACTTGGGTTAATATCATACTTTGTGCCTTTTGTCAAAAAAACTTTTTTTTTGCAATAAAACTACACAAAAAAAAGATCATCGTTGTGGGTGAAATTGACTGATTTAACCGTCTTAATTGGGATTACCTTCTAGGTGTGGCAAAGGTTTCAACCATTGCTGCCCAAAAAAGCACAGAATAACCCATTATGAAATTCAGTAAAATCGCTGTAACTATGATAACATCGTTGTTAAATAAAAATCTTTCTCAATTAATTCTTAAGAATTTATAAATATTGCGGAATGTTAATTTAAATATTCTCAAGTTTTTGCAGTCAATAAATAACTTTGGCTTATATTTGTCAGAAAATAGAACTCCTGCAAAAATCCCACATCTACCATTGGATTCAGGAGACAGGATTCAGGAGACAGGAGATTATTTTTATTTATTCTCCCTTCTCCCTACACCCCACACCCCACACCCCACACCCCACACCCCCACACCCCACACCCCCACACCCCACACCCCACACCCCACACCCCACACCCCACACCCCACACCCCACACCCCACACCCCACACCCTGCTCCCTTCCCCGATCAATGGCAAAAATCCAGCTTAAAACCCCAAAATCAGAGCATCTTGCCGCCATGGTGGCACTCGATCGCACCAGTCTCGGCGGTATCTGGACGTTATCGGGATATCAACGGGAATTAGACAGCCCCAACAGTGAATTATTAATTCTTACCCTGGACCGGGATAGCGAAACCCTAATCGGATTGGCTTGTTTTTGGGCAATTCTCGAAGAAGCGCATATTACCCTCCTGGCAATTTATCCCGACTATCAAAGACAAGGATTAGGAAAACTACTTCTCTACAAACTTCTGGAGAAGGCTGTACAAAGACAACTGGAAAGGGCTACGCTAGAGGTGAGGGTATCGAACCAGTCAGCGATCGCGCTCTACGAGCATTTTGGCTTCCGCATCGCTGGAGAGCGTAAAAATTATTATCCGCAAACTGGCGAATCAGCCCTAATTTTCTGGCGCAACGATCTACAAACGGCCGCTTTTCAGGAACAATTAAGCAAGTGGCGACAAGAAATCCTCTCAAGACTGGTGCGGGGAGAGTGGCAATTAGAGGAAGAAACCAGAGCCAAAATAGATACCATGGGGATGCAATGATTACCTACAAGCTTAAATCAGGTCGAGGTTAGGGAAAAATGAGGATTTTAGTGTTGGCGTGGGAATTTCCACCGCGATTAGTGGGCGGTATCGCCCGTCATGTCGCTGAACTCTATCCCGAAATCGTCAAACTCGGTCATGAAGTCCATTTAATCACGATCGAATTCGGTCAGGCCCCCAGTTACGAACTGGTCGAAGGCATTCACATCCACCGCGTCCCCGTACCCCCCGGCAATGACTTTTTCCATTGGGTGGTCAACATGAATAACAGCATGGGGCAACGGGGCGGCAAACTAATCGCCGAATACGGAAAATTTGACCTTGTTCATGCCCACGATTGGTTAGTAGGGGATGCGGCCATTGCCATGAAACATCTCTTTAAAATACCCCTGATTGCCACTATTCACGCCACGGAATACGGACGTTATAACGGACTGCACACCGACACCCAACGCTATATCGGCAGCAAAGAGGGAACCCTCGTCTATAATGCTTGGCGCGTTATCGTCTGTACCAGCTATATGCGTCATGAAGTCCATCGGGCTTTGGGCGCCCCCTGGGATAAAATCGATGTGGTTTATAACGGTATTCGGGCCGAGAAAAAGCAAAGAGACCCTAACTTTGATTACCAAGCTTTTCGTCGTCAATATGCCCAAGATCACGAAAAAATCGTCTATTACGTCGGGCGCATGACCTTTGAAAAGGGGGTTTCGGTGTTACTCAACGCTGCCCCAAAAGTCCTCGCCCAGACTGGAGCTAAAACTAAATTTGTCATTATCGGTGGCGGCAATACCGACAAACTCAAACAACAGGCCTGGCATCTCGGTATCTGGCATCATTGTTATTTTACGGGCTTTATGTCCGATGAAAACCTCGATCGCTTCCAAACCGTGGCCGATTGTGCCGTTTTTCCCAGTCTTTACGAACCTTTTGGTATTGTCGCCTTGGAAAGTTTCGCCGCTAGGGTTCCCGTGGTAGTTTCCGATACCTGCGGTTTTCCCGAAGTTGTCCGTCATGGCCAAACGGGAATTGTCACCCGCGTCAATAATCCTGATTCCCTCGCTTGGGGCATTTTAGAGGTTTTAAATCATCCTGAATACGCCCAAGAATTAGTTAATAACGCCTACGAAGACCTAGAAAAACGCTTTCATTGGGCAAATTTAGCCCGTCAAACCGAGACAGTATATGGTTTGGTTGTCCAAGAACGACAACTGGTAGAATGGCGTTAATCAGGGAGCGGTTTTTTAGCCGTCAGCCGTCAGTATTAGGGGTCAGTTTATGTTCTAAAATAACAAAGGCACAACTTAACTTCTCTAACTATGACTATGAAAGCAGCTGAAATTATGACCACGGAGGTGGCCAAGATTAAAGGTTCTGAAACCGTTGCCAAAGCAGTACAATTGATGAGAGAAAAGAACATTAGAACTCTCATTGTTGATCGCCGTCACGATGAAGATGCTTACGGAATTATCACCGAAACCGATATTGTCTATAAAGTCGTCGCTTTCGGTCAAGATCCGCAAAAAGTGCGCGTCTATGAAGTGATGAGCAAACCCTGCATCGTGATTAATCCCGACCTCGGGGTTGAATATGTGGCCCGCTTATTTGCTAATACTGGTATTCGTTTCGCACCGGTAATTAAAGGTGATTTGCTCGGTGTTATATCTGTTAGTGACATCCTCCATAAAGGTAACGCCGTCGAAAAGCCCCGCAGTCTTGATTTAGAAGCGGAGATTATCAAAGCTAGAGATATTGCCCGGGCAGTATGTGCTGAAAAAGGGGGAAATTCTCCCGATTGTGCCGCAGCTTGGGATGTTGTTGAGGAATTACAGGCAGAATTGGCACACCAACGCGCTAAAAAACCGGAAAAAACCTATTTTGAGGAATACTGTCAAGAAAATCCCGATGCTTTTGAAGCTCGTATTTATGACACCTAATCCCCATGGCTTTGAGGTATTCTCCGATACCTCAAACTTTTTAATCCGGCAAAAGTAGTGTATAAAGGTTTTATTTACTAATAATCGAGGAAAAACTATGGCCGATCTATTTGTCATCGCCTATGAGGACGAATTTAAAGCAGAAGAAGTTCGTTTAACTTTGGCTAAACTGCAACAGGAACATCTCATCGAGCTAGAAGATGCTGCCGTAGTGGTTAAAAACAAAGATGGCCAGATTAAACTCAAGCAAGCGGTCAATTTAACGGCAGCGGGAGCCGCTAGTGGCAGTTTCTGGGGATTATTAATCGGAATGCTCTTTTTATCCCCTTTATTAGGGGCCGTCCTCGGTGCTGCTGGTGGTGCTTTGGGAGGTGCTTTAAGTGATATCGGTGTGGATGACAATTTTATGCGCGAATTGGGAGAAACCCTGCAGCCCAGTACCTCTGCTCTCTTTGTTCTCGTCCAAAAAGTTACCCCCGATAAAGTCCTCGATGAAGTGGCCCCCTACGGAGGTAAAGTGTTACGCACTTCTTTGACCAAAACCGACGAAGCGGAATTACAGAAAGTTCTCGACCAAAGAGGTGTTAAACCCGAAACCGTTTAGGATATGGGTCCATAAAAGCCAGAAAAAGGGAATATATTTCCCTTTTTACTGTTTGAACAAGAATGGGTTTAGCATGACAACCACAGCAGCTATAAAATAAGAAACAATCAATAATTAGGGCTTGCTGAAAAAGTTTTTCCTAGGGGCAGGGTGTAGGGTGTGGGGTGTGGGGTGTGGGGTTTTACCCATTTTCATCGGGTAAATTACCTAATTTTCAGGGAAAAAGTCCCGGAATTTTCCCCCCGACCACTCCCATATCTGGTACTTTTTGATTGACAAAAAGTCTAAAAGTCTTACCCAACAAGGTTTTTAGATTTATTCAGCTAACCCTAATTATTAATGAACTTTAAGCTTCGATCGAGAATAAAAGTGCTTCAGTATCGTAGTATTTATTCGTTAATCCCATTGATTGCATTCCTAATCTTTCGGTGACACGAATTGAGCGATAATTATCGGGATTAACCACCGCGTAGATAATCGGCAATTGTAAGGTGATTAAGCCGTATTCTAGAATAACTTTAGCCGCTTCGGTCATATATCCTTGTCCCCAATAATCGCACCGTAAATGCCAACCAATTTCGCTATCTGGGGTAGGATAACCGTGGTTATCGGGCAAATTCTGTAAAATTATCGAACCGATAATCTGATTATTTTTTCGATCGATCATTGCCCACCAATCGCTGCCATTACCCTGATTACGAATAGTTGGTAATCTTTCGGAAAAATGGGCATTTAAACTCTCAATATCCGTGGCTAACTGACGAATTCTCGGTAAAAAATCAGTGACTTCGGAATTTTGATAGATCTGAAAAAAAGACTCTTTGTCTGCGGGTAGTTGCCAAGGACGAAGAATTAGGCGATCGCTTTTCATTGTTTTTGTGAGCAAATTATAGCAATTCTCTTGCTGAGATTAGGGATTATTGTCAATAAAAAAACTTCTAAATCCTACGGCTAGTAAGGAACCACTTAGGACAGTTATCAATGTCCAAATTTGATTTTTTTGGGTTCCTTCGACTTTCTCTAAGCGTTTATTCATGTCATCAAATTTACTATCAAGAGTTTTAATATCACCTTTAACTTCCGTGAGTTCAATCTTTAAATCGGTAGTATCTTTTTGAAGATTTTTGACATCAGCTTTCATTTCTGCTTGTCCATTCTCGATCACCTTCAATCGATTGTCCACCTCAATCAGTCGAGTTTCCACGGTAGTGAGTCGATTGTCCATGGTAGTGAGTCGATTGTCCACAGTAGCGAGTCGATTGTCCACGTCAATCAGTCGAGTTTCCATGGTAGTGAGTCGATTGTCCATGGTAGTGAGTCGATTGTCCATGGTAGTGAGTCGATTGTCGATCTCGTTGAATCGATGTTCGATTATCTTCTGTCCATTGAGGATTAAATCTTCTAGTCTTTTTAAATCATTATTGGTAGTAGTGGTGGTGGTCATTGATTAAACTCCTATAATTTCAATTCGCTCTTATCTTTATTATTACAGCCTTTCTTATAAACATGAAGTATAACCGAATTTGGTATTGACAACCGACTCCCCACTTCCCCACTTCCCCACTTCCCCACTTCCCCACTTCCCCACTTCCCCACTTCCCCACTTCCCCACTTCCCACTTCCCCTATACCTTTTCAACAGGATTTAGTATTAGTTATAGCTTTGGTGCTTGAGCAAATATGTTCAGCGAGGCTCACTCCCGTTAGAGTGAGATAAGATTAACTCTTATTCCTCACCCTAACTACTAGGAAAAACCGGCAATTAAATTAGGCACCTTGCCGCAATTTGTCCAAAACCGATCGATCTTCTAGAGTAGAAGTATCACCAGAAATCTCTTGACCTGATGCTAAAGTTCGCAAGAGACGACGCATAATTTTACCCGATCGCGTTTTTGGCAGTACATCGGTAAAACGGATTTCTCCCGGTCGAGCAATAATGCCAATTTCCTTGACAACGTGATCCTTTAATGCTTGCGCTAACTCCGGACTCGCTTCATAATGCCCCTCGAGAGTCACAAAAGCATAGACTTCTTCCCCTTTAATTTCATCCGGTCGTCCCACCACAGCCGCCTCCGCTACCGCGGGATGGGATACTAAAGCTGATTCGATCTCCATTGTCCCTAAACGGTGGCCAGAAACGCTCATCACGTCATCGACGCGCCCCATTACCCAGAAATAACCGTCTTCGTCCTGACGACTACCATCCCCGGCAAAATAGAGATATTGGCCATCTTTGGGGGCGATATGTTCCCAGTAGGTATTGCGGAAGCGATCGGGATTTTTATAGACTGTTCGCATCATACCGGGCCAGGGATGTTTGACCACCAGATAACCCCCCTCATTCGCGTGGGTGGGATTACCTTCTAAATCGACCACTTCGGCGATAATACCGGGGAAAGGTAGGGTTGCTGACCCCGGTTTGGTGGCAATTGCCCCGGGTAAGGGAGTAATCATAATCCCCCCGGTTTCCGTTTGCCACCAAGTATCGACAATCGGACATTTTTCCTTACCGATAACTCGGTGATACCACATCCACGCTTCCGGGTTAATCGGTTCTCCCACGGTTCCCAGTAAGCGCAAAGAGGATAAATCCCGGCTATTGGGGATGTCTTCACCCATTTTGATAAAAGCGCGGATAGCAGTGGGGGCAGTATAAAAGATATTAACCCGATATTTCTCGATGACATCCCAAAAACAGCCTAAATTAGAGGGACGGGGAACCCCTTCATACATTACCGTCGTTGCACCATTGGAAAGCGGTCCGTAAACGATATAACTATGGCCGGTAATCCAACCCACATCGGCAGTACACCAGTAAACATCGGTGTCTTTCAGGTCAAAAATCCATTTGCAGGTGACATGGGTGTAGAGATTATAACCGCCGGTGGTGTGGACGACTCCTTTCGGTTTGCCGGTGGAACCACTGGTGTAGAGGATAAATAACATATCTTCGCTATCCATCGGTTCGGCCGGACAGTTAGCAGATACCTGTTTTTGTAGATCATGCCACCAGTAATCGCGATCGGCAACCATATTGATGGGTTCCTTGCTGCGCTGGACAACGAGAACTTTTTCCACACTGGGGGCGCTATTATCGGCTAGAGCCAGATCTACCTGTTCCTTGAGGGCAACGACTTTATCCTTGCGGAAACCACCATCGGCAGTGATTACCACCTTAGCGGCCGCATCATTAAGACGATCGCGCAAAGCATCGGCACTAAATCCCCCAAAAACTACACTGTGGGGCGCGCCAATTCTGGCACAGGCTAACATAGCGATGGCCGCTTCGGGAATCATCGGCATATAAATTCCGACCACATCGCCTTTTTTCACGCCTAATTCCTTTAAAGCGTTGGCAAATTGGCACACTTCTCGGTGTAGCTGTTCGTAGGTAATGGTGCGGCTGTCTCCCGGTTCTCCTTCCCAGATGATGGCGGCTTTATTGCGTCTCCAGGTGGTGAGATGTCTGTCAATACAGTTGTAACAAATATTAATCTTGCCGTTGACGAACCATTTAGCAAAGGGGGGCTGCCAGTCAAGAATCTCTGACCATTTTTCAAACCAATGTAATTCTTTTTCGGCTAATTGGGCCCAAAAAGCCGAGGGATCGGCCTTGGCTTTGGCGTAGAGTTGCTGGTATTCTTCAAAGCTTTTAATGGTGGCATTCTGGGCAAATTCGGCACTGGGAGGAAACAGCCGATTTTCCTGTAGGATCGATTCGATCGCTATTTCTGTCATACTGGCAAACGAAATAAATTATCTTGCGATCCAGATTACCTTTTTCGGTTCCCCCCGTAACCCCGGCAAGCAATTCTTTAAGGCTATTTTAGAATTGCCCGATCCCTGACTAGCGATCGCCATTTAGCCCCAAGTGTTACAGAGTTTAAAGTTATGTCACCGATCGAGCGATGAACAGATCGCTGTAAGGTAAACTAACCGATAAACCCGAAATTTAACATGGAGAACACTCGGTAAGGAGTCATAATTCAATGTCTCATAGCGTTAAAATTTACGATACCTGTATCGGTTGCACCCAATGCGTTCGGGCTTGTCCCCTCGACGTGCTGGAAATGGTTCCCTGGGATGGCTGTAAAGCTGCCCAAATTGCCTCCTCCCCCCGCACGGAAGACTGTATTGGTTGTAAACGTTGCGAAACGGCTTGTCCGACGGATTTCCTAAGCATTCGGGTTTATCTCGGAGCAGAAACCACCCGCAGTATGGGTCTAGCCTACTAGGCCTGGCAATCATTCTGTGTTTAACATTTAGCGAAAACTAATCTTGTTAAGAGGACTAACCAGTCCTCTTTTTTTGTTATACTCCCGTCGCTAGTTCAAATTTTAGTAAGGGCTGGCTGAATAATGGTACAAACCTTACAGGAAAGGGCTTTTAGACTTTTTTCCCTCAAAAAGTGCTGACCCTTGGAGTGATCGGGGGTAAAATTCAGGTACTTTTTCCCTGAAAATTAGGTAACTGACCACCTCAAAATCGGTAAAACCCTACACCCCCCCTGCCCCTAGGGCTGTTTCATTTAAATTAATTACAGCTGATTTTGAGTCAATAAATTTGACCGAAGATTCTCAAGTTTATCTTTTTCTAATCAAAAGAGTTAGTCACAATAACTAATCTTTAATCTTCTGCCAATATTTATTATGAATAAATTGATAAAGCCTGTTCCCAAGCCACTAAAAGCCTATCTCTCTTGAAATTGTCTGAGAGTACATCCTGTTAATTTAGCTAATTTTTCTGCTTCTTACGTCGATAAAACTATCAATTTTTCCCAACGTTCAGCTAACCACCTCTGTCCCTCTGTTATTGAGAGAAAACCCAAACCTCTGAAAAGATTCAATCCTATAGTTGTGAGAATTGACCAATTGCTGGCCGCTTGAAAATCACTTATCTCGCTTTTATCTTCCTCAAAAATTACATCTTTTACCCAATGTAACTGATTTTCTATTTTCCAATGTCCTCGAATAATTTTAGCAAATACTTGAGCGGATTCGGTTAGGCTACTGATATAGTAAGCTGTTTCTTCATAGGTTTTATCCCCGCGACTACCCTTTCTTTCTACTTTAATAACTCTTCGCAGATTTTCAAACCCTTGTCTTTCATTTTTTCTCACTTTAAAAACTTCTATTTTTCTTGATATTTTTCGTCCATGACTATTATCTTGTTCAAGAAAGCAACTTTCTGGCTTTGAGGAATTACTCAGGTCTTGTATTCGCTTATAAAGATTTTTCTGATTTCCTTTAACGGTGATAACATAGTCATTTTTAGTCTTGGCTATTAAGCTGATTGTTTTTTTCTGACAGTGTAAAGCATCGCCAGTAAAAACTTTATTTTGGAGAGAGCAATCCTCAATTATAGCTTGCCCTTCGTCGATTTCAGACCCTTTTTTGTTTTCGATTCTTTTTAAGTGTAATACTAATCCACTTTCTTGACTAAACAATGAGACAAACATGATAAAATTTTGTTGTTCATTATTAGGATTCTTTAGGGTGTTTTTGAGACTTTTTCCATCCATACCTAGCCAATTTATATCATCTCTTTGTCCATATTCTTCTAATGCCCATTCATTAAACATTTTTAACAAAATCTGCCATTCTACTCCCATCATTACCCTTCTAATTGTTGAATAGGATGGGACTCTTTCTGGAATTATGTTAAATTCTTGACTGAGCCTGTGCCGATTATTTTTAGCAAACTCTCCTAGCTCTCTATAACCTGAGTATCCTAGCATTGTTCCCAGTATTATTACTACTAATACTATCCATAAAGGGTGTCTTTTTCCTTTATCTTTCCGAAAGTCCTTGACTTGTTTCAGTTTTTCTATTAAGCTCAACATATATTTGAAACCCACATTCCGCACCCTCAACTGTCACATAAGCTGTCCCCCGCCAGAGACTTGAGTAAAAATACTTAGCTGGTGAAGGTTTTCTCGGTGGCCGCTAGGGGGGCTTTGAGACCCTAATTATGAAAAAATAGGAATTGTTGGAAAACTGAGGCGAGTGGACTGTTCGACCATGAATCAATCAACAGAAATTGAAGTCAAAAATCTAGACCATCTGGGATTAGTAGCCGGAATTATCGATGAAATAGGAATCGTTGAAATTATCAACGAACAAGTCTCAATTGAGCGAGGAGAAATTGTCACAGCTGGGCAAGTCGTGAAAGCAATTATCCTGAATGGATTGGGATTTGTCTCCCGAGCCTTGTATTTATTTCCTCAATTTTTTGAAGATAAAGCAACCGAACATCTGCTGGGAGAGGGCATCGAACCAAAACACCTGAATGATGATAAAATTGGTCGAGTAATGGACAAACTTTATCAACTTAATGTTTCGGTCATTTTCCTACTGATTAGTTTAGCGGCCGTGAAAAAATTTGGTGTAGCAACCGAGAACTCCCATTTAGATTCGACTTCTCTATCAGTAGAAGGAGAATATAAAAAGGAATACCCAACAGTAGAAATCCTGAAATCAGGAGCAGTGGGAGAAGAAATTGAAACCGGACAACAGCCAATAAAAATTACCTACGGATACTCCCGCGACCGAAGACCTGACTTAAAACAATTTATGATTGACTTAATCGTAAGTGGGGATGGAGATGTACCTTTATTCCTGAAAGTAGGGGACGGAAATGAAGCGGACAAAGCAGTTTTTGGTCAAATCGCCCGAGAATTTAAAAAACAAGTTGACTTTGACAGTTTAATAGTCGGCGATAGCGCCCTCTATAGCAAAGAGAATTTAAAACTAATGAAAGAAATGCGTTGGTTGTCTCGAGTACCATTAAGCATTAAAGAGGCTCAAGAGTTGGTTGATAGCATCTCAGAAAAAGAGTTAACCGATTCAGAAATACCGGGTTATTCCTGGCGGGAAACCATCTCTAACTATGGGGGTATAGAACAAAGATGGTTGCTAGTTGAAAGTCAAGCTAGACAAGAATCAGACTTGAAAAAATTAGAGAAAAAAATCGAGCAGGAAAAGAATTCTGCCCAAGAAAAAATCCGGCAACTATCCCGAAGAGAATTTGAGAATAGAGCGGTGGCGTTGGCGATAGCCAAAGGATTATCTGACTCCTTAAAATCTCATCAGTTAACGGAGATTAAACCCACATTCCGCACCCTAAGTGTCACAACGTCTCAAAAGAGGAAGGGGCGCGAGTCAAAATACTTATCTAGAGGAGTGAGTTGGCGGCAAGCTGCCGGCAACTAAGCCGAAAATTTCAGAGTTCCCCCGGTCATTCTCAATAAACAGTGCTTGTTGAGAATGACTAGGCAATCAGACTTAACATCTAGGGGGAGATGTTCCAGTTGCTCGCTTTGTTTTGTCACCCCTTGAAGTCAATCCATCTGGTCAAGATAAGAGATAATATTCCTGGCAAGGTTTGGGGAAAAATCTCAAAATGTTGCGCCTCTCATCCGTTAAGTTGCTAATCTTTTGATTGTCTTGAATACGGACGAGATGAATCCCTTGAAAGCCCTGAAATATCCAGCGTAACGTCGGTCGGTCAGTTAACTTACCCAACGGATTTTTCAGTCCCGTCTCCTGCTGTTTTAAACTTAAACGAAGTTGTCTTTGACCAATAGTATAAACCAGCAGGCACAAGCCCATGAGCATGGCCATGACCTCGATTCTATGGGGAGATTTGAGAAAGACACTGTGGGCAAAAAAGCAGGGGTCTTTGAGAAAAGAAAATCCTCTTTCCGGAGCTTGTTGCCCTTTATATTTTTTGAGTATATCCTCACTGCTTAATCGTTGTTTCTCCAAATCGTTAGTTGCTAAAACGAATCGTCCTGCTCGTTTCTTTAGCCTCTCAATGGCGGTCAAATTCAACTCTAATTTGGCTTGAACTTGATAGCTTTGAGAGGGTAAATCGTCTTTTGATTTGAGTTTTGACCCCTGGGACTCAGGCGGAATGAGATTGACTTTAATCTCCGTTAACTGATGAGATTTTAAGGAGTCAGATAATCCTTTGGCTATCGCCAACGCCACCGCTCTATTCTCAAATTCTCTTCGGGATAGTTGCCGGATTTTTTCTTGGGCAGAATTCTTTTCCTGCTCGATTTTTTTCTCTAATTTTTTCAAGTCTGATTCTTGTCTAGCTTGACTTTCAACTAGCAACCATCTTTGTTCTATCCCCCCATAGTTAGAGATGGTTTCCCGCCAGGAATAACCCGGTATTTCTGAATCGGTTAACTCTTTTTCTGAGATGCTATCAACCAACTCTTGAGCCTCTTTAATGCTTAATGGTACTCGAGACAACCAACGCATTTCTTTCATTAGTTTTAAATTCTCTTTGCTATAGAGGGCGCTATCGCCGACTATTAAACTGTCAAAGTCAACTTGTTTTTTAAATTCTCGGGCGATTTGACCAAAAACCGCTTTGTCCGCTTCATTTCCGTCCCCTACTTTCAGGAATAAAGGTACATCTCCATCCCCACTTACGATTAAGTCAATCATAAATTGTTTTAAGTCAGGTCTTCGGTCGCGGGAGTATCCGTAGGTAATTTTTATTGGCTGTTGTCTGGTTTCAATTTCTTCTCCCACTGCTCCTGATTTCAGGATTTCTACTGTTGGGTATTCCTTGTTATATTCTCCTTCTACTGATAGAGAAGTCGAATCTAAATGGGAGTTCTCGGTTGCTACACCAAATTTTTTCACGGCCGCTAAACTAATCAGTAGGAAAATGACCGAAACATTAAGTTGATAAAGTTTGTCCATTACTCGACCAATTTTATCATCATTCAGGTGTTTTGGTTCGATGCCCTCTCCCAGCAGATGTTCGGTTGCTTTATCTTCAAAAAATTGAGGAAATAAATACAAGGCTCGGGAGACAAATCCCAATCCATTCAGGATAATTGCTTTCACGACTTGCCCAGCTGTGACAATTTCTCCTCGCTCAATTGAGACTTGTTCGTTGATAATTTCAACGATTCCTATTTCATCGATAATTCCGGCTACTAATCCCAGATGGTCTAGATTTTTGACTTCAATTTCTGTTGATTGATTCATGGTCGAACAGTCCACTCGCCTCAGTTTTCCAACAATTCCTATTTTTTCATAATTAGGGGTCTCAAGACCCCCCTAGCGGCCACCGAGAAAACCTTCACCAGCTAGGTATTTTTACTCAAGTCTCTGGCGGGGGACAGCTTATGTGACAGTTGAGGGTGCGGAATGTGGGATTAAAGTCAATCTCATTCCGCCTGAGTCCCAGGGGTCAAAACTCAAATCAAAAGACGATTTACCCTCTCAAAGCTATCAAGTTCAAGCCGGGAGCATCTCACCTTTGCAATGAGCATAAATACTTAGTGGAAAAATAGGCTTTTCGAGGGTAATTCTTGTTTTAATTCTCCATGTACGCAGTCTTTAAAAGCCTCTATTTCGTTCCAAGACACGATTAAGAGTGGCTTTTAGGCTAAGTATAATTACTTATCGCGTAAGTGAGATGCTCCCGTTCAAGCCAAATTAGAGTTGAATTTGACCGCCATTGAGAGGCTAAAGAAACGAGCAGGACGATTCGTTTTAGCAACTAACGATTTGGAGAAACAACGATTGAGCAGTGAGGATATACTCAAAAAATATAAGGGGCAACAAGCTCCAGAAAGAGGATTTTCTTTTCTCAAAGACCCCTGCTTTTTTGCTGACAGTGTCTTTCTCAAATCTCCCCATAGAATCGAGGTCATGGCCATGCTCATGGGCTTGTGCCTGCTGGTTTATACTATTGGTCAAAGACAACTTCGTTTAAGTTTAAAACAGCAGGAGACGGGACTGAAAAATCAGTTGGGTAAGTTAACTGACCGACCGACGTTACGCTGGATATTTCAGGGCTTTCAAGGGATTCATCTCGGGGAGCAAGTCAAAGCTGAAGAACAAATAAACTACTTGACAAAAGCATCAATTGGGTATGGGATAGAGAAAAGAGTAGGGAAAAGACAAAAATGACTCCAGAGCAACAACAAGAACTTAACCAACATATTCAAGCGATAGCCAAGATTCTTCATCAGGAAGCTGAGGCTGAAAAAATTCAAACTTTAGAGGGAATAGAGACGACAATAAGAGAACAGACCTGAAAATATATAACTCCGAAACTAGGATTTTTTTTGGTCACAAAAACGACAGGAACTCAAGCCGGGAGACCGAGAAAAATAAAAAGCATCATCGGAGAATTATGCCTGACAGAAAAACAAGCAATCCGTTTAAATATTCCTCGTAATAACCAAATTAGTCCTTACTTAGAACGCTGTTGTTTAAGAGCTAGTGCCAATGTTTCTTATGAAAATGCCGCCAGAGATATTCAATTTTATATAGGGATGAAGGTCTCGGCTAGGACTCAACAACGATTAGTCCATCGCCACCAATTTGCCGAAGAAGAATCAGGAAACCCCGTTCAAGAAATTAGTCTAGATGGAGGAAAAGTGCGCTTAAGAACCGAAACTAAGGGAGAGGCTTGTATCTGGAAAGATTATCAAGCAATCTGTGTTGATACTTTCCTAAGAAAAGCTTGGTTTGGAGAGAATGAATCGTTAATATATTGGGTTAATCAACAACCTTTATCTGACCCCCTTACCTGTTTGGGAGACGGACATCCCGGTATTGGGAAAATTGTGAAAAACTGGGATTGTCCAGGAGAAAAAAGAGAAATACTTGACTGGTTTCATTTGGTAGAAAATCTTCATAAAGTCGGCGGTTCAGTGAAGAGATTGAAAAAAGCAGAAAGTTTATTATGGCAGGGCAAAATTGAGGAAACAATAGCATTAATCTCTCCTTTAAAAAACGAACGAGCTGAAAATTTCTGTCGTTATTTAGAGATTCATCGTCATCGAATTGTTAATTATAATTACTATCAACAAGAAGAGATTTGCTCTATTGCTTCGGGAGCCGTTGAATCCACGGTTAAACAGATTGACCGACGACTGAAAATTTCTGGAGCCCAGTGGAATGAAGAAAATATCCCTCAAGTGCTTAAACACCGCTGTGCTTACCTAAATAACAGTCTTTAGCTATTGAATAGTATTTATGTTCTGACAAAACTGACTTGCTCCCTTCATCTCGTCCGTATTCAAGACAATCAAAAGATTAGCAACTTAACGGATGAGAGGCGCAACATTTTGAGATTTTTTCCCAAACCTTGCCAAGAATATTATCTCTTATCTTGACCAGATGGATTGACTTCAAGGGGTGACAAAACAAAGCGAGCAACTGGAACATCTCCCCCTAGATGTTAAGTCTGATTGACCGGTCATTCTCAACAAGCACTGTTTATTGAGAATGACCGGGGGAACTCTGAAATTTTCGGCTTAGTTGCCGGCAGCTTGCCGCCAACTCACTCCTCTAGATAAGTATTTTGACTCACGCCCCTTCCTCTTTTGAGACGTTGTGACACTTAGGGTGCGGAATGTGGGTTGAAAAGTTGCCGGTCACTCCTCATTTTACAAAGACAGTGATCGCTTTTACTTTTGATATTCTGATGGGAGAATGAAACAGCCCTACCGATGTCGGGGGGGTTGGGGGGGCCACACCCAGCCCCCACCAACAAACTTTTTCAGCAGACTCTAGTTAGGTAATTCCCCAAAAAGTTGCCGATATTTTTGCAGTTTTGCCTCCATTTCTACTAACTGCTGATTGACCTGTTCAGCCCGTTGGCGTTCATTTTCAGCCCGTTGTCGTTCATTTTCAGCCCGTTGGCGTTCATTTTCAGCCCGTTGCTTTTCCTGCTCCAGTAGTTGATTAATTTCGCTGTAGGACGAGAATTGAGTACCATCAGGACGATAAATTTTTAACTCGTCGGTTAAGTCAAACCGAATGCCTAAACGGGGACTCACCCAATTATTAACCTCACTAACACTGTCTAAACTGTCACCAATTCGCTGCCAAGCTTCTAGACTATTATCATCGGGATCATAGACGTAGTATTCTTGGACTCCATAGCGATCATAAAATAGCAATTTTTTGGCCATTTCGATGGAGGTGTTACTGGGAGAAAGAATCTCAAAGACGACTTGAGGAGCAAGATTATCTTCTTGCCATTGTTTGTAGGAACCTCGATCGCCTTTCGGTCTGCCAAATACTACCATCGTATCAGGAGCAGCGGCAATTTTCGGCTGGCCTTGCACGGGATACCACAACAGATCCCCCGCTACAAATACCTGGGGATCATCGATATATAACCAGTCGAGATTCTGCTTAATCGTCACTATCCAGTTAAATTGTTTAGTATTATCTGCCATCGGTTTACCGTCGCTCTCAGGATAGATAATCTCGGTTTTGTTAACTTGACTAACCATGGGGAATACCTGCCGAACTCATTGGGCTATTTTTATTATATAATAAACTTGAACTAAGTAAGGAAAAGACCGCTCTTGATTTTAGAACTACAGCAAGTAAATTTAGCTATCCGACGCGGCAGTGCTTATCTGTTAGAAGATATTACTTTTGGCATCAAGCAAGGAGAAAAGTTAGCTATTGTCGGAGCATCTGGGGCAGGAAAAACGACTCTTTTGCGATTGTTAAATCGTTTGCAAGAACCAAGCACGGGAAATATTTATTTTCAAGGTAAATCGATTAAGGAAATACCGGTTATTTCCCTGCGACAACAGATAGTTTTATTGCCACAAGAGTCGAAATTATTAGGGATGACTGTTCGAGATGCTCTCGCTTATCCTTTGCAATTGAAAAAATTTACTCCTGCGGAAATTAATCAGAGAATTGACCATTGGACATCCCTATTAAAAATTCCTCAACAGTGGTTTGAGCGCGGGGAGCTAGAATTATCTTTAGGACAAAGACAATTAGTGGCAATTACCAGAGCCTTGCTGTTAGAACCGAGCATACTGTTATTAGATGAACCCACCTCTGCTTTAGATACAGGCACGGCCACCAGGTTATTAGAAGTATTAAACAATCAAAGTTCAATGACGATAATTATGGTCAATCATCAACTAGATTTTTTAGGGGAATTTGCCGAGAGAGTTATTTATCTAGAAGCGGGAAAAATTGGTTCAGATTGCCTCGCCCATCAATTAGATTGGTTAGGGCTAAAAACTCAGTTAATTGATTTAGAAAAGTCTCGACAAAGTGACCACTGGTAAGATTAACTTAAAATTGCTGCGCCCTCCTGAAAAACTAATAATTCTCCTGAATTAATCGTTGTCCAAACTTCATTATCAGTTAAGGGAGTAGTGGCAATAATTGCTACTTGATCGCCCGGACGAGCTAAAGCTTGAAAATCAACGCTAACATCTTCATCAATTAAATGAGCGGCGGCAAAAGGATACTGACGGATTATATAGCTTAATTTAGTTGAACAATAGGCAAAAAAATGTTCACCATCGGATAAAAGATAATTAAAAATACCTTGACAAGCGATAGAGTTTGTGATAGTTTTTAGGACTTGATAAAGTTGTTCTAGGGAAGGTTTGCCCTGGGGAAAAGTCTCTCGCAGGGTATTAAGAATTAAACAGAAAGCTTTTTCCGAATCCGTCTCCCCAACCGGTTGATAAAAATCTCCCGCAGCCGGTGAGAAATTTTCTAAATTACCATTATGGGCAAAAACCCAATATTTCCCCCACAATTCCCGCCGAAAAGGATGACAGTTTTCTAGTTTAATTTCTCCTTGGGTGGCTTTGCGAATATGGGCGATAACATTGGTAGAATGGATGGGATAGTTTTTAATTAATTCCGCAATCGGAGAAGCGATCGAGGGTTTAACATCAATAAAAGTTCGACAACCTAAACCTTCAAAAAAAGCGATTCCCCAACCGTCTCGATGTTCGTCGGTTTTTCCTCCCCGCGCACAAAATCCTTCAAAGGAAAAACAGATATCCGTGGGGACATTACAATTCATGCCTAGAAGTTGACACATAGTTGCTTGAGTTTGAATATCAGATGCCAGCAAAATTACTTACTGCCAGCAGCCGTGACAGGAGACAGGAGAATTTTTTCCAGCTGCCTCTTGCCTATCCTAGCTAAGAAATTAATCTGGCACTAAGTAGGTAGGTGTTAAAAACTGTCAGACACCCCCCTTATCAAGGCTGACAGGGGGGATCAAACCCCCTCAAGGTAAGGTTGATTGTCGGTAGGTGTTAAAAACTGTCAGACACCCCCCTTATCAAGCTATCCATTAGTCGGATCTTTCTTAACAAAAAGAGAAGAAACTTAAAAAAAGGGGAAACGATTGATAGGTATAGTTTTGAAAGAAGGAATTAAGGTGGAGGTAAGCAAAAAAATGGAGAAATGGGCAGCCCAAGAATTACAGTATGCAGACCTAGGGGACACCAGAAGAAAGAAAAGGTTAATCAGTATCGTGGAAAACTTGGCCAGTCAACCTAGTACAAGTGTGCCACAAGCTTCAGGAAATCTAGCCGCAGCGAGTGCCACCTACGACTTTTGGAATTCCCCCTATTTTCACCCCTCAGATATAATTGCCGCCCAGGCCAAAAGTACAGTAGAAAGAATCAAAGAACATCCAATAGTTTTGGCAGTGCAAGACACAACAAGTTTAGACTTTACGACGCAAAAAGCCAAAAAAGGCATGGGTTATCTAGATTATAAAAAATCCTTTGGTCTCAAAGTTCATACCACCTTAGGAGTGTCCCCAGTCGGAATACCTTTAGGACTGATTAATCAATATGTCTGGGCAAGAGAAGAAAAGAATTTAGGGATTGCCAAGCAACGCAAAAAAAGAGAAACCCAAGAAAAAGAAAGTCAAAGATGGTTAGATTCTTTGTCAGAAACACAACAACAGATACCCGAAGATATTCAAGTAGTAACAATCGGAGATTGTGAGGCAGACATATTTGATTTATTTGCCCAATCAAGAAGTCCTAACTCTCATTTATTAATTCGAGGAACTCATAACCGAAAAGTTAACTATCTCGAAGACAAGCAAAGGTCAGGGCATTCAGAGCCTAAATATTTACATCAATCCATCAGAGAAATAAAAGCCTGTGGGACCTTAGATGTGCAAGTAAAACGCAATCCTAATCACGAGGCTAGACTAGCTAAACTAACAGTTAGATTTGCCAGTTTTGAAATACAAGTACCTAGCCATCACTCCAAGGCGACCCCTCGTCAACCGGTCAAATTACAGGTAATTTTAGCTGAAGAAGAAAATCCGCATAGCGGAGTTAATCCTATCAGTTGGCTGCTCTTAACTAGCCTAGACATTAGTAGCTTTGAATCAGCGATAACCTGTGTGCGCTGGTATAGTTATCGCTGGTTAATAGAACGCTATCATTTTGTTTTAAAAAGTGGTTGTGGATTAGAAAAACTGCAATTAGAAACGGGTAGGAGAATTGAGATGGCCTTAGCTACCTATTCAATTGTAGCTTGGAGATTACTTTGGTTAACCTATCAAGCACGCTTACACGGAGAGGAGAGTTGTGAAAGTTTTTTGGAAGAACATGAATGGCAATCTTTGTGTGCCACTATTCATAAAAAGAGTCCGCCACCTGAAAAGCCGCCCTCCTTTCGAGAAGCGGTCAGAATGATTGCTTCTCTTGGGGGGTTTTTAGGTAGAAAAGGTGACGGTGAACCTGGTGTTAAAACTATTTGGTTGGGACTGCGAAGGTTACATGATATCAGCCAGACTTGGAAACTATCTCATCAAATTAGTCCCCCTATAGAACCCCCTTGAGCCATCTGGCACACTTTTCTCTTTTTGTCAAATTTTATGTTAAGAAAGATGTGACTAATGGATAGTTATCAAGGGAGGCAGGGGGGATCAAACCCCCCTTATCAAGGGATTAAGGGGGGAGCCATCTTCAATTTAATTATAACCAGCTAATTAAATCAACTTTTGAAAGAAAAAAGGGCAAAAAATCAGATTTATAGCGATAAAATAACTATTTTTTTGCTTAAAAGTCCATTTATTTGCTGTTATTGCCTTTTATCTCCCTGCATCCCTGTTTTAACTCCCATGAATCCCAACTGGGCGATCGAGATTAATTTTTTGGACTGCTTATTGGATAGAATAGGAAGTTAGGCCATGTAATCAAATCTGTATCCTTAAGGCTATGACAACTATTTCTCGATCGATCCCCCAATCACCCACTAAATCCTCGTCTATCGGCGGCTGGCGCGGTTTGATCGAAGAATATCGCCAATTTCTGCCCGTAAGCAGTAACACCCCTGTAATTACCCTCCTAGAAGGCAATACACCCCTGATCCCCGCCCCCTATCTCTCAGCACAAATCGGGCGCGATGTCAAGGTTTTTGTCAAATATGATGGTTTAAATCCCACCGGCAGCTTTAAAGACCGGGGCATGACCATGGCCATCTCGAAAGCTAAGGAAGAAGGGGCAAAAGCGGTGATTTGTGCCAGTACCGGCAACACCTCGGCGGCGGCGGCAGCCTATGCAAGAAGAGCCGGGATGCGGGCCTTTGTGATTATCCCCGACGGTTATGTGGCCTTAGGAAAATTAGCCCAGGCTTTATTGTACGGAGCGGAAGTCATCGCTATTAATGGCAACTTCGATGATGCCCTCAAGATTGTCCGCCAACTATCAGAAAATTATCCCGTAACTTTAGTCAATTCCGTCAATCCCTACCGTTTAGAGGGTCAAAAAACCGCCGCTTTCGAGATTGTCGATGTCTTGGGTAATGCTCCCGACTGGTTATGTATTCCCGTGGGTAATGCGGGCAATATTAGCGCCTATTGGATGGGATTCTGTCAGTATCACCAGATAGGCAAATGTGACCGACTGCCGAAGATGATCGGTTTTCAGGCCGCCGGGGCCGCCCCTTTTATCTCCAAACAACCGGTTGACCATCCCGAAACCCTAGCCACGGCTATCCGTATCGGCAACCCCGCTAACTGGGAAAAAGCCTGGGCCGCTAGTCACGCTAGTCAAGGGCAATTTCACGCGGTCAGCGATGAGGAAATATTAGCAGCCTATCGGATTTTAGGGGGCCAAGAGGGGGTTTTCTGTGAACCAGCCAGCGCCGCTTCTGTGGCAGGATTATTAAAAGTGCATCAACAGGTTCCCGATGGGGCCACCGTAGTGTGTGTTTTAACGGGAAATGGACTAAAAGACCCAGATTCGGCGGTAAAACACAGCAATAATCAACTAAAATCTGGGATTGCGCCCGAATTAACCCAAGTGGCTCAAATTATGGGCTTCTAAGCTAACGTTAATTCGGTTAAGCAGTGCTTCTATAAAACTCCCTTAGAACTGGGAATTATACCAGCGCGACGGGGATCGATCGCTATGGCCATACTCATCGCCCGGGCAAAAGCTTTAAAAGTAGCCTCAATAATATGATGGGAATTAATCCCGTCTAATTGACGAATATGTAGGGTCATTTGACTGTGATTGACCAAAGCAACAAAAAATTCCCGCACTAGCTGAGTATCGTAGGTTCCCACTCTTTGGGTAGGAATTTCTAGACCATAACTGAGGTGGGGACGACCGGAAAAATCGAGGGCAACTTGCACTAAAGCTTCATCGAGAGGGGCGACAAAATGCCCGAAACGGACGATGCCTTTTTTGTCGCCTAAAGCTTGCAGTAAAGCTTGTCCGAGGGTGATTCCCACGTCTTCATTGGTGTGATGGTCATCAATTTCTATATCTCCGGTGGCGCGCACATCGAGATCGATCGCAGCGTGGGAGGCGATTTGCTGCAACATATGATCAAGAAAGGGAATTCCTGTCTGGGCGCGACAATTGCCGCTACCATCAAGATCGATCGTCACCTGTACATCGGTTTCTTTGGTAGTACGACTAACCGAGGCGCGACGGCAAGGTGAGACAAAAGAATCGGGTATCTGGGAAGTGGAAATCATTTAAGTAAAAATAAGTAGGTAGCCGTTAAAAATTATCAGATGCCCCCCTTATTAAGGGGGGATTAAGGGGGGATCGGCACCCCCCTTATCAAGGGGGCAGGGGGGATCGAATTATGGACTAGGGAGATGAGAGTTTTTTTCAGTAATCAGTGAACTTAAAACTCATATCTGATAACTGATAACTGATCACTGAAAAGGCTGATGGACTAACTTTCTGGTTCAGTTTTAGCTTCCGCTGGCGGACCGGGGGGCAAAGCTTCCTCGCTCAGGGGTTGAGGATTTTGGCTAGTGGGGGGACTAGCGGGGGAACCCTCCGGCTGATTGAGAGCGGGGGTTTGGGGAGGAGTTTCTGGGGCTTTTTGCTCGATTATCGCTTCTTTGGGCGGTTCTGGCTGGGTTTGGGGTGGATTTGGACCTGTGGTTTCGGGGGGCTTGACGTTATCCGGTTGGGGGCTAACGGCGGGTTGCGGCGGTTGATTAGGACGAAGCGGGGTTTCAATTGCCGGCGTTACGGGGGGGGAGTTACGGGTATTGAGGTTGCTACCCTCCGGTTTTGGGGGATTAGCGATCGCACCTCGGCACACTTCCGGGTTAGGGGCAAAACTGACTCGCACATGATAGCTTCTCGACGCACCACTGGGATTATTAAAGCGAGTTAAGCTTACTTCCCTAGCTGCCTGTTGATTGAAAATCGGGAAGCCAGCACTTTTAATCAACTGGGGTTCACTGCTGAGGCGGCCTTGGGCATCCACCGTCACCCCATAAACCGCCGTCCCCGCCAATTGACGGGAACAAGCCGTAGCGGGATAATTACCGGTCAAATTGACGGTAGTTATGCCTCTGCTGCCCTGATTGGGCTGATTTAGTTCATTTAAGGCGTTAGGATTAGTTTTTTGGACTCTGGCCAGCCAAGCCAGATTATTTCTCATGGCCTCCTCGTTACTGGTATTGCTTTTGTCCGCCTCTAGGGAGCGCAAACGTTCCCGCATTTCCCACATTAATTGTTGACGACGCTGTTCATCTAGGGGCGATTGACCATTCGGCTCCGGTGTGCGGGCTAGGGAATTGTTTAATTGTTGCTGCGCCTGTTGCGATGCACTAAGGGGCGAATTTCGCAATCTATCTAAAGTTAGATTATCTTGGTAGGGATCGAAGTAAGGCGGTATCCGGTTGTTATTAGTCTCCCTAGGCAGATTATCATTATCTGGCAGGGTGGGAACAGCAGGAGGACTGGGTAAACTGGGGGTAGAAGTGGGAAAATTGCGAGGAATCGGTAATCTACCCAGAGAGGGAATAGATGCCACGGGAGGAGAATAGATATTGACGGAGGGTAAAGAGGAGAGGGGAGGTAAAGCAGGTAAGGAAGGTAAGGGAGGAAGGGAAGAAACCGAGGGTAAAGGAGGTAAGGTGCTGTTATGGATGCCATCCATGGGGGGGAGAGGAGGCAAAGAGGAAGAAGACAAATTGGGGTTAGGCAGTTCTGGTAAGCTGGACAGGGAGGAGTCAAGACTGGGAAGACGTGACTGCTCTAGAGAGTTCAATTCAATCAGATTGACGTTGCGTAAATCCTTTTTTGGCTCCTGCGCTGGATTATTGAGGAAATTAGGTAAGATAATCGCTAAAATTAGGCCGTGAATACCAAGAGAAGCGGCGAACGAGAGATTATTAGAGTTAATTAGTTTATTTTCTTCGGTTTCTAGACCAAAATAGGAGGATGTCATAATCTAGTTAATTGAGCAGAGCCTGGAGGGGGAAAGTTAACTCTATTCTAATCGTCAGGGCGATTTTTTTTCTTGAGGGCGGGGAATTAATTGGTGTCAGTACCCCACCACCCCACACCCCACACCCCACACCCTGCCACCACCGAAAAACTTTTTCAGCCAACCCTACTTATGCGGTGAGCGGGCCACAGCTTTTAATTTGGGATACAATTCCGAAGGGTCTAACAAAGGGATAAACTCATCGATTGCCGGTTTAAAATTAGCCGGAAAATTCTCCCTAGTTCCAGGACTGTTAGGCGATTTAGGCACTGATTCTAATTCAGGGAATTTGGGCGTTTCCGGGGTTAACTGCGAGAATAATTCCTCCACATTACTCATCCCTTTGCGAGGATCATTAAAAAGAGAAGTTTCTAAGTTGAGTAAAGAATCTTTACTCGTGGCTACTGTGCCATTATTATCGGTTTTTCCCGCTTCTGGCTCTGGACAGGGCTGCTCAAGGGTGGGAGAAGGTATATTGATCTGTTCCCGTTTAGGGATAACTGCTGGTTTTTTGCCATCTAACTGGGAATCTAGCAAGTTTTTACAAACCAAGCGCTCGAATTCCCCCGTAAAATGAAAGGTAGGATGGCCGCGACGGTGCCAAATTTTGAGGATTTCCTCCACCGAAATGACTTTGTAACGTCCCTGATAGAGTGCCTCTAAAATCGCCATGCGAATCCAATTTAGCGAATAGATGGGCAACCAGCGCTCGATTAATTCTTGCGCTTTATATCCTCTCATTTCAAATCGATATTGGTTGAGTATAGTCGCTATCTGCATGAGGTTGATCTCTGGGCTAATCTCTGCCATAGAATTTACAAAAACAGTGAGCGCAATCGTTACGGCTACTAGGCACTCTATATATTAAGATTCTATTCAGGTTTTTCCTAGTGGTTTTTCCCTATTCTCCCCACACTTAACCCATTCGGCACATCTTCGCTCAAGGTCAGTTGACTCCCTACGTTCGGGTTCGCTTTCGGTGGCAATTTTTCCCCCGCTAACTCCTGCGCAGTTTAACGGCAGTCCTCTGGCGACCTTAAGATAGTTTTTGTTTTTCCCTTGACTATGGTGGCCAAGCATACACCTCTTTGCTACCACAATCTGAGTAATTTGTCAATAAAAAAGCAAAATTTCCTCAATAAACCCAGAGGAGATAGAACTATAGCACTACCCTGACAGCCCAGAACCTTGCCGTTGACTGAATACCCGATCGAGTTTTTCTGAGTCTCCAGAAATTTTTTGTTAAAATTTGCAACATAACTTAACAATGTGTTACACTTCTTAACATAATCATCCAAAAGGAGCCTCCCCATGACTGCCCGCGGCTACACCACCGAAGAACAAGGAAGACTGAATAATTTTGCTGTCGAACCGAAAATGTACGTTGATAGTTCTAGCAGTCTCGGTTTTACCAAAAACGCTGAAAAATTGAATGGCAGACTGGCCATGATTGGCTTTGTCTCTCTTTTAGCCATTGAATTGTTAACCGGTAAAGGAATTATTGCTTGGATTACCAGTCTCTAAGAATTAACAATCCCGTTGCGTTGTTCGGGGAGTTCAGTCCCCGTCCAGACGGGGTGGTTTAGATGGGGTAAATGCCCTCAAAAACAGCTTTAGCAGGACCTGTCATGTAAACCCGGTTATCGGTTTGGGACCAGTGAATCTGAAGACAACCACCGGGCAGTTCCACGGTACAACGGCGATCGCATTTGCCCGTCAACAGGGCTGCCACCACCACAGCACAAGCACCAGTGCCGCAAGCGAGAGTAATTCCCGCTCCTCTTTCCCAGACACGCATCTTCATATAATCCGGCGCGATTACTTCTACGAACTCCACATTAGTCCGTTGGGGAAAAACCGGATGATGCTCAAATTTTGGCCCGATAGTTTCCAGGGGAATAGAGGCCAGATCACCCACAAAAGTGACACAGTGGGGATTACCCATACTAACGCAAGTAACTAACCAATCTTTGCCCTCCACCTCTAGGGGAACCGCGAGGACTTTTTCAGACCCCTTGACTAAAGTGGTGGGGATTTCACTGCCTAGGAGTTGCGGCGGTCCCATATCAACCGTTACCTGTTCATTGGCTTCTAAACGGGGAATTATCGTTCCTGCTAGAGTATGAATGCGATAGGTGCGGCCAATGGCGTTGTTAGCCTCTAAACGGGCGATAAATTGGGCTAGACAGCGAATACCGTTACCACACATTTCCGGTTCCGAACCATCAGAGTTGAAAATTCTCATGGTGTAGTCGGTTTCCGCTTGGCCGGGAAGCGCAAAAATCACGCCATCGGCGCCGATGCCAAAATGTCGATCGCACATAGCCACGGCCATTTCCGCTGTGATCAGGGGTTCGGGACTGTGACGGTTATCTATCAAAATAAAATCATTGCCTAGGCCTTGATATTTGGTAAAGGGGATTTTCATGGTCAATAAAAGCTGCTCAACAGGAATAATAGAGGATGAACACCTCATCGATAAACTCATTATGTCTCAATTTGATCCTGGTCTGCCGAGTATTAAACAAGTACAGAGCTATATTCAAGAGAAACGGGAAGTAGAAATTAAGTTAAGCACCGATGATCTCCTCGTTGGTCGCATCCTTTGGCAAGATGTTAACTGTCTATACCTAGTCGATCACTACGATAAACCCACTTTAATTTGGCAACAGTCTCTGGTTTATTTAAGACCTAAAGCCTAGGGGGAAATTGGCGATATTTGGCTGTGGGATGCGTCCCGGACGCATCAAAAATTCAGTAGCAAGCAGATAGCTTTTGAGCAAATGTAAGGTCAGTTGGGGTTAAGGAGATTTGGCCATGAATTTTAGCAAATAATCAGGTGGGATGGCGAGGATAGCATCAGAATTTCAGTTGATCGAAAATTTGGGTCAAATTGCCAAATAAAGAAAGTCAGAGAGTCCAGCCGAGCGATCGCCATTCAACTTCAGATATAGATTGCCGCTCAGAGGAAAAAGAATCAGCAGATTGTCTGCTAACAATTTGGGACACTGCTGTACATAACCTGTTATACTCTTGGGCAAAACGACTCCACCGCCATTGTTATGCTGGAAAATCAGGTCAGGGCAGATGCCGCCTCTAATGAGCAGATACCTACTCTAGAATTATCGATCATCATGCCCTGTCTCAACGAGGCGGAAACCCTGGCCACCTGTATCGGCAAAGCACGAGATTATCTGGAACAACACAAAATTGCGGGAGAGGTGCTAATCGCCGATAATGGCAGTAGCGACGGTTCCCAAGAAATTGCCACTAATTCAGGGGCGCGGGTGGTTCCTATCCCAGAAAGGGGTTATGGTAGCGCCCTGCGGGGAGGTATCGCCGCCGCCAAAGGTCAATACATTATTATGGGGGATGCCGATGATAGCTATGACTTTACCAATCTCTCGCCTTTCCTAGAAAAATTGCGACAGGGTTATGATTTGGTGATGGGCAATCGTTTTCAGGGCGGAATTAAACCAGGGGCGATGCCAGTATTGCATAAGTATCTGGGCAATCCTGTCTTGACTTGGTTAGGACGGTTATTTTTTGGTAGTCCCTGTGGTGATTTTCACTGTGGATTGCGCGGGTTTAGTAAACAGGCAATCGAACAATTGAACCTACGCACCACTGGCATGGAATTCGCCAGCGAGATGGTGGTGAAAGCATCCCTCTACGGCCTGAAAATTACCGAAGTACCAACCACTTTATCCCCTGACGGTCGCAGTCGTCCCCCCCACCTAAAAACTTGGCGCGATGGCTGGCGACATCTCCGATTTCTGTTAATGTATAGTCCTCGCTGGTTGTTTCTCTACCCCGGATTGGCTTTAATGTTTCTCGGATTAATAGCCACGATTTGGTTTATGACCCAACCCAGAGTTCACACCCTTCTCTATTCAGCCACAGCTTTGATTATTGGCTTTCAAATTGTCAGTTTTGCCATCTTCACAAAAGCTTTTGCCATCAGCGAGGGTTTATTACCGGAAGACCGAAAATTAAGACGATTTTTGCGTTATATTAATCTGGAGGTGGGATTGATCATTGGCGTAATTTTATTGGTACTAGGTATGGGCGGTTCACTGTATGCTTTATACATTTGGAATGCTCGACTTTATGGAGCCTTAGATCCAGCCGTGACCATGCGGATTGTCATTCCTTCCGTAACCGCTCTAGCGTTGGGAGTACAGGTGGTTTTTTCCAGTTTCTTTTTAAGTGTTTTGCAACTGAAGAGAAAATAATTAACCTACCCGGAATTATACCTAGTTGTCTCTCACTTCTCTAGCCGCTCAGAAAACTTATGAACAGGAAAATCAATCCTTTTAATCAGGATACCAAAAATCAGTCCTACTCGGAACGATTGCTGAATAAACAGACGGCAAAATGGAAAGAAATATTGGATGTTCAAGCTCCTTACCGTTGGAATCTTCAGAGGCTAAATTTAGGTTTTACTCTCGATATTGGTTGTGGAATAGGCCGTAATCTGATGAATCTGAAAGGAAATGGAATTGGTATTGACCACAATTTTCACTCAGTTGAAGTCTGCCGGGCTAGGGGCTTCATGGCTTTCACACCGGAGGAATTTCAACAGTCATCATTTGATGAACCAGAAAAATTTGATTCTATTTTATTAGCCCACGTCGCAGAACACATGAGTTATTTAGAGGTAATTAATTTACTTAATGACTATGTTTATTTGTTAAAAAATCATGGCAAATTAGTTATAATAACTCCTCAAGAAGCTGGTTTCAAGAGTGATGCAACCCATGTAGAATTTATGAATTTTGCTAAATTGAAAGCAATTGCTAGAGAACTTGATTCCAAAATTATTAAACAATACTCTTTCCCTTTTCCACGGATAGTGGGCAAATTATTTAAGTATAATGAATTTGTCTCTTTAAGTCAAAAAGAGAAATAAAATTACCAGAGCAAAGAATATGAGTAAACCTTGGCTGTCAGTTTTAATTCCCACTTACAATGGGGAAAAATATTTAGTAAAAGCCCTAAACTCTATTGCTATTCAAGATGATTTTGATATAGAGTGTCTGGCTATTGATGATGGTTCAACAGATGAAACCTTGGCAATACTCCAGTATTTTCAAACCAAAATTCCCCTAAAAATTGTTCAAAGGGAACCGCAAAAAAACTGGGTAGCTAATACTAATTATCTACTCAATATGGCCCGAGCCGATTATGTCTGTTTTTTACATCAAGATGATATGTGGCTAACCTGGAGATTGATGATTTTAAAAAAGCTAACCATTCAATTTCCCGAGGCCAATTTAATTCTTAATCCTTCTATATTTGTCAATATACAAGGGCAAAAATTAGGACTATGGCGATGTCCTCTACCTTCTTATCCAATAATGATTAGTTCGGAGCAGATGATTAGTAAATTGTTAGTGCAGAATTTTATCTCTATTCCCGCACCAATCTTTAAGAGAGAGATGGCTTTAAAAGTAGGTGGTTTGGATGAAAAACTATGGTACACGGCTGATTGGGATTTTTGGCTAAAATTAGCTCAAGATGGACAGATAATATACTATCCCAAGCCCTTATCGGTCTTTCGCATTCATTCTCATTCCCAAACCGTTACTCGTAGCTCTTATATCCAAGATTTTCGACAACAGTTAGAATCTGTTATAGATGAGCATCTAGAAGCATGGAATACTTCTAGTCAAACCAAGAGTAAAATTAGAAAAATTGCTAACTTCTCCATTGCTCATTGGCGTAATTTTATTTTTACTAGATATAGGCGGTTCAGTGTATGCTTTATACACTTGGAATGCTCGACTTTATGGAGCCTTATGTCCAGCCGTAGCCATGGGAATTGTCATTCCTTTCGTACCCGCTTTAGCCTTGGCAGTACGGGTGATTTTTTCCAGTTTCTTTTTAAGTGTTTTGGGACTAAAACAAAGATGAAAACAGCCGAAGATAAACTTATAGGGGGTTAACTAATTTTTATGCCGATAGGAACATTTGTTCGGAACTTGTTAGGTCCTTGGGAAAAACCAATTTCTGATATTTATCGAAACATTTTTATTGATCTAGCTGATTTAACTCATCAAATCCATAAATGGGTTAATCCTGAGATAATTCTAGAGTTAGGCTGTGGGGAAGGTGCTTTAACTGAACTTTTAGCGAGTGCCTATCCTAGTTCACATATTATAGGAATCGATATTACTCCTAGAGTAGGACGGATGTTTCAAGGAAATCTCGATCATGTTCGGTTTGAACAAAAATCAATTCAAGAATTCGTTGCAGAAACCCCCCAAAGTGTCGATTTAGTCGTCATTAGTGATGTTATGCACCATGTTCCTTGGTCAATGCATGAAGAATTCTTAACTTACGCTGGTAAATCCGTAAAACCTAACGGATATATTATTCTCAAGGATTGGTGTAAAAATAATTCACCGATCCATTATTTATGCTATCTATTTGAGCGGTATATTACTGGTGATAAGGTCAAGTATAAAACTACCAAACAATTTCGAGATATGATATATAAACTCTTTGGTAAACAATCGATTCTCCTTGAGTCTACCGTTCGTCCTTGGAAAAACAATATTGTTTTTCTAATTAAAATTTCTTCATAATAGTGTTATTTCAAAAAGTCTTTATGAATGATCATCTGTGGTTGTCCGTATTAATTCCCACTTATAATGGAGATAAGTATCTAAAGGATACTCTCGATTCAATCCTTGAACAAAATGAGAGAAACGTCGAGTATATTATCATTGATGATGGCTCTACTGATCGAACTTTATCTATTATCAAAAATTACGAGGATAAAATTCCTATCAAGCTTTTCGAGCGTAAAAGGATAGGCAATTGGGTTGCTAACACTAACTTCGCTTTACAGAATGCCTCGGGAGACTATGTATGTTTATTACATCAAGATGACTTATGGTTGAACAATCGTTTAAAAATAATCAAGGAAATCCTTAATGATTATCCAGATACCGACTTACTTTTACACCCTTCAATCTTTATCGATGACCGAGGGAAAAAGTTAGGTTTATGGACTTGTCCTTTACCAGCTTTTCCAAAATATGTTAACAGAGATATTTTAATCGAGAGGCTGTTGATTCAAAATTTTATCTCCATTCCTGCTCCAATTTTTAAAAGAGAAATTGCTTTACAGGTGGGGGGAATGAACGAAAAACTTTGGTATACAGCCGACTGGGATCTCTGGTTAAAAATCGCTTTTCATGAACGAGATGAAAAAATCATTTATTATCCTTATCCCTTGAGTGCATTTCGCATTCATTCAAGCTCTCAAACCGTTGTCAGAAGCTCCAAAACTGGAGAGTTCTATAATCAATTGAATGTGGTTGCTCACGACTATCTAGATAGATGGGAGGTGTCAACCTACAGAAAAAAAAGAATTCGATCACTTGCTGAATTCTCAATACAAGTGAATACTATTTTAGCGAGGATGGCGCACGGTGAACGTTCTCGATTAGAGTTAATTAAGTTACTCCTATCGAGTTTTTCGCTTGGTTTTTTAGGAGTTTACAAATACTTACGATATTCGCGCATCCAAGAACGCATAATTGCTAGACTAAAAGCTAATATAATTTAGTAACGATTAGGTTTGACATGAAATTTATCGCAGTTAATCGTTTATTCAGAAGCTCATTTTTTAGGTTTTGCCTTGTGGGTGTCTTTTGTGCATTCCAAAATATACTAATTCTATACCTTCTGACCAATTACCTAAAATTGCATTACGTTCTCTCGATTTTCGTGCAAATGTTCTATGTAAATACATTGGGATTCTATCTGAATCGAAAATATACATTTACAGGACGAATAAAAATTGGAAGTATTTTGGGAGAATTAATCAAGTATCATGGGATCATGCTTTCTAGTTCTTTTGCGGTCGCTATCGCTATGTATTTCTTGGTTGATTTATTCAAAGTATGGTACTTGTCCGCTTACATAATCCTTACTATACTAATGACTATTTATAATTTTCTTGCCCATAAAAAATGGACTTTTACTCGAAAATAGTGGTCTTTACGGCGGATTCAGGCTTAGTCTGGTACATCTTCTAAGTGGAAAGGCTTATCCAATAAGGAGTTGTCTGTGTCAGATGGATAGAGGAACCGCCGTAACATTTGTTTTTGGTTACTCGATGAGAACATCTTCCAACAGACGCATAATCGCACGACGTAAGGGACAAGCAAGGTATTAAGTCTCCATCACTACTACCCAATCACTAGGAAAAGTAGAGTGCTGATCAAAGCTGTGATCAAGAGGAATCCCCAAATTGTCCAGAGCAATCCTTGCGCTTTGTTGGATTTAAGAGGCCAGAAATACACCCTACTGGCGAGAGCCGACTTACTGTACTTTCTACCGGCGAGATCAGACTTACTGTACTTTTCCTCAGTTAAGCAACTTTGGGATCGAGAAAGACCAATTAAGCAACTAACACTGTCGATACGTTCAGCTAAACGAAAACTCAAAAAACTTTTTGGTTCTGCAAAGATGACCACACCACTGTTTACACTAGGGTCAAAGACAAGAGAAGCAAATTGAACCAAAATAGAAAGAACAACCAAGCTGCTAATTAACCATCGTTTGAGTCGATTAATCGATAACATCTCTAAGATTAGCAAAGCTATTAAGGGAACAAGCAGTAGGTGAACTGAGGTAACGTGATAACGAGCAGCCCAAGAACCATCTCCATGCCAGAAATCCAGTTTGCTGGTTAAGATAATATGAAAGACAAGTGCAAAAATTGAGGAAATAAAATATATTCGTATATAAGGTGTTAATTTGTTAAATAAAATAATCCCCAATACTAAACACGGTAAAAGAAACGGGTCGTAAATAAATATACTTTTAGCTGGTGAGAAGAGAACGCCGAGAATACCAACGTAGGGAGGGTGTATGAAAGGATAATTAGGGGGCAATTCTGGCAACCCTGAAAAGATTGCTCCATTGCGTATTTGCTCAATGCTTAAGGATGCTGCCGTTGTCCAAAAATCCCCAAAGCGTAAGTAATTAAATAATCTACTGACAAAAAGGAAAGGAAATAAGCCGACGTTCCAGAGTATGGCTGTCTTAAAGATTTGATTCAGCTTGAAATTTTTATAAATTAGACAGCTAATTAGAAAACCAAAAACTGTGAGAGCATAAATGATAGTTGTCGAGCGAATTATAATAGCCGCTCCGATTGCCAATCCACTCAAAAAAACATAAGTTACTTTGTTAGTTTTAATATAAGCCAAAGCACAAGCATAACCTAAAATCACACAAAGTAGGACTGGATTATTTTGTTGAAAAGTTTGTGCATAGTGGAGAACGGTAGTACCTAGCAACCAAATCAAGCTGGCAGATGCCGCAATTTTCTCCTGAAAATCAAATAGTCTAAGTAACCAATAACAAGAGAGAACAACTAATACATTTAGAGGGATAACTACAAGAAAACTAACCGCAAATTCTCGTAATAAATAAGGCTTAATACTAGGAAAAACTTTAGAGAGTTGAGTGCCAATCCAATCTGCGGGCAACATTAATAAGGATTGTCCTATATCATAAGCTTCATATCGTTTTCCATCTACTCCTAAAACACCAACATGGTCTAATCGAGAGGAAGGACGATAATTTGGGGGTAAAGAAACTTCCTCAGTTCCTGTCCACAGGGCATGGGCCATTTTTAGCCTAACATCGGTATCTGGAGGTACGTTGGCAGGATTGATTATTGTTATCCAGAGTAGGGCAATAAGAGCTAATTTTGTGACTGTTTTCATGATCATCTATTCTTAGAAGCTGTTTGAAAAGTTATAGGGCGTTGCTGATTTTAAGTATCAATTGTCCTCTCGGCAATTTTTAAAACCTAGCACTAAGGTAACTTGTGGATAGGAGGCACAATTTAGTATTCATGTCTTGATTCAGCGATCCCGCTTTTTACTATCTTCTGATCTGCCGCTTCTAGGCTGGCAATTGCGGTTTCTGCCGTCAAAATGTCAGGAATATCACTTAAACTAGCAGTTTGATCAACCTGTTCATTTCCAGCAAATAAATTGCTCATATCTTGAGAATAATTAGAAGCGATCGATAGCAAAGCTCCGGCAAAAATATAAAGAGGTAAAGGCAAAATAAACCCCTTGGCCCATTGATAAAACTCCACCAACAAAAATAACAAAACACAACCCACAACCCAGACTTTCATCGCACTTTTTCCCTATTTTTACGAGAAAAGGTGAGCAAAAAGCCCACCCTGTATTTAACTAATTCCAGTGAGAATTTATTCGATCACGGGAGCGATTAACTCGCGTCTTTCCCCCGAAATAACTTTCACCTTACCTTCCTCATCGATATCGACCATAGCCGTATCCCCATCAGAAACCCGTCCGGAGAGAATTTCCTCAGCCAGAACATCTTCCAACAGACGCATAATCGCACGACGTAAGGGACGAGCGCCGTAGGCCGGATTATAACCTTCCTCGATCAAGCGTTCTTTAAACTTATCGGTGACAGACAAAGTAATATTTTGTTCTGTCAGACGTTTAAACACATCCTTGAGCAGGATTTCGGCGATTTCCTTGACTTCTTCCTTATTGAGTTGACGGAAGACAATAATCTCATCGAGACGGTTGAGGAATTCCGGACGGAAATATTGTTTTAATTCCTCATTAACCAGCGATCGAATGCGATTATACTGGGCCTCGGCTTGATTATCGGCAAACTCGAAACCTAAACCACCGCCACCCTTCTCGATGACTTTAGAACCGATGTTCGAGGTCATGATCAACAGGGTATTTTTAAAGTCCACCGTGCGACCTTTGGCATCGGTCAAACGTCCATCTTCAAGGATTTGCAGAAGCATATTGAAGACATCGGGGTGAGCTTTTTCGATTTCGTCGAATAGCACCACCGTATAAGGACGACGACGCACCGCTTCCGTTAATTGTCCCCCTTCGTTGTAACCAACATAACCCGGAGGCGAACCGATTAACTTAGAAACCGTGTGCCGTTCCATGTATTCCGACATATCGAGACGGATCATCGCATCTTCGGAACCAAAGAAATAAGCGGCCAGAGCTTTAGTTAACTCGGTTTTACCTACCCCCGTTGGACCGGAGAAGATAAAGGAAGCAATGGGACGGTTGGGATTTTTCAGACCGACGCGAGCGCGACGAATGGCGCGAGACACCGCTTTAACTGCGTCCTCTTGACCGATGAGACGCTGATGCAGGGTATCTTCCATGTGCAGCAGTTTCTCGGATTCGGTTTCGGTCAGTTTGTTGACGGGAACCCCAGTCCAAGAAGCGACGATGTGAGCGATTTCCTCGGCATCCACAAAGGGTTCATCGTTGCCATCTTCGCCTTTTTTGGTGGAAGCGAGATTCCGGATCTGGGTTTTGATTTCCATTTCCCGATCGCGCAATTCCCCAGCTTTCTCGAAGTCTTGACCGCGCACCGCATCATCTTTTTGTTTGAGAATTTGCCGCAGTTCTTTATCTAATTCCTTGGCTGCTGGGGGCAATTGGGAATTAATCAAGCGCACTCTCGAACCAGCTTCATCGATTAAATCGATCGCCTTGTCCGGTAAAAAGCGATCGCTAATGTAGCGATCGGACAATTTCGCCGCCGCTTCCAGGGCCTCATCTAAGATTTTTAGTTTGTGGTGCTGTTCGTAGCGTTCCCGGAGACCGTAGAGAATTTCGATCGTTTCTTCTACGGAGGGTTCACCGACCATAACCGGTTGAAAACGTCTTTCTAGAGCCGCATCCCGTTCGATATGTTTGCGGTACTCATCCAAGGTCGTCGCCCCGATACATTGTAGTTCTCCTCGGGCCAAAGCCGGTTTGAGAATATTGGCCGCATCGATCGCCCCTTCGGCTGCCCCGGCACCGATGAGAGTATGAACTTCATCGATAACAAGGACGACGTTACCCGCTTGGCGAATTTCGTCCATGATTTTTTTGAGGCGTTCCTCAAATTCGCCGCGATATTTGGTTCCTGCCACTAACAAGCCGATATCGAGGGTGACAACCCGTTTTTCTTCGAGAATGTCGGGAATATCCTTGTTAGCGATGCGTTGGGCCAATCCTTCTGCGATCGCTGTTTTACCTACCCCCGGTTCCCCGATCAGGACGGGGTTATTTTTGGTACGACGACCGAGAATTTGGATAACGCGCTCGATTTCCTTTTGTCGGCCGACCACGGGATCGAGTTTACCCTCGCTGGCCATTTGGGTGAGATTGGAACCGAATTCGTCAAGAGTGGGGGTTTTGGTGCGACCTTGGGAAGATGAACCGGCGGCCACTTCGGCGGTTTCCCCTAACATTCTGATCACTTGGGTGCGAACTTTCGAGAGATCCACGCCGAGATTTTCCAGAACCCTAGCGGCCACACCTTCCCCTTCGCGAATTAGTCCTAAAAGGAGGTGTTCTGTGCCAATATAGTTATGGCCCAGTTGACGGGCTTCTTCGAGGGAGAGTTCTAAAACTCGTTTGGCTCTGGGGGTGAAGGGAATTTCCACGGCTACGAATCCGGAACCGCGACCGATGATTTTCTCCACCTCCACGCGCGCATCTCTGAGATTGACACCCATGGACTTGAGGACTTTGGCGGCAACTCCCGTTCCCTCTCCAATTAGTCCTAGTAAAATCTGCTCTGTTCCCACGAAGTTATGGCCAAGGCGGCGGGCTTCTTCTTGGGCGAGCATGATTACTTTAATGGCTTTTTCCGTAAATCTTTCAAACATAGCCTATCCATCACCTACACAAGCGACCCTAGATATGCTGATTTTAGCACGGCTTTTTAGTTTAGCCCTCTTTCAGTGATCAGTTATTGGGGAGCGGCTATTAGTTATAGTGGTTGTAGCTCTGAAGATTTTTTCTGGGGTCAATCGGTCTCAGCTGACTTGCGGAGATGCCCGGAATCTCCCGGATTATGGTTTTAGCCCCCTGGAAACCTGCTGATAAGTTGTTCACCGTTGCATAATCCCCTAGGGTCGTGGTCATCCCCATCCCTCGATCGATAGTCAAGCGATCGCCCATTTTCAGACCAAAACTCGAAGTATAAGCAGATTAAATATTACTACCTATTGACAAATGATTATATATGTTGTACGTCGGGGTGATATACAGAAAGTTGACCCCTATCGTTGCTCTGGACAGTGTTATGCAGAAAGTTTTCGTATAATATGTAGTTATACCGATTAGAGCCATGACCAGACAAAGCCAAAAACTTTACGAGCTAAACGTAGTCAAGCTATTTCGTGATGCAGGAGGATTGAGCCACTACGCAGAACTTCAACACGTGCCAGATCACCTGGAAAGACCCGATATCATAGCAAGAATTGATTCTATTACGATTGGAATCGAAATCAGGAATCTATTCAATGACGAGAAAGAGGGGTCTGGCAGCCGCGACTGTAAGCGTCGTGGCATATATGAATCTGTAGTTAAAACTTGTTCCCATATTCATTCAAGGCGTAGCGACAAATGGATTGATGTCCAGGTATCCTTTAGCAGTTATGTTGATGCTGACCTGATCGCAAGGCGAGAAAGAAAAATAGCTGAGATGCTAGTGAAATTGGTTGAGAAGTATGATCCTAAAATTGGAGATTATTTCACCTTGCGTGCTGAAAAGTTGTGGGGGCCGGATTGGCCTGAAGAAATCGACTTTGTTCGCGTAATGCGACTTGAAGGGGATGACCCCCCTCATTGGAGTTACACAGATAGCTTTTGGGTGGGTGAAACAACAGACGAACTAATACAGAATGCACTTGACGACAAAGAACCAAATGTTCTGAAATGGCGTGATGGATTTGATGAGGCATTGCTTTTACTTGTCTTAGATGGCAGCGTCGGCGCAAGTATGCTTCGCCCGCATGAGCAGTTGATGAATAATGAGTATCTAAGCTCTTTTGATCGAGCCTGCGTCATGGAGTTCGATGGGAAGAGTTACAGAGAACTGCGTCTGCGAAGAGCTAAGGTATAACGCAGTGCGATGTCAAAGGCACTTCGTAGTACGATCTCCGATCTTGTAGGGTGCGTTCCCTGATGTGACTCCTACTGCTCCAGCGATCGATTTTAAGGAACGCACCATGCACAACTATCCCCCAATAGCGATCGCTAAATAACTGGACTTCCCTCGTATAAACATACTAGCTATGGCTAAAAGTCTTACAGAGCCTGAGTTAAAGCAATAAAATACTAATGAACTACTGAACACAAAATCCTGAAGTTCTTACGCAGATAGGGTTTGAGGCAAAAATTTTCAAATTTGACCTTTAGACCATTATAGCTTGTTTCGGGGCAGAAAACCAGCAAAAACATGGCTACAGAGGGAATCCCTTACTCTAGAGATTAATGACACTATCTGTTAAAATCAGGTTAGCGATAACTATACAGCCAACTCTACGGAATCGCTCTACTCCAGATACAGTCAACGGTACAGCCATTTTCAAGTAAAAAATGTACCCAGTAGCCTCTTTTCAATTTTTTCTTAGAAGCGACCTGCAGTAAGGGTTTTGTTAATTTTTTAGTATTTATGTATGGGGGGGAGTCCAGATATGAAACGTGCTGTCAAGCGGATCGGTAGGATTCTTGGAGTCCTAGTTATCGTAGTATTTTCGGCGTTTATCTGGTTTATGAAACGTGCTGTCAAGTGGATCTGTAGGATTCTTGGAGTCCTAGTTATCGTAGTATTTTCGGCGTTTATCTGGTTCGTCTACAGCTTCTATAAGGCACTTGAGCCCATTGAGTCCATTGATAAGTATCAGGAAGTATTGGCTGTTTGGAGGGGTAGCGGACTAGTTGATCACTTCCCCAGTTCTGTGCCAGCGTCCGCTCGCAACGTGAAGTTCTCTTCGTTTCCTGGACACTTGCAGGGAGGAGGCTATGTTCAGATAAGAATGGAACTTCCCAAAGCAGAGGTGAAGAAGCTGTTCGAGCACGCAACAAACACTGCCAAACAATATTATAAAGATGGTGGGAACTTCAAGGATAGATTGCCCAGCACCAGTCCACACACGCTTGGCAAAGATGAACGGGACGCATCCAAATTCCCAGACGACTACAGGATTTTCATCGGAAATTTTGGGTCTGAAACCCCGCCGTTCTAGGTTGGCTTTACGTTAGAATTAAAAGGCCAGTCTCGAAAACCAAGTGGACGGCGCAGCACCTTGAAAACTCGGCTTAGGGGGTTCCGACCAGAAAAGCTTGGCCGGGTAAAAAGTCGCGCGCAACAAGTACAAGAAGCGTTTAGCTGGAAACGTACCGTGGGACACACGGAATCGGGCTTCTGAAATGGGGCGAAAGTCTGTGGACTCTGTGTAAGACAGTACATGGTTTTTTAACTGTGGTATGCGACGGTGGTGGAAGCAGAAACTTAAATCGTGAGGTTTAGGAATCGCCGCACTTTTAGGGCGGCGAGGATGTCAACTTTCATGCGGAACCCTACAAGAAGGGATCAGGCCATGACTGGAACCATGGGGAGAGCCAGGGCATGGTAGTGAGCCTCCAACGAAACGAAGTCCTCTACTATGCCGAGAGCTGGTAACAAACAAAAGAGGCGAACAAGACGCTCCATCCAACGGCGGGCAACGTCCCTCTTTGAATTCGGGCTTCCATCTCCGCCGTGGATGAACTAGCCGTTAGCCGTAGGGTGCGTTCCCTGATGTGACTCCTACTGCTCCAGTGATCGATTTTAAGGAACGCGCCATGCACATTCTATCCCCAAATAGCGATCGCTAAATAAATCCCACAGCCGTAGGCTGGGTTGACGGCAGGAAACCCAGCATTACTTTTCTCTATCAACACTGACCAAAAGCGCGATCTCACCCAAAACACCTCGACCTATCGACCCTGATTAGTTCCTGGTAGTATGTACAGGTGTGCATACTATAATTGAGATGGCTTACCAATGGAATAGAGCTAAGGCAGCAGCCAATCTTCGCAAGCATGGTATTGACTTTGCTGATGCAGTATCCGTTTTCTCCGACGATCTGGCAATTACGATTCCAGACGAACGGTTTGATGAAGAACGGTTTGTCACAATCGGTGTTGATGTGTTTGGTAGAGTTTTGGTGGTTGTCTATACGATGCGAGGCGATGAGATCCGGTTTATCTCTGCCCGCAAAGCAACTCGTCAAGAACGGCAGCAGTATGAAGAGGGATAATCATGGACGCAGAATATGATTTTAGTCAGGGTAAACGAGGGGCGATCGAGCCAACGCCACCTGGAAAAAGTCGCATTACAATTCGGTTGGATGATGAGGTTTTAGCTTGGTTTCGGGAACAAGTTCATATTGCAGGCGGAGGGAACTACCAAACCTTGATCAATGAAGCTTTGCGCCAGTATATTCAGCAAAGTCGTGAGCCTTTAGAGGAAACTTTACGCAGAGTTGTTCGTGAAGAGCTTGAGCGTATCGAGCGATGAGGTGATTGTTGATGACTAACAAGTTGCTGCACCGGAACGCAGAAAGTTAGTCGGTGAGTTGCAAAGGTTATCTGCGTTCGGTGAGCTTGGTCGTTGGCTGGATTCCATCAATGATCGGCGATCGCAAATTCGTCGCAAATTAGAGGATAGTCCCAGTTTACGCGGTTATCCCGCGCAAATTTTGGATAAGGAATACACCAGAGCGCGTCGAGAAGCCGCCAGACAAACAGGTTTATTCCTTAGCGTTTTTCCAGAGTTTTGTCCCTATACTATCGCGCAGGTGATCGAAGATTGGTGGCCCCAGTGATAGCCTTGATTAAAGGTTAAATAATATCAGCCAGACTGGGAAACCATCTGATCAAATTAGTCCCCCCAGAGAACCCCCCTTGAGCCACATGGCACACTTTTCTTTTCTTGTCAAATTTTATGTTAAGAAAGATGTAACTAATGGATAGGGGGATGATCAAGAATTAACCGTCTTCGTATTCGGGGATTCTTTCCTTTTTCTTCTCGGTGATATTGATGCGGGGGGGATTGTAATCTGGTTCCACGTCATCATCCCACATATCATCCTCGGCCTTATCTTCGTAATCGTCGTACTGAGGACGAGAAAAGCTTTCTGCGCGTTCTGAGCGAGCTTCTCCCCAGTTATCTTCTTCTTCCTCGTATTCTTCCTCATAATAACGAGCTTCGGCCCGTTTTTGCGGTGGGGGAGTGGCACGCAGGGGTTCTTTTTCCCATTCATCCTCACTCCAGCGTTCTTCAACGGGTTTAGCGGCCTCAACGGGAGTGCGGAGGGGAATGCCCGTACCTAACTGATTTTCCGGACGAGCAGCGGGAGTATAATAAGCTTCTTCCTCTTCTCTTTCCCAGGGGGGACGACCAATACCCAAACGTTCCAAAACCCCCACACTAACCTGCGTGAGACGTTCTTCGGCCCCTTCAAAGACAATTAAGCGATTCGGACCGCTGCTAACCACTTCTTCAATGGCAATTTCGTAGGTACTGATCAATTGTTCGGGGATAAGAGGCAATCCCAGGGAAGCGATGACAATGGAATGTAATTGACCACTGAGGGGATCAAATTGATAATCGCGGACTTTGCCTAAAGGTTCGCCGGTTTCCGTGATCACTTCACTACCGATTAAGGGAGTATAAGCATCGATATCGACGGATTCCAAGACGTTATCATCTTCAACGAGAACCACGTCTCCTGTCTGACTGATGCTCGATAAATACATATATTGAGGCATTCCCGACAAGGAGAGGATATTATCGCGGAGTCCCAGGGCAACCACTTCTCGTTGATCGATATCTACAAGGATATCTTTAACAACGCCGAGTTTTTTGCCTGTATTGCGAGTGATAACCTGTGTATTTAAAAATTCTGAACGTAAGCGACTATTCTCTGTGATCATTTTTTCCTATGGGTAGGCGTTAGGTCGTGGGAATACGAGTTATTGTAGGCTTAATATATAGGGCGAGATCGAGGGTTAATTTACCGATATTGGCTTAGATCTTAAAGTTCCCTGAGATTAACACTTTTTTTGGCCTTGTTTGGGCGATAGTTTCGGGTGATAGATAGGGTTAAACCCATTTTAGCTAATTCTTTACATTTTTTTAGTGACAACAAAGCAGGAGCTAGAGAGAAACTCCCTTGGCTCCTGCTGTCTAGATTCTGATTACATAGTTAAAGACTGCACCTCAGTTTCGATCAGTTTAGCTAAGTCTTGCAGGAAGGAGGCTGCATCGGCCCCGTAGATGACTCGGTGGTCACTGGTGAGATTAACCGTCATCTGTTTTTGCACTCCGAATAAACCATCTTTATTGACGACGATTTGGGGACGGGAAGCACCCACGGCTAGGATCGCACCTTGGTTGGGGGGTAAGATAGCGGTAAAGCGATCGACTCCGAACATTCCCAGATTAGAAATGGTAAAAGTACCGCTATTATATTCTTCCGGTTGCAGTTGTTTACTGCGGGCGCGATCGACTAAATCTTTCCAACTGCGGGAGAGGGAATAGATATCCATCTGGTCAGCAGAGCGCAAAACCGGCGTAATTAAGCCACCACCAGGCATAGCTACGGCTACGGACACGTTAATCGCCCCGTGGTATTGGATTCCTGCGTCGCTATAGCTGGCATTAACTATAGGATGTTTAGCGAGGGTGTTGGCTACCGCTTTTGCTAACAGGGCCGTCATGGTGACACCCTTGGATTTTAGCTGTTGATAGAGTTGATCCAGTGGGTCAGTGGTGATAGTGTAGCCCACTTGGAAGGTGGGAACCTGTAGGCTAACCGACATATTCTGGGCGACGGCTTTTTGCAGAGTGGTGAGGGGAACAGTCCGACCGACCGGGGCGCTGGCCGGAATCGGGGCTTTAGGAGCCGCTACAGGCACGCTGACGGGTTGCGGGGGAGTAATGACGGGAGCGGGGGCGGTGCTGACTTTTCCTGTCGCTTTTTCTACGTCTTCGGCGGTAATTCGTCCGTGGGGACCGCTACCCACTAGGGTTTTCAGATCTACCTTTAATTCTTTAGCCAGTTTTTTGGCCCTGGGAGAGGCGACTAAACGGCCATTATCTTTAACGGCGGCGACGGGTATCGAAACGGGAGGCGGAGCGATTTCTGGGGTCTCTACGGGCTTGCTAGGGGCAGCTGTGGCGGTTTTTCCCTGAGCTTTGGCCAGTTCAATTTCCGCTTCAGTTTCGGCGATATAGGCGATCGCTTCCCCCACGGGTGCTTCCTGGCCGGCTTCGACTAAAATTACAGCGAGATAGCCATCATAAAACGATTCTACGTCCATGTCGGCTTTGTCGGATTCGACCACTAACACCGTTTCCCCTTTGCTGACTTTTTCCCCGGGGGACTTCACCCAAGAAACTATTTTTCCTTCGGTCATGGTGGAACTGAGCGCGGGCATGAAGATATCTCGAATCATGGTGGAGTGCTTCTATCTCTAATGTTTTGAGCCATAGGGCATTTTACCACAGTTGATGGGGTATGGGGTGTGGGGAAGTGGGGAAGTGGGGTATGGGGTGTGGGGAAGTGGGGTATGGGGTGTGGGGTGTGGGGAAGTGGGGAAGTGGGGTGTGGGGTGTGGGGTGTGGGGTGTGGGGAAGTGGGGAGAATAAATAAAATAATCTCCTGACTCCTGACTCCCGAATACTGACTCCTGACTCCCGAATACTGACTCCTGACTCCTGACTCCCGAATACTGACTCCTGACTCCCGAATACTGATAACTGATTACAAAGGGAAAAAGAGAAGGGAAAACAGCCCCTTCTCCGTCGTATCTAGACAAAAATTGTTCTAGTTGCCAATATGGACCGGTTGTGCTTGCAGAGATTCGACTAAACCGCGCACAGCTGCCACCATAGCCACTTCATTATCCAATTGATTGATCGCCGAACCAACACCGATACCGGCCGCTCCAGCAGCGATCGCCATAGGAGCGGTGACAATGGATAAACCGGAAGCGCAGAGGACGGGAACCTTAACTGCATGGGAAATAGCGTGGGCTGCCGCTAAAGTCGGGGCGGCTTTTTCAATCAGTCCCAAAATACCGGCGTGACGGGGTTGACTGCTAGTGCCGCCTTCGGTTTGAATAATGTCAGCACCCTGACTAACTAAAGCTTCCGCTAGTCTCACCTGTTCATCGAGGGGCAGCAGATGGGGAACTGTCACAGACAGGGTAATTTCGGGCAGTAAGTCGCGAGTTTGACGGGTTAGGGCTAAAACTTCCGCCGCCTCAAAAATGCGTCCTTGGGCATAAAAACTATCGAAATTACCGATCTCAATTAAATCGGCTCCCGCGTCCACTGCCATCACCAACAATTCTGGCTCGACGGCCGATACACACACGGGTAAATTTGTCAAGGCTTTTACCGTCCGAATTAGGTCAGCATTAGCGGCAATATCGACAAAAGTTGCTCCTCCGGCTGTAGCGGCTTTAACTACTGAGAGAACCTGCGAGCGATCGAAATTATTTAACCCACTAATCACTTTCAGGGCATGACGACGGGCGAAGGCTTGCTGTAAGGTAAAATTGATCATTAATCTACACCTATCTGGAATTCTCAAAAAACATTTTCCCACCTTCTCGCCGATCAGAGGGTGGGATTTGAGAATTCTTAGGGAAATTTTCTTTAATTTAGGTGTTGATTCTCTTGGTTTTTGCGCTTGAGGTTTTGCAGTTGTTGCAGCAGTACCTCGATTTCCGCTTCTAGATGCAGGTATTTCACCTGTTGGTCAGCTTGGTAGGTGGTGCGAATCTGTTTCATGGCGGAGGATTCCTTAGTTAGTACAGTTGTCATAGCGGTATCTATAGAGTGCTGATTATGTTTAATTGTTTCAATTTGTATATAGTACCTTAACAATGTCTTAAAGAAAACCTTTTTATGGTAGTTTCTCAACTGGCACAGGATGAAAGAGGGAAAAAATTCTTGCAACCAAGGGGATCGGAGTGCGATATACTCAGTCGCGAACGATATTGGCAAGCATGACCATGGTAGCGGTAGCAATTTTAGCAGCGGGTAAGGGAACCCGAATGAAGTCCAGCCTTCCGAAAGTTTTACATCCCCTCGGCAGTCGCTCGCTAGTGGAACGGGTGCTTAATGTCAGCGAATCCTTACATCCCCAGCGAAAACTGGTGATTATCGGTTATCAAGGGCAACAGGTGCGAAATACTCTACAGCATCTCGATGATATCGAATTTGTTGAACAAAAGGAACAGTTAGGCACTGGCCATGCTATTCAGCAGTTAATCCCCCATTTAGAGGACTTTCAGGGGGATTTGTTGGTCTTAAATGGCGATGTTCCCCTGTTGCGTCCCGAAACCTTGCAAAATCTTCTCCAGATTCATCAAGACCATGGTAACGCTGCCACCCTCTTAACTGCTAACCTCCCAAACCCGAAAGGTTACGGTCGAGTTTTTTGTGATGGCAATAATCTCGTTAAGCAGATTGTGGAAGAAAGAGACTGTACCGATGCCCAACGACAAAACCACCGGATTAATGGAGGTATATACTGCTTTAATTGGTCAAAATTAGCGGCTATACTGCCTAATTTAACCCCCAATAACGATCAAGGTGAATATTACCTCACGGATGTGGTCAATTTTCTCGATCCCGTCATGGCCGTGGATGTGGAGGACTTTTTAGAAATTACCGGCATTAACGATCGCAAACAATTGGCCGCCGCCTATGATATCCTGCAAACTAGAGTCAAAGATGATTGGATGGCCGCTGGAGTCACCATAATTGACCCCGATAGTGTCACCATTGAGGATACTGTCACCCTCAGTGCCGATGTGATTATCGAACCCCAAACCCATCTGCGCGGTGAGACGATAATCGCTTCTGGTTGTCGTATAGGTCCTGGGAGTTTAATCGAAAATAGTCGGATAGGCAGCGATGTAACCGTCTTATTTTCGGTGATTTCTGATAGTCAGGTGGATTCTGGTTGTCGCATCGGTCCCTACGCTCATTTGCGCGGAGAAGCGAAAATTGGGGCTAATTGTCGAGTCGGTAATTTTGTTGAAATTAAAAAAAGTAGCATCGGCAATAAAACCAATATTGCCCATTTATCCTATCTGGGAGATGCCACTTTAGGGGAAAAAGTTAACGTTGGCGCGGGAACAATTACTGCTAATTACGATGGCGTGAAAAAACATCAAACTATGATCGGCAGTGGCACAAAAACTGGGGCAAATAGTGTTTTAGTGGCTCCTTTAAAATTAGGAAAAAATGTCACCGTGGCTGCCGGTTCAACTATCACTAAAAATGTCCCCGATAACGCTTTAGTTATTGCTCGCGAAAGTCAGCGTGTGATCGAAAATTGGGCAGATCAGTTTCAGTAGGTTAATTCCGGGATTTAAGCTAAGAAAACTGTTCCTAAATTCCGAGATTAGAGTCAAGATAAACGGGGAGGGAAAGAAAGAGGGGTTGAGTACCATTCAACCGGCGTTGCTGATTTGAGATATGAATCTTCTTTTGTGGGATTTTTAAAACCTAGACCCAAACTAACTTTTGGATGGGTGCAAGATTGTCATTCATACCTTGATTCAGCAACGCCCTTTTTTTTGCTTCCTCTCAGATTAACTCCTGTCAGTTCGCCGTAACAGACAAGGCAGTCAGTGATTTTTGTCTGTTGCAATTTATACAAAACGACGTGCGATTACCCTGCAATTAATCTTTATTGTCTTTTATTTTCACTGTGCCAGGAAGAATAAAATTTGATTTTCTGATTTCTGGATGTTTTTGTAAGATCCGAGTAGTTTTCTGATGAATTTCCGAAAGATTACTCACTTTATTTCTTCTAGTATTTTGCCATGAAAAGATTGAATTATTTTGGGAATCTGTTTTTAATAATTTGTCAATTTCTAAAATAATTGATTCAATTTCAATAGATAAACCACAATAATCAAACAGATAGCTTATGATTTGTTTCGGATGTGTTGTTAAATCTTCATATCGGATAGCACAAAGTGGAAGTTTTTGTTGATAAAGCCATAAATAGCGATGCATATAAGACAGCCAACGAACTAAATAAAAATCTATTGAATTTGAATAATCTATTAGATCAGAGTATTCTTCAAACAATGTGATAAATCGATTATAGAAATTTTTCTTTTCTTTAATAAGTAGAAGGTGTGAACTCATATATGGATCAAAAGCTCGAATACAAGACTCAACAACTTTTTGAGCATCTCGATATAAAAAAATTCCTTTAGAATGAGGAAATACTTTATGTAAAATATCTGCAATTTCAATACAAAAACCACGCAATTTAAATACATAAAATGATGGATTTTTTAGTTGATTAGGTTTGCAAAGAAGTGCAGTTAAAACCAACAACAGTTCTGCTAGTTGACAATCGTTACTTTTATCAGGCATTCGGAGTCCGACAATTTGGCTAAAAATATCAGGCTCTGATAGACTTATAACATATTCAACTTGATGAAATATTCTGCTAAGTAGAGTAGATCCACATCGACCAACAGGATAAATAAATATTAGTTGATTGTCAGGTATTTTGAAAGTTTGAGCAAGTTGGCAAATTGTTTCATAAGATATTGCAATTAATCGGTGAGCATATTCAAATTGAGCTTGATATAGAAAAGGATATGCAAAAATATCTATGTCAGAAGGAGTTTCGACAAAGATAACTTGTTTTTGTTGGTGATCTAAACAGTATAAACTAACATTACGTTGACTAACTACTTGTGCAATATCATCAATTTTTTCACCCTCCAAATAATCAAAATCAGATACATCAGCTACTAGAGCAGGATTATTTTTTTGCTTTTTTTGAATGTAGAGAAATTGTCCACTCATGATTTGATCGGTTGACTCTATTTTTTTTATTCTTTATTAGCTTGTTATAACAGTCTCCTGATAAAGTTCATAAAAGTACGCAGCGATAAACTCAGCAATTTTTCTGAGAATATCTATTAAGATTTCTTCATCTGCATATTTTACAATAAGACGATGAGCAACATCTAACATCATTTCATAATGATCTTCATTTTCGTCAATTTTCACATGAGCTTTAGCTCCTATTACAAAAGATTTGGAAAATTTTTCTGCAACTTTATCAATCACATAACCTGAAGATTGATCGGAATTCCATTCAACAAACAAAGAATATGCAACAGCAGGCAAAGAGCCAATCTCCTTAATCTTATTTTTTAGATAATCTATCATTGCTTCTGTGGCTTGAAATGGCTGGATTTCAAAAACTTGTTTTTCAGTATATCCGTGTTGACGCAGATCTTTGATAAATAATAAATCGTGTGTCATTTCCTGTGCAGTATATCGACCCCATAGTCTTGCAGCTTCGTAGTCTTCATCAATCATATAAGCCAAAGCCAGTGCATCTGTTTGGCTAGTCAGGCGAATACGCTTGATGGTTTCAATTAAGTGGCGAACATAGTATTTTTCATTCAGCACTTGATTTTTATCAGTTAGGTGGCCGGCATAGGGAACTGTCATTATAATTTTGTTGACTTCTTGCTGGAAAAAAAGTTCAAGGTTTTTTCTCAGTTGCTCACGATTAATCATGTTTTTTACTCCTGTCACGAAATAATTTAGGTTCTTTGGTTTGTCTTATGCAATGTACAGGTTTATAAGGAATGAAACTCTTATAGAGAAAGACATTTGGCGATTTTTGTTAATTGTTTTCGATCTAGAGCGAACTAATCAATTAAATCTCTTGCCAGATAAGGATTTAGTCCATTTATGCCACCCTATCGAACCATACTAAGTAACGAAGAACCATAATTGATCAGATTTGAGAGCATCCCAATTTTGCACGTTAGCTGTTTTAAAGAGGAATAAAACTCTTGGGATGCCGTTACTTTGGGTCATGCTTTTACAAAAACGGGATGCTCGCTCAGATTTCAGATTTGTCTACTTGAGGAGATAAAGTGATAGTGATGTTGTAGTTTTGCCTCCCTTAATGTTTGCAGATTCTTGTTCATCTACTTTTGCTGGATTATCACCATTTAATTCATTGACTTTGATGTCAGACGTTGGAAGTTCATTAACTTTGATGTTAGACATTGGAATTATCCTCCTAATTAAGGAAAAAGTAATTGGCTTGAGATTGGGTTTACCTCACTCATCTGTCCCTATATTAATCGCTCTCCCAGCAGATGACAACCCCCTGGAAGGATGATTTTTGAACATAATTCTAGTATTTATGTTCAATTTTCAAGGACAGTCCCCAACGAGAAAATAAGGTTTTCCGGTTATTTCGCCAGCAACTTTGAGATGAAAACTGAGTTTTGCCCCCTAAATCCTGAACATAAATAAACTATTTATAGCGGTTTTCAGTCTAATATGGAGGCTATTTTCAATACTCCAATGTCTGCGAATCACCTCGGCGTGTTTTTGGGCATCCGCTGCTAAACTACTGATGAAGAAGCGAATTTCTGTCGTAGTTTTATTCCACAATTGGCGGACACTGCGAACTATGACTACTACAGCTCTAACCAGTAATTTAGATAGGTCAATCACTTATCAGTTCACTGTTCACTGATGCTGATTAAGGCGTTAAATTTGCGCGATGAAGCATGAAATGCTATAAAAATCTCAGTCCTCCCTATAGAAAAGAGTAGAAACCTTATGGCACGCACCGAGTCCACAATGTTAGATCTGGGGACAAAAGCTCCCAGTTTTGCCTTACCCGATGTGGTTTCGGGTGAAACTATCTCTCTGGACAGCTTTGCGGCTAAAACCGCTCTGTTAGTCATCTTCCTCTGTGAACATTGTCCCTTTGTTAAACACATTCAAGAAGAACTTACCCGTCTAGGTCGCGATTATGCTAATACCAATCTGGGCATCCTCGCAATTAGTTCTAATGACGTGGAGAAATATCCCGATGATTCGCCCGAAAATTTGAAAAAAATGGCGATAACCCTTGACTTTAAATTCAATTTATGCTATGACGAAAGCCAAGAAGTGGCGAAAGCTTACACGGCAGCCTGTACTCCCGATTTTTTCCTCTTTGATAGTCAGCGGATTCTAGTCTATCGCGGTCAGTTGGATGATAGTCGTCCTAGTAATGGAATACCGGTGACAGGCAAAGATCTCCGCGCCGCTATTGACAAGGTTTTAACCGGTCAACCAGTGCCGACGGACCAAAAACCGAGTTTAGGCTGTAATATCAAATGGAAACTGGGTAATGAGCCACCCTATTACGGTTAATTAACGAAGGGTGTAGGGTGTAGGGTGTAGGGTGTGGGGAAGTGGGGAAATGGGGAAATGGGGAAGCTGTCTCATCACCCTATCGCCCCAAAACCCTATCACCCTATCTCCTGAATACTGACGACCGACGACCGACTCCTAACCCCACCAACAAGCTTTTTGCCGCAAATCCTACTTATGAGACTATTTCAACAGCGTAACCGATTGCTGTGCTAATAGGGCAGTACCATAGGCCGCTTGCTCCTGTTTAGACAAAAGCACGGGAACCCCTAAATGACGCTGACGAATTATTCTCCAAGTCGAATTTTTTGCCCCACCACCGGCACTATAAACTCGCTCTAATTTATTGGCTCCCAATTCCTGTAAACGCTGATAACCTAAAGCTTCAATGCGGGCAATACTTTCTAGTAACCCATGCAAAAATTCTCGAGGATTATCGGGCTGGGGAGTCAGTTTCACGGGTAAAAAAGGATCATTAATTGGAAAGCGCTCGCCCGCTTTTAGTAAAGGATAATAATCTAAATTACTTTCTTTTTGTCCATCTATTGCTAAACTATAATTTCTCAATTCTTGATCAGAAAAAAACTTCTTTAACACTGCTCCTCCCGTATTGGATGCCCCACCAGTTAACCACAAATTTCCTAAACGATGACTATAGATGCCATAGTTACTATCATCAACTTTCTGGCTACTTAATAATTTTAAGACTAAAGTTGAACCTAAAGATGTCACTGCATCCCCTAAAGAATTAGCACCACTGGCTAAAAATGCCGCTATGCTGTCGGTGGTTCCCGTATAAATTAAACAATCTTTCGGGATAGCAAAACGAGTCACTAAATCCGGTTTAATAGTATCGATCGCTGTACCTGGGGCAAAAATTTGCGGTAATAAATTAAACATCGGTAAATTCTCTAACCAATCGGGATAACAGAGATTTTCGAGATCATAACCTAACTTTAAGGCATTGTGATAATCACTAATTCCCAGTTTACCGTGCAGGAGAAATGCTAACCAATCCGCTTGGGAGAGAAAATAACGCGCTTGCGAAAAAATTTCTTGTTCACTCCACCAAAGTAATTTAGCTAAACTGGAGGTAGCAATAATCACGGGATGGTGAGGGGGTGCTATAGCTTTAATTGCTTCTAAAAACCCAATTCCTCGCCCGTCATTGTATAATATGGCCTCAGAAAGAGGATTACCCCAATTATCACATAATAACACCGTCGAGGAAGTACCATTAATCGCGATCGATTTAAGTTCTGAACGCACCGAATCCCCTAGATTATCCAATAAATAAAATAGGGCCTTTTGCCAATCCTGAAAATTGGCATTAGTGAAGGGATAATGAACCTCAGCGACGATATTTTTGCTAGAATCAATAGCAATCGCTCGCGCTCCCGATGTGCCAAAATCAATACCTAAAGATAAACCCATAGATGTCTTCACAACCCCCTCATTCTGGCTACCATTGGGATGGTATCACTCCCCGATTCTTTGAAGGTTGGTACTTCCGAGTCATGATTCCGCAATTAGCCGACGGATTCGCCTTTATGTATTCTATTCAAGACCCAAGCGGCGGTCAAGTCAATAGCGGCGGAGCGGTACAAATTTTAGCCATAGAATCTAATTATCTTTGTCGCACTTTTCCCGATACGGATAAATTTTGGGCAAGTCGTCAGCAATTAGCCATTATCCATTGGGGAAAAACTAACTTAAAAATCCGTCCCTGTCTCCTTTCCCCGTCAGCTTTTTTTGAGTCTGTTCAAGAGGGTTATCAAGCAACGGCAAACCAGCAGCAAGGACGAATTTATGATCCCGTCACTGGAGAAATCTGTCAATGGGATTATCGCGTTGAAACTAGGTACAGTTGGGGAGATAACAAGCGTTTACCCCAAGCAACAGCAGGAATATTATCTTATTTACCGATTTTTGACCCAGGTTGGCAGATTTTAACTGCTCATGGTTTAGCCACAGGAATGATTACCTATCGGGGAAAAAATTACCAATTTGAGAATGTACCTTTTTATAGCGAGAAAAATTGGGGTTATTCTTTCCCCGAAAAGTGGTTTTGGATTAATTGTAATGCTTTCCCTGAAAATCCCGATTTAACCTTAACCGCAGTGGGTTCTACCCGGAAAGTTCTCCACTGGACGGAATCGGTGGGAATTATCGGTATTCACTGCCAAAATCGCTTTTATAAGTTTGATATCTGGAATTCTCAACTAAGTTGGACAGTGCAACCCTGGGGATACTGGGAAATGAGGGCAACCAACGAGAATTATACCATTGTCTTAATCGGCATCAGTGATCATCCTCCCGATCGCGTGCGTGTACCCACAGAAAAAGGTCTCTGTTTTGCTTGTCAAGATACCCTCAAAGGTAAATTATCGATAAAATTGGCTGATAGTCGTGGTAAAACCCTTATAAATAGCTCTAGTGGTCTAGCTGGTCTCGAAATTGGCGGTATTTGGCCATCAGCTTGGATCAAACAGTGATTGAAATCACCATTGCGACGGCATAATATCACGCTATTATTTATCGAGCGGTATTAACATTGAGTCAGTTTTTGATCGCTAAAAAATCGTTTCATGAACCAACCTTTTCTCAATTTTGTTGAGCAATTAGTGATAGCAGAAGTGCGGGAACAGTTAAGGAATTTACCTGCTTCCTTTCATCAATATCTCTCGGAGATTAAAATCGATCGAGTCATGAATAATGCTATCCAAATTCTGCCCCGCAGTTTCAAAACTTTGGGGGAAAAATATCACGATTATCACCCCCGAAGATTAAGAATAAAAATTGCTGTAGAAAGAGCGATCGCCGATATACTGCATGAACTAAAATTTTATTATGTAGCGCAGACAGAAGTGGAAGATGAAGAAAATATTCCCACGGAACCATATTCTAAAAAGTGATATAGCAGAGGCTGCATCTCAGACAAAATTGAGATGCAGCCTGTAGATTCTCTGGAAAATGCCAGATTTACCAGCTAATTACTTTAACCGTTTCCTTAAATAAATTTGCTTCTAGGGAATCGGGAGAACTTGTCACCACACCGGCAATTAGATCTTCGGGTTTTATGGCTGCTTGTTTCATACAGGAGGGACAAATTAAGACTTTTCCCCCTTGACTGATGAAATCTACTAACATTGCTTGCAGGGTTTTACCGGTGATACCGTTAGTGTGTTGAGGAATGGTCGTCGCTGCCAGGTGCACCCCTGTAATATTCAAAAAAATAGTGGTTGAGTGACCTTTTTTTAGCATATTGGTAGCGACACCGATTGCCATTGCAGCTCGCCAAGGATCATCGGTGGTTAAATTAACAAATAAATCGGATTTTTGTTGACCGACAGCAATTATTGCTTCGTTAGTTTGTACTGGAGAAAGGGAAGGATTAGCCAAGACTGGGATAGATGTAACTAAGGATAATCCCACAAGCGAACCAAGGGCTAAAGATTTTAACAACATTTTCTTTTCCTCTTGCTGCTGGGTACAATGAAAACATTTTCATTATGATGATTTCTGGAAAATCTTGTCAACAGACAGCCTGTCAAACTTTAATTTTTGTTGCAGATAACAAAAACAATAAGGTGAGATAAGTAGGGTTTGCAGCAAAAAGTTTTTCGTGGGGGCAGGCTTCGGCCGTGAGCTCAGCCGAACGGGTGTGGGGAGTGGGGTGTATGATTTTACCGATTTTGAGGGGGTCAATTACCTAATTTTCAGGTAAAAAGTAGCTAAATTTTCCCACCGAACAATCCCATATCTGGTACGTTTTGATTTCAAAAAGACCTAAAGATATTATCCAACAAGGTTTTTAGATTGATTCAGCAATCTCTAATTAAAAATTGCGATGGCGTTTGCATAATTATTCCTGTTTGTTCAGCCACTTGTGACCTAAAAGCCTAAGAGTCACTGATAATTGCTAATTGTTGGTATTGCTGCATAAGTGCGTAAAAGCTGATAGGATAACGAACGGAAAAAATATAGATCGTCAAGGCGCAAGAAATCGCTACAATCATTCCAGCAGAGGTGATAGTAATCCCTCGACATCCATTTGTTAACGATCGCTAATGATTAGACAAACTTGGTTTTCCCAAGCGGTTTCGAGACAGCGAACCCGTGATTTTCCCAGTCGATCATCGAAAATTTGGGTCTGAAACCCCGCCGTTTTACGGCGGCTTTACTGTTAAATATTAGCGCATTTACAAAATATATGCTAAAATACGAGGTATGGAAAAAGCCTATTCTTACCGATTTTACCCCACACCCGAACAAGAGTCGCTATTGCGGCGCACTTTGGGCTGTGTAAGATTAGTTTACAACAAAGCTCTCCACGAACGAACACAAGCATGGTACGAAAAGCAAGAAAGAGTAGGCTACGCTCAAACTTCTTCAATGTTGACCGATTGGAAAAAACAAGAAGAATTAGACTTTTTAAACGAAGTTAGCTGTGTACCTTTACAACAAGGGTTAAGACACCTACAAACAGCTTTCACTAATTTCTTTGCTGGTCGTACTAAGTATCCTAACTTTAAGAAAAAACATCAGGGAGGAAGTGCCGAATTTACCAAATCTGCTTTTAAATTTAAAGACAGACAAGTCTATTTAGCTAAATGCACAGAACCTTTACCTATTCGATGGTCAAGACAAATACCAGAAAGCTGTGAACCAAGCACAGTAACAGTCAGATTACATCCATCTGGACGTTGGCATATTTCAATTAGATTTGATGACCCAACGATTAAGCCATTACCAGTAACAGATAAAGCCATCGGAATTGACTTAGGAATTAGTAGCCTCGTGATTACCAGCGATGGCGATAAAGTATCTAATCCTAAGCATTTTAAAAAGCATTATCAGAGACTGCGAAAGGCCCAAAAAAGCCTTTCTAGAAAACAGAAAGGGTCAAAAAATCGGGAAAAAGCAAGAATCAAAGTAGCCAAGATTCACGCTCAAATCACCGATAGTAGAAAAGACCATTTACACAAGCTAACCACTCAATTAGTTCGTGAAAACCAAACGATTGTGGTTGAGAATTTAGCCGTCAAGAATATGGTCAAAAACCCGAAATTATCTCAGGCAATATCTGATGTAAGCTGGGGAGAAATCACTCGACAATTAGCCTATAAATGCCGTTGGTATGGGAGAAACTACATCGAAATAGATAGATGGTTTCCTAGCTCTAAAAGGTGTAGTAATTGCGGGTATATTGCCCTTGAAAATGCCGTTAAATGTTCGAGAATGGGATTGTCCAGACTGTGGGACGCACCATGACCGAGATATTAACGCCAGTAAAAATATTTTGGCCGCAGGGCTTGCGGTGTCAGTCTGTAGAGCGACCATAAGACCAGAACAGAGTAAATCTGTTAAGGCAGGTGCGAAAAATCCTTCGGGAAAGAAGCAGAAACCCAAATCGTGAGGTTTGGGAATCGCCGTCCGTTTACGGCGGTGAGGATGTCAAGGACGGTGAGCTTGTCGAATCCGTTGATCGAGCCTCGACGGGCCTTTTTTTGGAGTTGATCGAACCATGTTGCAAGGATGGATTCAAATCGCGCTCACGATCCTGATAATCGTGGCAATCACCCCCTTTTTCGGGCGCTATATGGCTAGGGTTTTCATGGAACGGAGAACCCTACTCGACCCACTGTGCGATCGAGTCGAGAGTCTTCTTTACACCTTCGTCGGGGTGAAAGGGAAAGAGAATATGACCGGCTGGCAGTACACCCGCGCCGTTCTCTACAGTAACGCGGTAATAGCAATTCTGGTTTTTTCCCTGATTGCGGGCCAAGGAGTCCTTCCCCTCAACCCGACGGGGATCCCCGCCCCTTCTTGGGACACCACGCTACATACGACGATTTCCTTTATCACCAACAGCGACCAACAGCATTATTCCGGAGAAACCACCCTCAGCTACGGGAGTCAGATCTGGGGTCTCGGGTACCAGATGTTCACCTCGGCCGGAACCGGTCTAGCGGTGGGGATCGCCTTTATTCGGGGACTGACGGGGCGACCGTTGGGCAATTTCTACGTGGATCTGATCCGAGCGATCACCCGTATCCTCTTACCGATCTCGATCGTGGGGGCAATTGCCCTGATCATCGCCGGAGTCCCGGAAACCCTCGCGGGCCCGGCGATCTTGCCGACGCTAGAAAACCCCAACCTGAGTCAGGCGATCGCCCGCGGTCCAGTGGCCCACTTCGAGATTATTAAGGAATTGGGAGAAAACGGCGGTGGCTTTTTTGCCAGCAACTCGGCCCACCCCTTTGAAAACCCGAACGGATTCGTCAATCTGGTGCAGTTGGTAGCGATTCTCTCGATTCCCACCTCCCTGATCTATACCTACGGGGTTTTCGCCGATAATCTCAAGCAAGCTCGGTTAATCTATCTAATTCCCCTCGGTATCTTCATCGGCTTTACGATCATCACAGCGATCGGGGAATATAACGGCAACCAGGCGGTTAACTCCCTGCTAGGGGTGGAGCGAGCGGTTAACTTCGAGGGCAAAGAAGTACGCTTCGGTTGGGCGCAATCGGCCCTGTACGCGGTAACTACCACGGCCACCATGTGCGGTGCGGTGATCGCCATGCACGATTCCTTGATGCCGAACGGCGGCTTCGCCACCCTCTCGAATCTGTTCCTGCAAATCGTTTTCGGCGGCCAGGGAACCGGCACCGCCTACCTGTTTGCCTATCTGATCCTTGCGGTATTCGTCACCGGGCTAATGGTGGGGCGAACCCCCGAATTCCTCGGGCGCAAAATCGAGAAACGGGAAGTGGTGTTAGCGAGTTTTTTAATTCTGCTGGTTCACCCGATCGCCATCCTCATCCCCGGAGCGATCGCCCTTGCCTTTCCCGACTTTCAGGGCATCAGTAACCCCGGCTTTCACGGATTATCTCAAGTTATCTACGAGTACGCTTCCGCCGCCGCCAATAACGGGTCGGGATTCGAGGGACTAGGGGATTCCCAACCTGCGCCGCTTGCGATTGCGGCTGGTGCCAAACCGACGATTACCGCTCTCTGGTGGAATCTAAGCGCCTGCTTCAGTTTACTCGCCGGACGGTATATCCCGATCGCTGCCCTGCTCTTGTTAGCCGATGGGATGTCCCGCAAACAACCGGTTCCCGCCACCACCGGAACCCTCCGCACCGATACCGGACTCTTTACCAGCGTGACGGCGGGGGTGATTTTAATTCTCGGTGCGCTCACTTTCTTGCCGATATTAGCCCTCGGGCCGATCGCGGAAGCCTTTCAAATCACCCGGATGATCGGCTAGGAGTTTAGACAGGGTTTGCGGCAAAAAGTTTTTCCGGGGGGTAGGGTGTGGGGTGTGGGGTGTGGGGTGTGGGGTTTTACCAGTTTTGAGGTGGCCAATTACCTAATTTTCAGGGAAAAAGTGCCTAAATTTCCCCCCGATCACTCCCAGATACAGTACTTTTTGATTGACAAAAGGTCTAAAAGTCTTACCCAACAAGGTTTTTAGATTTATTCAACCAGCCCTAGATAATTTATGAGAACGAACAAAGGAAATTCTAAATCCTCCCGCCCGTTGCGAGTGCCGAGAGGTCGCCGGGACGACCGCCGCCACACCCCCAAGGTAAACCGGACAGGTCTCTATCAACGCGCGATCCGGCAGTCCTTCCTCAAACTCGACCCGCGCATCGCCGTGCGTAACCCGGTCCTGTTCGTGGTCTGGTTAGGAACGATCGTCACGGCCCTGGTCACGATCGACCCGCATCTATTCGGCACGATCGCCGGGGATAGGGGACAACAACGGCTACTTAACGGCATCATCACCCTCATCCTCTTCTTCACGGTGCTGTTCGCCAACTTCGCCGAGGCGATCGCCGAGGGGCGAGGAAAAGCCCAGGCCGATGCCCTGCGCTCCACCCGCAGCGACACGATGGCCCGGAAAATCCTTGCCGACGGCTCGATCGAGTCGGTCAGTTCCACGGCCTTGGGTCGGGGCGATCGGGTAAAACTGGTGGCCGGGGACGTGATTCCCGCCGACGGGGAAGTGATCGAGGGAATCGGTTCGGTGGATGAATCGGCGATCACCGGAGAATCGGCCCCCGTCCTCAAACAACCCGGAACCGACATCGCCAGTTCCGTCACCGGCGGCACCAGGCTTCTCTCGGACGAGTTGACAGTGCGGATCACTCAAGATCCCGGCCAGGGTTTTATCGATCGCATGATCTCCCTCGTGGAAGGGGCCGAGCGCACGAAAACCCCCAACGAGATCGCCCTGACGGTACTTCTGGCCGTGTTAACCCAAGTCTTTCTAATTGTCGTGGCCACGATTCCGCCGATCGGGAACTATATCGCCGGTTTCCTGGAAACGAGCCTCGGGCCGGCGGTTGCGGATACCTTTCGGGCCGGTTCCAGTATCGCCATCTTGATCTCGCTCCTCGTCGCCCTCATTCCCACGACGATCGGCGGTTTATTGAGCGCGATCGGCATCGCCGGGATGGATCGTGTGGCTCAGTTTAACGTCATCGCCACCTCCGGGCGCGCGGTGGAAGCCTGCGGCGACGTGAATACCCTCCTTCTCGACAAAACGGGAACGATCACCCTCGGAAACCGACTGGCTGACGAATTTATCCCCGTGAACGGTCATAACCTCGAGGAATTAGCCCGCATCTGTCTAGCGGCCAGCCTTTTCGACGAAACCCCGGAAGGACGCTCGATCATTGCCTTAGCCCGGAATTTGGGCGCGAACCTCGATATCGATGGCCAACCCGGCGAGGGAATCGAATTCTCCGCTCGTACCCGCATGAGCGGCACCGATAGGGCCGGCGAGGAATACCGTAAGGGAGCCGTAGACGCGATTAAAGGTTTCGTCCGTTCCCGCGGTGGTTCCGTTCCCGAAACCCTCGATGAGGCACAGGAAAGGGTTTCCCGTTTGGGGGGAACTCCCCTCGCCGTCTGTCGGGGTAACGATATCTACGGGGTGATCTATCTCAAGGACATCGTGAAGCCGGGATTAAAAGAGCGTTTCGACCAATTACGGCGCATGGGTGTGAGAACGATCATGCTCACCGGCGACAACCAGATCACGGCGGCGGTGATCGCGGCGGAGGCGGGGGTGGATGATTTTATCGCCGAGGCCACCCCAGAAGATAAGATCGAGGTGATCCGTCGCGAGCAATCCCAGGGCAAGTTAGTTGCTATGACGGGGGACGGAACCAACGACGCACCGGCACTGGCCCAGGCTAATGTCGGTGTGGCGATGAACTCCGGAACCCAAGCGGCGAAGGAGGCGGCCAATATGGTGGATCTCGATTCCGACCCGACCAAGCTGATCGATTTAGTGACCATCGGCAAACAGTTACTCATTACCCGCGGCGCCCTGACCACGTTTTCGGTAGCCAACGATATCGCTAAGTATTTCGCCATTATCCCGACGATTTTCGCCGCTGCCGGGATCGGTGCTTTAAACATCATGGGTTTGAAAAGCGCTCAATCGGCGATCGTCTCAGCCCTGATCTACAATGCCCTGATTATCCCCGTTTTGATTCCCCTGGCACTTAAAGGCGTTCAATTTCGCCCGCTCACCGCTGACCAACTATTGCGGCGCAATATCCTCATCTACGGCGTGGGGGGCGTGATTGCCCCGTTTATTGCTATTAAGATTATTGATGAGATAATTTCAGCGATCGGGTTGAGGTAATGGGAAAATCGGCAATATTTAAGCCTAGTTTATTCGGATTGAAGCACTCGAATCGGGATTTTAGCCAAAAAGAAACATGGGGTAAAAATCAATTTAACTCCTCATTTCCAGCTTCTTTGTGCGCTTACTTGGATGGGAAAGGACTGAAAAATGTATATCTGAAACTTGACGAAAATTTAAAAATTCAACCTGCGGAGTTAAGTACAAAAGAGTTATACGGTCTAGCTCCCGATTCCGATCATTTATTTTATGCTTTCGAGAGTCAATTTAGAGGAGGGAGCAAAATGATCACAATCGATTTATTCGCTGGTTGTGGTGGTTTATCTTTAGGTTTCCAGAAAGCGGGGTTTACTATTGTGGCCGCATTTGATAATTGGATACCTGCTATAGATGTCTATAGAAATAACTTTAGTCATCCGATATTTAATGTCGATTTATCTAGAGAATCTAGCCAAGAAATATTTGCTCAATATAATCCTGAGATTATTGTCGGCAGCCCTCCTTGTCAAGACTTTTCCAGTGCGGGTAAGAGAGACGAGGGTTTAGGACGAGCGAATCTAACGCTCACATTCGCTGAAATTGTAACTGGAGTAAGTCCGCAATGGTTTGTTATGGAAAATGTGGATAGAATTGAGAAAAGTAAAATACTCACTCAAGCAAAACAAATTTTTAAAAGCCATGGTTATGGTTTAACTGAAAAAGTTATTAATTCTTGTTACTGCGGAGTTCCTCAAACTAGAAAAAGATATTTTCTGATCGGTAAAATGAAGGAAGAAGATGATTTTTTAATCGATGAAATTAATGAAAATCTATCAAGTCAACCTCTGACTGTATTTGACTATAGCATTTCCTAAGCTAGTGAGGTACACCTATTTTTCTTCCCTTTTGCCTTCTGCCTCTTGCCTTTTGCCTAAAACCCATCACTTTTGTACCTCAGCAGACTGAAAAACGCTATATATGGGCAAAGAATTAGATATAGAATACTATTATAGACATCCTAGAAGCTATCAAAGAAGGGCGATATTCAGTATTTATGAACCTAGCCCTACTATTCGAGGAGTAAATCGACCAGTTCCCAAAACCTATCGACAACATCCCGGGGATGCTTGTCATCTTAAGGAAAAATTAAGACCGCTAACAACGAGGGAGCGAAGCTATATCCAAACTTTCCCTAAAGACTTTATTTTTGCTGGAACAAAATCTAATCTAGAACAAATGATTGGCAATGCTGTTCCTATTATAGTCATTTCAAATAAGTGTGAGACGAGGGAAAAATAAGGTAAAATCAAGAGAAACGAGCAACCCATACAGAAAAATGTCTTATAGCCTAGACTTGAGAAAAAAAGTAATCGATTATGTAGAGAATGGGGGAAGCATAACCAAAGCCGCCGCTCTATTTAATATAGGAAGAGCGACGATATATAGATGGCTAGGTAGGGAAAAACTGGAAGCAACAAAGGTAAAACACCGTCAGAGAAAGCTGGACTGGAAAGCACTGTCAAAAGATGTCCAAGAAAATCCCGAGGCAAGATTAAGAGACAGAGCCGAGAAATTTGGAGTGAGACCAAGTGCCATTTGCTATGCCTTAAAAAACATGAAAGTTACCAGAAAAAAGAAGGAACTTCGTTATAGAGAAAGAAACCGAGAAGAAAGAATGAAATACTACAGAGTGCTGAGAGAATTGATTAAAATATATGGAAGTGAAAGCCTTGTATTTATTGATGAGTCAGGGTTTGAAGAATTTCAAGCCTGTTTTTATGCTTGGTCAAAAAAAGGGAAGAAAGTCTTTGGAGATAGACAAGGAAAACGAGGAAAAAGAGAGAACCTTGTCGCTGGTAGAAGAAAGGGAAAAAAAGACTTTATTGCACCGATGGTATTTACGAGAAGCCTGAATGCCGAAGGTTTTGAAGGGTGGTTATCTTTATATTTGTTGCCCTCTCTAACCATAACATCAGTATTAATTATGGATAATGCACCAATTCATCGGAAGACAGTCATTAAACAACTGGTAGAGGAAGCAGGTCATCAGGTCGTGTTTTTGCCAAAATACTCTCCTGATTTAAATGATATCGAACATGATTTTAGTGCATTAAAGAGGGCAAGAATGTATGCTCCTGTGGGGACACCCCTTGATGAAATTATTCGTACTTATTGTGTCGCCTAGTGTCTCGTTCTTATTTGAAATAACTATAATTTGGCTAGATATGTAGGCCAATGTATTCTTAACTATGAATTGAAAAAAGGGAAAAAGACAACCTATCGACAACTACAGCTAAGTAAGTGGTTATAATTAAATTGAAAATAGATTTTGTCTTTGATCCCCCCTTAATCCCCCCTTGATAAGGGGGGTGTCGATCCCCCCTTAATCCCCCCTTGATAAGGGGGGTGTCTGATAATTTTTAACGCCTACCTACTTATTTTCTTGATTTACTGGCAAAAACAAATCTCCAAAAAACTCTAATTCTTATGAAAGCAGCCCCTAGAAAATACCGATTTTTTGGGTACATTTTCTTAAATTTCTGTCTAACAATTCTTTTCTCCTCCATCGTTCAAGCTTCTACGGGAAGCACTATCGATAGGGGGCAAGCCTCTGCATTAACCCTTTTAGGATTAGTCGCCTTTGCTTTATTTATCTATCTGTTCTTGGTCATCTTTGTACCGGAGAGGTTTTAAGAGATTTCTGGCACAATTAATTTTTGAGAGTTCAAAAATGGGAAAAAGCAGAAAATCTCTAAATAGACTCTTTCATTGATTGTTGTTTATTCTTAATTCTCCTGACTCCTGACTACTGGCTCCTGACTCCTAACTCCACCAACAAACTTTTTCAGTAAACCCTAATTATGAGTTTTGCACGCGAGGCCGGTAGAGCCATCCGTTCTACCCTAGTTCTCTGGGTAATTACTGCCCTGATCTATCCTTTCTCGATGATCGCCATCGGTCAAATTCTTTTTCCCTGGCAAGCAAACGGGAGTTTAATTACCAATAATCAAGGTCAAGTGGTGGGTTCGGCTCTAATTGGGCAACCTTTCATCAGCGATCGCTATTTTAATAGTCGTCCGAGTACCACCAACTACAGTACGGCCGATCCGAAAAACGATCCTAACAAAGTCCTGCAAACCGGAATTTCGGGGGCGAGTAACCTAGCTCCCAGTAACCCCGCATTAATCGATCGCATTAAAGGAAAACCCGATCCCGATCCGGCAAAAGCTATACAGGGGGAGATTCCCCGATTAGAGAAAGGGGCAATTAAACCCACCGCGGCTCTGGTGTACACCTCCGGTTCTGGTCTTGATCCCCATATCACCCCGGAGGCCGCCAGAGCGCAGATCGAGCGGGTGGCGCGGGTGCGGGGATTACCGACGAATCAAGTGGAGATCCTCGTTACCAAAAACACCGACGAGCGCTTTCTCGGCATCTTCGGCGAACCGGGGGTTAACCTACTGAAACTGAATCTGGCTCTAGATGCGATCGCAAATACCCGATAGGGCCTCTGATACTCAATCCTGTTTAAAAGGTATAGGAAAGTGGGAAGAGAGAGTTTGCCTTTAAAAACCCCAACTTAGTAGATTTACAAACATGGGATGCAGCCGCTAAAAAACTAACTGGGAGAGGATGGTTTAGCTGATCTTACCTTGGGATTCACATTTAAAACCTTCATCGTGCCAAGCTTCTAAATCAACGGAATTTAAGGGAATGACTTGCCAACAGGGGGGAGAGATTAATTGTCCGACAAAAGCCCAAATTATACTTCTAGTCACATCTAACCCAGTTTTTAGCTTTGATTCGTGATTACCCGGGATACCAATTTCTCGGACTGCATCGATTTCTACTGCTATACCGTGGGATTGCAAGTGAATTGCTGCTAACCATTTAGCGCGGGGTAAATGAGTAGGAGAGGTGACAACTTTTACTTTATGTACTCCCCATTGTTTTAAAATTGGCACGGCAAAGAAAAAATTGCCGAAGGTAGAATCAGCACACTTTTCTAACCAGACGTTAGTTTTTGGCGCTTTTGCCCGTTCAAATAGTAATAAAATACAGGGGTCTTTCGAGCCTTGGGAAATTAAAATCGGTATATCGGGGTATTGCTGGGCTAGATTGGCTACATAAATTTCCCGACGAATGCTGCCCCCCAAAACTAAGATGGCATCAACGGGTTTTTGTTGATTAATTGGCAAGCGGATGGCTAAATTAATCGCTAAATTAAAGATAATAAACCCAAAAACCAGAATCGGAGTTAGTTTTAACCATCTTTGCCAATGCCGGTGTTTACGAGCAACATTTTTCGGTTTTTTCGCCATTGTTTAGAGATGGTGTAACAATTGTGCTTTGATAATTTTTTCTGCGGGGTTGAGTTTGACTAATTGTGAACCTGTCCCGTCTTTACCCGTAACTGTCACAGTCTCTACCTCTAAGGGCAGTTTTCGATTCTGATTGGTACTTAATAACACTATACTCCCCTCCCGGGCCGCTACCATGGCCGCTAAACTATCCTGTTTGTTGACGAATTGTAAAGCGGGTGAACCAAGATCGCCTAATTGTGATAAACGTAAATTCTCGATCGCCAGTCTTTTCCCGTAACCTAATCCCGAAATCAGCAGCAGATTTTCCCGATGGGGGAGAGAAACACAGCCGGCTAGATGTTCCCCGTAGCGCAATCGCAAAATTGCTAAACCCTGAGCGGATTTACTCATCATTGGCAATAATTCCTCGCGCACGGGATAACGCAACACCCGACCGCTACTGGTGGCGATCGCTAAGTCCAGACCCTCGTGAGTAAAAATAGCGCCATACAGGCGATCGTCTTCTTTCAATTTCATGAGGGACAAACCCCGACTACCAACCCCCTCTAATTCATCGATGGGAAGCCGCTTTATTCGCCCCTGTTGACTCAGTAAAAGCAATTCTTGATTTTTTTGAGGTTCTGTCAAGAAAAATTGATTTAACACGGCTTCTGAATCTTTTTGGGCGGTTTTGGTCAGCAGACTGGAGATTAACACCGGTTGATTGTCTTTTGGAGGAACTTCCCGGGTAGCAATCGGGTAAGCTTTAGCATTATCGAGGATAACTAGGAAATTTTCCCGTTTTTCGATCGCCTGTTGATAGATAATTAAACCCCGGTCCGGCGCTCGCTCTTCCTCTGTCGTCCAACTAATTTTATCTTCGGCATCAAGCAATAAAATTGCATTTTCTGGGGGTTCTTGGGGCGTAAATAGGCTTAAACTCGGTGGATTCTCACTCTCAGGCTTTTTCTTAACTTTATTCTCCTGCTTTTTAACTTCTGCCTTGAAAGAGGGTGTAGGGTGTGGGGTGTGGGGTGTGGGGTGTGGGGTGTGGGGTGTGGGGTGTGGGGTGTGGGGTGTGGGGTGTGGGGTGTGGGGTGTAGGTAAGGAAACCTCTTTCGTCTCTGGTGGTGAAAATTTTTTCATCGGGACTGTCTCCTGTTTTTTAACAGCAGAATCCTGTTTCTTCCCTGCTGTCTCCTGTCTCCTGTCTCCTGTCTCCTGTCTCCTGTCTCCTGTCTCCTGTTTCCTGTTTCCCGACTTCCCAGTGGGAATTTTTGTCCGTCTGCTATCGGCGAATTTTTTCTTTAAAGAGCGCAATTCTTTTTTCAGAGACTTGAGAAACTCCTGACGGTTATGGAGGAGAGTTTCCAACTGTTGAATTTTTGCTTGCAATTCCGTCGCTTCCGTCTCTAATTTTTGTCTTTCCAAACCGGTTAAACGACGTAGGGGCATAGCCAAGATAGAATCAGCTTGAGCGTCACTAATGCCCAATTCTGCCTGAAAACGATACTTAGCCGTCGTACCATCGGGGGCATTTTTGAGAATATCCACCACTCGATCGATATTCTGCAAAGCTAATAATAAACCCTCGACTAGGTGTAAGCGATCGCTGGCCTGTTGCAACTCATCGCCATACTGACGGGTGAGAGTTGTTTCTCGAAAGCGCAAGAATTCCTGTAAAACTTGTTTTAAAGATAACTGCCGGGGTTGATTATCGACCAAAGCGAGGATAATCGCCCCAAAATTAGTCTGTAGGGCCGTTTGTTGGTATAAAGCCGCCAAAACCTGCTGCGGTTGACTTTCCCGCTTTAATTCAATCACCACCCGAATGCCTTCGCGATTGCTTTCATCGCGGATATCGGCAATTCCCTCCAATTTCCCTAAATTGACTAATTCGGCGATTTTTTCGATCCATGCCGCCTTATTCACCTGAAAAGGCAACTCAGTAACCACAATTGCCGTCCTTTCCCTTCGGCGCTTGCCCTCAATGATAATTGTTTCAGTTTTCGCCACTCCGCGCACGGGAATAATCCCCCTACCGGTGCGATAAGCCTCCCGAATGCCAGTATCATCTAAAATCTCGCCTCCCGTGGGAAAATCGGGACCGGGGATAATTTCTACTAACTTTTCCTCGCTTAAATCGGGATTATCAATCAAAGCGATTAAACCTTCCACCACTTCCCCTAAATTATGGGGGGGAATATTAGTCGCCATTCCCACCGCAATACCCGAACAACCATTAAGAATCAGTATCGGTAACTGAGCGGGTAAAACAACCGGTTCCTGTTGAGAATTATCAAAATTACTGCTAAAATTAACGATAGCTTCGCTAATTCCCCCTAAAACCGCCTGATCACCGATGCCGGCCAAACGGGTTTCTGTATAACGCATGGCCGCCGGGGGGTCGTTATCGATCGAACCAAAGTTACCATGGCCCGATAAAAGTGGGTAACGACTGGAAAAATCCTGTACCATACGAACCAGTGCCTCGTACACTGACTGATCGCCGTGGGGATGATATTTACCCAAGACATCCCCCACCACCCGCGCACATTTGCGAAAAGGGCGATCGGGAGTCAAACCCAGTTCGTGCATAGCGTATAATATGCGACGATGCACTGGTTTTAGTCCATCCCGTACATCCGGCAAGGCTCGCCCCACGATCACACTCATGGCATATTCTAGATAGGAGCGTTCCATCTCTTGGTGTAAGGCCGTGGGTATAATTTGACCACTAGCTAAGAAATCCAGTTGTTTGGCCATGAGTCTCTCGTTTTCAATCTGTCTAGCTGTGAATCATAAGGCATTTTGCCCGTTTTAACCTTGTTTATCCCTGAGCATCCCTATGACGACTGTTTTGATTGTAGAAGACGACCCGATAAATTTTCGCGTTTTTGCCAAAATTTTGACCAAACGAGGTGGTCTAGAGGTCAAAGGGACTGAAGACGTGGAAGAAGTGCTTCGTATTGCTCGGGATAAGGAAGCGGACGTGATCTTAATGGATGTCTCCCTCTCCCATAGTGTCTATGAAGGGAAAGCGGTAGATGGCATTAAAATCAGCCAAATTCTCAAAGCTAACCCCGAAACCGCCGATTTACCCGTTATTATCGTCACCGCTCACGCTATGGAGGGCGATCGAGAGAATTTTCTCAAGCAGAGTCAGGCCGATGGTTATATTTCTAAACCAGTGGTTGATCACCAAGCTTTTGTTGATCAAATTTTGGCGATCATCGATCAGAAGCTGGTCTAAGCTTTGAGTCTTCTTTTGTTAGTATATCAGTATTGATCTAGGGTGGGCTGAATAAATCTAAAAACCTTGTTGGGTAAGACTTTTAGACCTTTTGTCAATCAAAAAGTACCGGCGACGGAAGTGATTGGGGGGAAAATCCCTGGACTTTTCCCCTGAAAATTAGGTAATTGACCCCCTCAAAATCGGTAAAACCCTACACCCCACACCCTGTCCCCACAAGAAACTTTTTGCCGCAAACCCTACTTAATCCTCCACTCTGCCATAGATGGCGTAGGCTCGATCGAGCGACCAGGCCCACATCTGATCCCCTAGGGAAAAATGCCACCATTCCCCCTTATGTCGGCTAAATCCCGCCTCCTCCATCACTTTAGCCAATAAAACTCGTTTTTGATGATAACTCTGTTCTCGCGGGCTTTTTGCGGCGATATAATAATCGGGATGCGATCGCTCACTGATCTCATCGATTTCTCCCCCCATGTCGATGGCTTGTCCCTTCTCGTCCACCAGGGTAATATCGATCGCCGCTCCGGTACTATGGGGAGGCGGAGTGGCGGCATTATCGCTGGGAAACGCCCAAATAGTGTAAACTTCTGTTAAAATCGCTTGACTTTCTGCCTCCGATAGTTTCTCTCTGGCTAATCCTCTTGTGTCTAGGAGAGTCTGAAAACTATAATCGACCATAAATTGTTGCACTTCCACCGGTCGATAGGCATCAAAAATCAAAATTTGCCAACCGGGTTGATAGACTTGCAGACGGTTTTGAGCGTCAATCAGAGCATTTAACACCCCTTGTCGCAAAAAATAGGGAGATTTACCCCGATAATTGGCCCCTAATTTCTCGTAAGCATGGGGAGAAGGAATAACAAACTTATCTGCGGGTATAGGTACTAGGGGTTCCCCACATTCACGAATAGGAATTTTTTGGTAGGGTTTCATCTCGTCATCGGGAAACAGTAATTTTATTGATGGTCAACTCGATCGCCAGTTTACATAGGGTTTGCGGCAAAAAGTTTTTCGTGGGGGTAGGGTGTGGGGTGTGGGGTGTGGGGTGTGGGGTGTGGGGTGTGGGGTTTTACCCATTTTCATGTGGTCAATTACCTAATTTTCAGGGAAAAAGTCCAGGGATTTTCCCCCCAATCACTCCAATGGTCGGCACTTTTTGAGGGAAAAAAAGTCTAAAAACCTTATCCAACAAGGTTGTTAGATTTATTCAGCAAACCCTACATAAACCCGTTATTCTTCCTCCTCATCGGTTGTAGGGAATTTCATACTGGCCCAAGTTAACTGTTTTTGCGGGTCTTTTTCCGGTTCACTAAAACTCTCCTTGAGTTGTTCTTTCACCTGAGCAATATTGCCACTTTGAGCGGCATTCTTTAGATCATAGACATAACGAGCATTTTCGATCGCTTCCTCTTTACTACGAGAACTAGACTCAAAGCATTTTTCTAGGTCTTTGTAAATACCCTTGCGAGAGATTTTTAGAAAATATTGACGTTCTGTATCGATCAGTTTAGCCAATAATTCTAGGTGCATGGAATCCTCGGCACAGATATCCGCGAGGATATCCCATTCTTCACTCCCCAAAAGATTATTATCCGCTCCCGGTCGCGGGTCTTGAAAAGTTTCTCCAGTCACTTGTTTATAAATCTTCGGTAATTGGTCATCAAATTCGTGCTTTTCTTCCCTCCAAATCCGGCGAATTTCGCTGAGTTCCTCCGTGGTAATTAGGGTAATATCTTTCATCTCCTCTGGGGCATTAGTACGCACGCTCTCCTGAGCTTCTAATACCCTTCTCAGCCAATATTCTCGCCATTGTTTAGTATAAGGACCGGGTATGGGTTCGATCGATATTTCTCCATTTAAGTTTCTTTCAAATAATTGTACTTTCCCAAAGATACGGCGAAAATCCCGTTTTGGTCGGTCATCTTCTATATCTAATTCGTTGCGAAGGTCTAAAAGCGGTTGTAACCATTCTTTTTCTTGGTCATTCTGTATCATTGCCTCCATCGATTTATCTTTATTCACCAAAGTACAAACCCAACAACCAAAGCGCGAATCTCCACAGCTAGGAGTGGAAGTATCTACCACTAGGGGACATTCATTATCCGCAGTCGCTCCTCGATACATTGCTAATAATTCTTTGTTATCTCCTCCCCAGGGATTTTCCCACTGCATTAAGTACATCCATACTTCATCAGTACGCCAATCTTCTATGGGAGTATAAACAAGTGAATTAATCAAGTGAGTATGAGGGCTAAGACGCTCCCTTAATCTCCCTACTTTATGTCTTTCTATGGTTACTGATCGTGCGGAGCTTTCCGTTTTTCGCGCACCTAAAATAACTATTGCCTCACCATTTTCTCTAACAACATCTCGAATAAAATAATTAACAGGTTGTATTTTCATCCGTTCAGTACACCAGCGAAATCCTCGTCGTGGTGCGGGATAGCCCTTCCCAATCAAACAAACCCAGAAAGTTTCCTTAACAGAAGGATTGATCTGATAAGGTTTAATAGGTATTTGATGATCTTTCGCCGATATTTCCAATTTTTTTATACATTTGTTAACCCAAGTAGATACAAGAGGATTTTCAACTTGAGTATCTGTTGTAATAACATAAATTGTTTTATGTCTTTTTTCTTCTGGCAAACTAGCGATCGCATT